>REEU01000219.1 GCA_007694905.1 Gammaproteobacteria bacterium | reverse complement strand
GTGGCGATTGGCGTCGCGCCCGAATCTGGGGGCAGTCCGCGATCGCGACGCCGGCCTTGGGCCGACGTCAGCTCCCACTGGTGTAGCGCAAGATTCTAGGAACGGTCAGTGGGAGCGCACGTCCGCACAGCGGGCGTGGCGCTCAGGGCTTGGCGAGGCCGCCGCCCATACGGATGACTTCGTCGAACTCGGCGCGGGTGGCGGGCTGCACCGACAGCCGCTGATTGCGCTGCACGATGCGCATGTCGGCGAGTTTCGAATTCGCCTTGAGTTCATCGAGACTGACGATTTGCTTCAGGGGCGCCAGCGCACGCACGGTGACAGCCCACCAGCGCGGATCGTCCGGATCGGAGCCGGGATCGTAGTGCGAGGATTCGGGGTCGAACTGGGTCGGATCCGGTACCGCTTCGCGCACGATCTCCATGACGCCGAACACGTGAGGCGGACGGGTTCTGGAGTGGTAGAACAGCGCACGGTCCCCCACCTTCATCTCCCGCATGAGATTGCGTGCCTGATAGTTGCGCACGCCATCCCACAGTTCGGACTGCCCCGCTGCGGCCACCAGATGCTCGTAGCCGAACACGTCCGGTTCCGACTTCATCAGCCAGTAGTGTTTCTTCACGCCGGCAGGCTCCCCTGACCGATGGCTTCGAGATACTGCTCCGCGGCGCGAATGCCGCTGCGCCAAGCACCACCTACGCTGGAAAACAGCGTCGGGTCCGTGGCCTCGCCGGCGAACAGGAGCCGCCGGTCCACGCCCGCCGCGAGTACGGCGCGGGCACCCGAGTGGCCGGGCAAGGCGGCGGAATAGGCCCCGAGACTCCACGGATGACTGCGCCATGTGGTCTCCAGGCTCGGCCCGAGATCGCGCTTGATCGTACCGCCGTAGAGTGCGCGCAGGCTTTCCAGGCAGGCCTCCGTTGCAGCACCGGCCCCCTCACGTTCGAGGGCATCCGCAAACCCGCCGCCGACGAAACCGCAGACCACGGGCTGATGGGCGAAGCCGGGCCTGATCATGACCGCTTCATCCGCCGAGGCGTGATGCATCAGCACGGGACCGGGTGCCGCCAGCGGAGAGTCTTTACGCACCGCGATACCCACCTTGTTGAGCAGGCCCAGGGGCAGCCCGTCGATGGCTTCGAGCAGGCATGCAGGCAATTCGGGGTCGAAGGTCAGCGTGCCGGCGGCGAGCACGGCCGTGGATACCGTGACGATCACCGCGGCGGCCTCGAGCTCGCCGCGTCGGGTGTTCACCCGGATCGGATCGCTACCGAAGTCGATGCGGTGCACGGGGTTCTCGAATGCGATCGGTAAGCCATCCGCGGCCGCGGCCAGCAGGCTACCCTGGCCCTGAGGCAGCAGCCACTCGCCGGGCGCGTGTTCGAAGCGGCTGAAATCCTCGGCGGAGCAGGCCGCGGGGTCCACGCCTGAGAGCATCGCGACGACATGACGGATGTACGGACCCCATGGTTCGCCGGGTACGAAGCTGTCCATGGCCGGGTCGCCGGACGCGGTGGTTGTGCGAGCTCGCGCGTCGGCGAGACTTCGCCATGCGCAAACGTAGGCCTCGAACTCCGTGTCGTTCAGGCGCTTACCCTCCCGGACCACGGCACGCAGGGCGCCGGGGTCGTCCTCGATGGTCTCGGCGCGCTGCTCGCGGGCCAGTTCCGCCATGGGGTTGATGGCCGCCGAGTGGATCCAGGAGCCGCCGCGGTCGAAGGGGTGGCCGAGGCTGGTCGTGTCGGTGATGCAGCGGCCACCCGGAATGGCCTCGGCTTCCATGACGTGGACGTTGACCCGTTCGGCAAGCAGACGTCGGGCTGCGGCGATGCCCGCGGCGCCTGCGCCGATGATGACCACCTGAGCGCTCACGGCGCGGCAGCTTCGTGCTGCGCGCGTTGCAGCACCTCGAGGAAGGCGTCGCCGAAGCGCTCGAGCTTGGTCTGACCGACGCCGTTGAGTGCCAGCAGTTCGGCCTGCGACTCCGGCCGATGCTGCAGCATCTCCAGCAGGGTGCTGTCGTGGAAGATGACGTAGGGCGGTACGCCGGCTTCGTCGGCGAGCTCCCGCCGGCAGTTGCGCAGCGCCTCCCACAGCGGTTGTTCGGCGGCCGATATCGTGTGCTCGACGCTGCCCGCGGCTCGACTCCCTCCGCTGCGTACCCGTGCCGACTTTGCAGCGACCGCATCGCGGCGCAGCACCAGCTGCTCATCACCGCGCAGCAGCGGCTTCGCGCGGGGTGTCAGCACCAGGGCGCCGAAGCGGGAGGCATCCGCTTCCAGATAGCCCTGCACCAGCAGCTGACGCAGCACGGAACGCCAGCCCTTGGCATCGAGTTCGTCACCGATGCCGAAGGTGGACAGTTCGTCGTGGTGGTGCTGCCGGATCTTGTCCGTGGCATTGCCGCGCAGCACGTCGATGACATGTGCCGCGCCGAATCGCTGGCCGGTTCGGAAGACGCAGGACAGGAGCTTCTGTGCCGCCACGGTGGCGTCGAAGGTCTCCGGAGGATCCAGGCAGATGTCGCAGTTGCCGCAGTCGGCTTCCGGCTGCTCGCCGAAGTAGGCCAGCAGCGCGCGGCGGCGGCAGGTGGTGATCTCGCACCAGCCGAGCAGGGCGTCGAGTTTGCGCCGCTCCTCGCGCTTGCGATCCTCGCCGGACTCGGATTCGTCCACCATCTGCCGCAGACGCACCACGTCCTGCAGGCCGAACAGGAGCAGGGTTTCTGCCGGGAGGCCGTCGCGCCCGGCACGCCCGGTCTCCTGATAGTACGCCTCCATGCTCTTCGGCAGGTCGAGATGGACGACGAAGCGGACGTCGGGCTTGTCGATGCCCATGCCGAAGGCGATGGTGGCCACCATGATCACCGCGTCCTCCCGCAGGAAGCGCTGCTGGTGCGCGGATCTCACATCGGCGGGCAGTCCGGCGTGGTAGGGCAGGGCGACGCGGCCTGAGGCGGACAGCCACTCGGCAGTCGCTTCCACCTTCTTGCGGCTCATGCAGTAGACGATGCCGGCTTCCTGCTCGTGGCCTGCGAGGAAGTGTTCGAGCTGCCGCTTCGGGTCGAGCTTGGGACTCACCCGATAGCGGATGTTGGGCCGATCGAAGCTGGCGACGAAGCGGGCAGGGTCGTTCAGGTCGAGGCGGGTGACGATTTCCTCGCGGGTGCGCGCATCCGCCGTTGCGGTGAGGGCCATGCGCGGCACGCCGGGAAAGTGTTCGGCGAGCACGTGCAGGCCGAGATAGTCCTGGCGGAAGTCATGGCCCCACTGGGAGACGCAGTGGGCCTCGTCGATGGCGATCAAGGCGACGGTGAGCGTGGTGAACTCGTCCAGGGTGCGTGTCTGCAGCAGGCGTTCCGGCGCGATGTACAGCAGCTTCGTGCTGCCGCTGCGCAGCCGCTCGACGACGGCCCGCTGCTCGTCCGGTGGCAGGGACGAGTTCAGGAAATCTGCGGCCACGCCCTGCTCCCGCAGCGCATCCACTTGATCCTGCATGAGAGCGATGAGCGGCGAGATGACGATGCCGACCCCGGGTCGGGCGAGCATGGGAATCTGGTAGCAGACGGACTTGCCGGCGCCGGTGGGCATGAGCACCAGCGCATCGCGTCCGGCCATGGCCGCATCAATGACGGCGGCCTGCTCGCCGCGAAAGGCGTCGAAGCCGTAGGTTTCCCTGAGGATGGAGAGCGGAGTGTCGGCGCTGTTCATGGCCCGCATTGTAGACAGAACGCGGCCGGCACTGCTCGCCGCACGGGCTCAGGCGCACATGGTATTGCGAATCGACGCGTCATCAACGCGATTGTGGGCGTGCCCAGGCCGCGCGGATGTGGGAGTGCCCAGGCCGCGCGGATGTGGGAGTGCCCAGGCCGCGCGCAGCGCGGACGGGCCGATGGGGTCGCGGCTTGAGAGCGCTTCGTTATCGCGGCGTCGCCTGCGGCGCCCGCCGTCTCCCACAACGACGTTCAGCCACCAGTCGCGTTGGACCCCGCAGATGCGGATGCTGCCGGCGAAGTTATTACGTTATTGACGAGATAGAAGCTGGTTTTGTAAGGTTCGCGTAACGATGGAGCCCCCCGTGTCCCATGATCGCACCCGACCCGCTGCCGTCATGCTCGACCTGCTGCGCAGCGCCGACGGCCATGAGAATTCCGCCCAGGCGCTGATTCGCTATGGCGCCGTGTTCGGCTTTCCCGAAAACCGGATCCGGGTGACATTGTCTCGCCTGCTTGCGCGTGGGCTGATCGAAAGCCCGGAGCGCGGGCGCTACCGTCTTGCTGCCCAGGGTGACCGCTTGCATGCGTTCGTGGAGCGCTGGCGGCTGGGTGAGGCGAGGGTCCGCCCCTGGCAGCCCGGTCGTTGGCTGTTCGCCCATCCCCAGGGTGAGGTGGCCGGCAGTCACTGGGCGCTGGACGCACTCGGTTTCCGCGAGGTACGCAACGGTCTCTGGTCCCGTCCGGACAACCTCAGCTGCGATCAGGCAGCGCTCGAGGAGCTGGGTGCCGGCATCGGTCTGGCGCCGGACGTGCTCATTTTTCCGGGTCGACCGCAGGACGTCGCGGCGGCTGCGTGGCTGCGCAGCTGGCACCCGACGGCTCTGGAGGAGGCCTACGTGGATCTCCGCGAGCGGCTGGACAGCAGTGCCCGGCAGCTCGAGCAATTGACGCTGGCCGAGGCCATGCTCAAAAGCTTCACACTCGGTGGTGAAGTGGTGCACCGGCTGGCCAAGGATCCGCTGCTGCCGGCCGAGTTGATCGATGTCACCGAGCGGGCCCGTCTCAGCGCCGCCATGCTGGACTACGATGCGCTCGGTCGCCGGGTCTGGGCCCATGCCGGGGAAGATGCACCGCTTGCAACACCGCGACCGCAACTGGTTCAGGCAGGCTGAACGGGACGACCATGACGAACGTACGCGAAGTACTCACCGCTGATGAACTCGACGCCGTCACGGCGAAGAGCGACCTGCGCGCTGCGTGGCTACTGCTCAGCAACGGGTTGATCGTGGCAGGGGCGTTCGCCTTGGCTGCGCTATGGCCGAACCCGTTGACCATCCTGCTGGCGATGCTGCTGCTGGGTGCACGGCAACTCGGTTTCGGCATCCTCATGCACGAGGCCGGACACCGTCTTCTGTTTCGTTCCCGGGCCGTGAATGACTGGGTCGGCAAGTGGTTGATTGCGCCACCCACCTTCGGCAACGTGGCGGCCTATATGCGTGGTCATCTCGAGCATCATCGTCTTGCGGGGACGTCCGAGGACCCGGACCTTGCCAACTATCGGGACTATCCGATCCCGCGCTCGCGATTGCGCCGGAAACTGTGGCGCGACATCTCGGGTCAGACCGGCTGGCGAACCGTCAAGCGCATCGGTCAGGGACTTTCGAATGTGCACCAGCTCGACGGCGAGACGCGCGCCGCGCTGCTGCGCGGCCTCGGCTTCAACGTCCTGCTGCTGGCGCTGCTTGCGGGCCTTGGTTACGGCTGGCTGTACCTGCTCTGGATCGTGGCCTTCATCTGCGTGAATCCGCTGGTCAGTCGCATCCGTCAGGTCGGTGAGCATGGCGCGGTGCCGGATCTCTACGATGCGGATCCCCGCCGCAACACGCGTACCATCGCACCAGGCTGGCTCGCGCGGCTGTTCATCTGTCCGCATCAGGTCAGCTACCACCTCGAGCACCATCTGCTGCCCAGCGTCCCGATTTACCGGTTGCGGGCGCTGCATCGCTTGCTGCAGGAGAAGGGCTTCTATGCCGAGGTCCACTTTCCGCGCGGCTACCTGCCTCTGCTCAGAGACGTCACGGTTCCGGGCTGAACGTTGCCTCTTGCCGGCATGGCTGCTCGTCATAAAATGACATAATATATGTCATAACATTGCGGGCGGGGGGTGACCGATGATCAAGCTGCTGATGCCGTGGGTCGTGGCGCTCGTCGCCTACGGCCTGTTTGTCGTCTGGTATCAGAACTGGCGCGCACCCCTCACCGAGGCGGAGGTGTCGAAGTATCGCGGGTTGCTCGAGGCGTCACCGGTGGCGGGCACGCCGGAGGCGGAGGCCGTGGTCCGATTCCTGGCGAACGATGACGGGCGCGCCTTCTTGATGGTCAATCTGATCAAGCTCGCCCGCGATCCGGTGCCCGATCCGGTGACGGGGGTGGCGCGGCCCGCCGCCGATCTGCTCGAGGATTATTCGAAAGTGTTTCTGGGTGCGGCGCTGCGACGGGCGAGCCATCCGGTGCTGGTGGTCGGCAAGGTCGGGGGCTACGTGGATGCGTGGAATGTGGAAGCGGACCCGGGTTGGACGGCGCTGGGGCTCGTGCGCTACCGGAGTCGTCGGGATCTGGCTGAGCTGGTGACCATGGAGGGTGTCTTCGACGCCCACGCATTCAAGATCGCGGCGATGCCGACCACGTTCGCGTTTCCGGCGGTGTCCCGCATGAGCATGCTGCTCGCACCGCAACTCTGGGTCGGTCTCGTTCTGGCGTTGCTGGCGTCCCTTGCCTCTCTGGGTCTGGCGCTGCTGCGCATGGCTCACTAGCGCGCTTCGCGTAGCGATGCGGGCTGGCAACCTGTCGGGATTAAGCCAGCAACACGCGACCGCCGTACCACAGCAGTGCGCCCGCGGTGATCGCGCCGACCACAAGCGTACCCAGCGCGCCGAGGAAGCGACCCGGATTGGGGCCATCGGTCCGGCTCAGACCGACGGCATGCGCGATGCGCGCGAGCACGAACACGGTACACAGTCCGATCAGGAGCCCGCTGGGACCCGTGATCAGTTCCAGCAATGCGAAACCCACCAGGAACAGAGCTGCGTTCTCAGCGAGGTTCGCGTGTACGCGAATAGATCGTTGCAGCGCCGGGTCCGTTCCATCTCCGAGTAGGGTCCGGGTCCGGGTGCGGTGACGGCCGACGTTGATCATCAGGATCATCTGCAGCAGGAGGATGGCGCCGGCTGTTGCGGCGCTGACGGCGGGCACGCTCATCGCAGTCATGCGCGTAGCTTCCGGGCGTCGGCGCGGCTGCCCAGCGAGCGCTTGAAGGCGGGCCGTTCTCTGATGCGCCGGTAGTAGTCCACCACGTGCGTGTGCGCGTCGAGTGGGACGAACTTATGCGCCAGATGGACGCTGTAGCCGACACTGACGTCGGCCGCAGAAAAACCACTGGGGAGCAGCCAGTCACGATCGGCGAGCTGCTGATCAACGACGCCCAGCGCCTTGTCCAGGCGGCGGCTCTCCAGCTTCTGCACCACGGGTGAGCGGTCCGGTGGCGCGATGATCACAGTCTGCTGGACCATGCTGGCGCCGTGCACTGCCATGGTCTCGGCATAGTGCACCCACTGCAGCCACTGCCAACGCTCCGGATGGCCCGGCGCGCGGTGGAGGGCCCCCTCGTCGTAGCGCTCGCAGAGGTACTGGGTGATGGCGCCGGATTCGAACAGGGTGAGCTCGCCGTCCACGAGGCAGGGCACGCGGCCCAGCGGATGGATGGCCAGATACGCCGGTCCGCGCAGCACCTTCTGGGAGAAGTCGAGTTCTACCAGCTCGAACGGGATGCCGAGTTCCTCGAGCAGCCACAGGGAGCGCTGAGAGCGGGCCTCCGGGCAGTGGTACAACGTGATCATGCGGATGGCTCCTGCTGGCTGCGGGTTGAGCGGTCATCATACCCGCAGCCGTGCAACGCCGTGGTGCGGTTCTTGCTGCACTCAGGTGGTCCTGGTTCCGGAGCACACCTGATGCCGCCTGCCGATGTTTCATCTTCGTTCAAATCCAAGCCGCGCCCGCTGGCAGTCGTGACGGGCGGCTCTCGCGGTATTGGCGCTGCCATTGCCGAGCGGCTCGCGCTGGAGAATCACGACGTGTTGCTCATCGCGCGCGCTCAGGCCGGACTCGATGCACACGCCCACAGTCTGCGCAGCGTCTACGGGGTCAATGTGATTTCGCTGGCGGCGGATCTGGCCACCGGCGAGGGTGTCGCGGCGGTGCTGGGGCAGATCGACGAGCTCAAGCTGGAGCCGGATGTGCTGGTCAACAATGCGGGACTGGCGGCCAGCGGCCGTTTCGCCGTCAGCTATCGGCAGTCGGTGACGGCGCAGGTGGATGTCAACGTACGCGCGCTCACCGTACTCACCCACGGCATGCTGCCGGGTATGCTCGCACGCGGCCGCGGCCGCATCCTCAATCTGGCGGGTGTGACCGCATTCCAGCCCATTCCCGGCTTGGCCGTGCATGCAGCGTCGAAGGCCTACGTGCTGTCATTCACCGAAGCGCTGTCGGAGGAGCTACGCAACAGTGGCGTCACGGCGACGGCGCTGTGCCCCGGCATCACCCGTACGGACATGCTCGCGGATCTCGGCGCCAACGAGTTGCCGCGCTACATGCTGCAGGCGCCGAGCGAGGTGGCACGGGATGCCTGGGAGGCCATGCAGCAGGGCGAAGCGGTTCGGATCACCGGCCTCGGCCCTCAGCTCACCGCTGCCTGGGCGAAATGGCAGCCGCGCTCCCTGGTGCGTTACGTCTCCGGCGTCGTCAGTCGCTTCGCGCTGAACTATTGAGCGCGTGCTGATCAGTCAGCGGCTACCGGCCCGTCAGTTGCCGCTGCGCAGAGGGTGCATGCACTGCATGCGGGGGAAGTCGCGAAGGGGTGCCAGGGACAGATCCCACAAGGCCCGGCGATAGGCGTCGCGATCCAGTTTCTTCCAGGCACCCTCCGGCTGCGCCAGGCGGTTGGCCAGGATCCAGAACACCAGCGGATTGAGCGACATGCCGGTGTGACTGCCGAAAATCTCGACGCTTTCGGCCGTCTCGCCTTCGTATTCGCGGCACAGTTCCCAGGCGACAACGCCATCGCTGCGCGAGTAGATCGCCGTGCTCGGCACCGGCGGCGGGCGCGAGCTGTCCGGCAGCAGGCCCATGCGCACCCGCTCTGCGGGACGGATGGTGGCGGAGCGTTCGAACATGCGGCGGACGACGCTGTTCGTGCCTTCGCCGTCCCGGGTTCGGAACGGACTGCCCAGCGTGATCACCGAGCGCACGTGGCTCGGAAAGCTGCGGGCCAGTTCGCGTGCGAACACGCCGCCGAGGCTCTGGCCGATGATGCTGAACGGCGCGTCGGTGGACTTGATGATGGTGTTGATGCGCGTGTAGAGCCTTGGCAGCAGGTAGGTCTCGCCGGTATTGGTACCGAGGTCCCAGGGCAGCACTTCGTACTCGAGTTCGCGCAGGAATCGGCGCAGGAACAGCGTCGAGGCGTCCCCTGCTGTGAATCCGGGCAGCACCAGCACCGGATGGCCGTCGCCCTTCGGCTGCTTGCACAGCCAGTTCCAGGTGGCCAGCAGCGCCGTCAGCTCGCCGGCAATGCGCAGGCCTTCGGTCAGCGTCAGCAGGATCGATGGCGGCTCAATGGCTGGTGGGCTGATCTGTTCCAAGGGCGGCGTGCTCCGGTCGGCTGGTCGCGCCAAATTGGGGCGCGGGTGGGTCGCTACGCACCCACAAGGCGCGAGGCGGCGGCGCTGGATCCCTGAGTTGGGACGCCTCCGGAACACCTGCCAGACGCGTGCCGTTTTTCTTCTCTCGCGCCCGTGACCAGAGCTCCCGTCGATGAGTAGGTGCGCTGCGCGGGTCGTGCCGCCACGCGCGGCTTGTATCCGGGCGCGAGAGTCGTTAAAAGTTCAAGCATGGGGAGAGGGACAGTCAGCATCTGCTGGCTGGTGGCGATGCTGGGCGCGTCGCCGTTGGCTGCGGGCGAGTCTTCAGGTGTCCTGGCGTGGTCAGGGCCGAAGCATGCCATTCCCATTGTCCGGCTCACCGCCGAAGACGCCGCCATCGAGATCGACGGCGCCCTTGATGAACCCATCTGGCAGAACTTGCCTGCTCACGGTGACTTCCGCGTCATCGATCCGGATACCCTTGCCCGCCCTGAATTCGAGACCTTCATTCGTCTCGCCTACGATGACCGCGGGCTGTACATCGGCGCGGAGATGCACCAGCCGCCGGCGACGCTGATCGAGCGCCTGTCCGGGCGCGATCAGCGTGCGCTGAACCGGGACACCGTCACGGTGACGTTGGACACCTCCGGCGAGGGCCGCTACGGCAACTGGTTTGGCATTGCGCTCGGCGATTCCTTGCTCGACGGCACCGTGCTTCCGGAGCGGCAGTTCGCGAGCGACTGGGACGGGCCCTGGGTGGGTCGCAGTCAGCGCACCGATTTCGGCTGGACCGCGGAGTTCTTCATTCCCTGGGGTGTGGTGTCCATGCCGAGTGCGGAGGATGCCCGCCAGATGGGGATCTTCGTCTCCCGGGTCGTGGCGGCCCGGGACGAGCGCTACGGCTGGCCGGCGCTGCCGGACACCGTGCCGCAGTTCATGTCCGCGCTGCAGCGCATCGAGATGCGGGGCGTGGCCCCGAGGCAGCAGTACAGCATCTACCCGTTTGCAGCGGTGTCCCAGGACTGGGTCGATGACAAGCTGCGAACCCGTCTGGGTGCCGAGGTGTTCTGGCGCCCGTCGTCGAACTTTCAGCTCACCGGGACCTTGAATCCCGACTTCGGCAACGTCGAGTCCGACGACGTGGTGATCAACCTCACGGCCACGGAAACGTTCTTTCCCGAGAAACGGCTGTTCTTCCTCGAGGGTCAGCAGATCTTCTTCGCGACTCCGCGCGCGGATACGCGCGGTACGGCGGTGGGCCAGGCCGGGGCACCCTACGCGATGGTCAACACCCGCCGTATCGGCGGCAAACCGCGTCCGCCCGACGATCTGGCGCCGGGCGAGGAGGTGTCGCAGCGCGATCGCAACCGGCCCGTGGATCTGCTCGGTGCGGTGCAGCTCACCGGTCAGATCGGTCAGGTGCGCTACGGTGTGCTGGCTGCGGTGGAGGACGATACGGGGCTCGATCTCGCCGACACCGGCCGGGTGCGGCAGGACGGCAGCGACTACGGCATCGCCCGCGTGCTCTGGGAGCACAATCCTGGCGGTGCCTACGTGGGCCTTGGCCTCCTGTCCACGGCGGTGTGGCATCCGCAGGGCGACGCCATCGCCCACGGCTTCGACTGGCATTACCTGACGCGGGATGGCCGCGTGAAGATGGACGGCCAGGTGATGACATCGGATGTGGATGGCGTCGGTACCGGCTACGGGGGTTTCGTCGATTTCGACTACAGCTTCCGGCGCGGGATGACCCAGCGTCTCGGCTTCGAGTACTTCGATGAGAAGTTCGACATCAACGAACTCGGCTTCCTGCAGCGCAATGACCACTATCGCGTGCGCAGTTCCTTCCAGCTCAGCTCGCCCAACCTGACCTGGGCCCGCAACAACGAATTCGACATCCGCGGCTTCCTCCAGCGCAGTGTCAGCGAGGATCGCTTCAACGACGGCGGCGTCTTCGTCTCCAACCGCCTGACCGTGAACAACCTGTCGCGGTTGACGACGCGGGCGAACTACTTTTTCCGCGCGTTCGACGACCTCAACAGCTTCGGCAACGGTATCTTCCGCAGGAAGGGCCGCGCCGACTTCAGTGCACAGTGGGATTCGGATCCTACGCAGACTTTGAGCTGGGGCGTCGGTGCCGGCTGGGCGCAGGAGGATCTTGGCGGCGACAACGCTTTTGTCGAGGGTCGGCTGACGTGGCGACCGACAGACCGTTTCAACGTGGTGTTGAACCTGCTCTACCGGGACCGGGACGGTTGGCTGCTGCACCAGCGCGACAATGTGATGGCGACCTTCGATGCCAGGTATTGGCAGCCTCGCGCTTCCGTCGAATACTTCCTCAGCGCCCGGCAGCAATTCCGCGTGTCGCTGCAGTGGGTGGCGATTCGTGCCCAGGAGCAGTCGTTATTCCAGATTCCGGATGAACCCGGAAACCTCGTCCCGATTGATCGTGACGAGGCAGCGGGTCTGCCGCCGAGCAGCGACTTCTCCGTCTCGCAGTACGCGTTTCAGGTGCGTTATCGCTGGGAGTTCGCGCCGCTGTCGGACTTGTTTGTGGTCTACACCCGGCAGGCGGACCGGCGCGCCCTGCTCGGCGATGACAGCTTCTCCAATCTCGCCAGTTCCGCCTGGCGCGACCCGCTGGAGGATCTGCTGGTGATCAAGCTGCGCTACCGGGTGGGGTCCTGAGCACGTTGCGTTGTGCTAAGGTCGCCTCCCGCGAGCGGCTGTGGCGGAACTGGTAGACGCGCTGGATTTAGGTTCCAGTGGGCTAGCCCCGTGGAGGTTCAAGTCCTCTCAGCCGCACCACGTTCCGCAATCCCCTCACGAGTGATTGTCCACGCTTTCGCGGACGGAACAACAGCGATGTACGCGAGGCATCAGTGGGAGCTGACGTCCGCGAAGCGGGCGTGGCGATGGTCGTGGCGCCGGGTTTTGGATCAGTCTGCGATCGCGACGCCGCCCTGCGGGCGACGTCAGCTCCCACTGAC
>REEU01000113.1 GCA_007694905.1 Gammaproteobacteria bacterium | reverse complement strand
ATCCTCAACACCACGGAGCGCAACATCGCCACCGCCGAGGACCCGGTGGAAATCAATCTCGAAGGCATCAATCAGGTCAATGTCAGCGCCCGGGTCGGTCTGGACTTCGCGGCCGCGCTGAGATCCTTCCTGCGCCAGGATCCGGACATCGTCATGGTCGGCGAAATCCGCGACCTCGAGACCGCCGAAATCGCCATCAAGGCCGCTCAGACCGGGCACATGGTGCTGTCCACGCTGCACACGAACTCGGCCCCGGAAACCCTCACGCGCCTGCGCAACATGGGTGTGCCGTCGTTCAACATTGCCACCTCTGTGAATCTGATCATCGCCCAGCGTCTGGCGCGGAGATTGTGCAACAGTTGCAAACAGCGGCAGGAAGTCCCACGGGAGGCACTTCTTGAACTAGGCTTCAGGGAGGACGAGGTGGAAAGCCTCGAACTCTACGAACCGAACCCCAAGGGCTGTGACAAGTGCACGGCGGGCTACAAGGGTCGGGTCGGCATCTACGAGGTGGTGAAGATCACGAAGCCATTGCAGCGCATCATCATGGAGGATGGCAATGCGATCGAGATCGCAGACGCCGCGCGTGCCGAGGGCTTCAATGATCTGCACCGTTCCGGTCTGTTGAAGGCCAAGCAGGGCGTAACCAGCCTGGCCGAGGTCAGCCGCGTGACCATGGGTCACTGAACGAGGAAACGGGGACATGGCCGAAAGCGCCGTATTCAGCTACGAGGGTACCGACCGCAAGGGGAAGCGGACCAAGGGGGAAATCCCAGGGGTCAATCCGACCGCGGTGAAGGTGGAACTGCGCAAGCAGGGCATCAGCGCGACCAAGGTGAAAAAGAAGAGCGAGGGCCTCTCGCTGTTCAAATTGGGCGGCAAGATCAAGCCCGTCGACATCGCCCTGTTCACGCGGCAGATGGCCACCATGATGAAGGCCGGCGTACCGCTGGTGCAGTCCTTCGACATCGTCGCCGACGGTGTGGACAACAAGAAAATGAAGGAACTGATCCGGGCAATCCGCGACGACGTCTCCTCGGGCAACGCCTTCGCGAGCTCCATCCGCAAGCACCCGGACTATTTCGACGACCTGTTCTGCAACCTGGTGGACTCAGGCGAGCAGTCCGGTGCGCTGGAGACCATGCTTGAGCGGATCGCGACCTACAAGGAAAAGACCGAGGCCCTGAAGGCGAAGATCAAGAGCGCGATGACTTATCCCATCGCGGTCATCGTCATCGCCTTCATCGTGTCAGGCATCCTGCTGATCAAGGTGGTGCCCCAGTTCGAGGAGATCTTCCAGGGCTTCGGTGCCGAGCTCCCCGCCTTCACCCAGTGGGTGATCGGATTGTCCGAGCTGGCGCAGGCCTACTGGTTCGTGTTCGTGATCGGCTTAGGCCTCGCCATCTACGGCTTCGGGCAGCTGATGAAACGCTCGGAGAAGGTTCGCAACAGCGTTGACCGGGCGCTGCTCAAGGCGCCCATCGCCGGCGACCTCATCATGAAGTCCTCGGTGGCGCGCTTCGCGCGTACGCTCTCGACCACGTTCGCGGCGGGTGTGCCGCTGGTGGACGCCCTGAAGTCCGTCTCCGGCGCCACCGGCAACGTGGTCTTCCGCAACGCCGTGGACCAGGTCGCCAACGATGTGGAGGGCGGAACGCAGCTCACCTTCGCCATGCGCGCCACCGGCGTCTGGCCGAACATGGTGCTGCAGATGGTCTCCATCGGCGAGGAGTCCGGCGCACTCGACGAGATGCTCGACAAAGCAGCCACCTACTACGAGGAGGAGGTGGACGCCGCCGTGGACGGCCTCACGAGCCTCATGGAACCCATGATCATGTCCATCCTCGGGGTCCTCGTCGGCGGTCTGATCATTGCCATGTACCTGCCCATTTTCCAGCTCGGCGCGGTGGTCGGCTGATGCCCGGACAGGCACCCCTCCGGAGCCTGACCGGCACGGCCGACAGCGCGTGACCGACGGCGGACCTGCCCTGCTGGATCAGATGCCCGGCTGGCTGTTCTGGACAGCCGTCATCTGGCTTGGTGCCTGCATCGGCAGCTTCCTGAACGTGGTGGTGTACCGCCTGCCGATCATGATGCAGCGGCAGGAGATGCAGTGGGCCCGAGAGGCGCTGGGAGACGAGGCCGCAGAGGACAGCGGCGAGGAAGCCTTCAATCTGGTCGTCCCGCGCTCCCGCTGTCCGCACTGCGGCCATCAGGTCCGCGCCCTGGAGAACATCCCCATCGTCAGCTGGCTGGTCCTGCGCGGGCGCTGCTCCGCCTGCGGCGCCGGCATCGCCATGCGCTACCCGCTGGTGGAAGCAGGCACCGCACTGGCCACCTGTGTGATCGTCGCCGTGCTCGGGCCGACCTGGACCGGCCTGTGGGCACTGCTGTTCACCTGGGCCCTGATTGCGCTTGCCCTCATCGACCTCGACACCCAGCTGCTCCCGGACAGCATCGTCCTGCCGCTGCTCTGGCTCGGCCTGCTGGTCAACGTGAGCGCCGTGTTCGCACCGCTTGCGGACGCGGTGATCGGCGCGGCCATCGGCTATGGCACGCTGTGGGCCCTGTACTGGGCCTTCAAGCTGCTCACCGGCAAGGAAGGCATGGGCTACGGTGACTTCAAGCTGATGGGCGCCATGGGCGCCTGGCTTGGCTGGGCCGCCCTGCCCGGGGTCGTCCTGCTTGCGTCGCTGACCGGGATCGTCGCCGCAGTGGTACTGATGCTGCGCGGCGACATGGAGCGGGAGACGCCGATGCCCTTCGGTCCCTTCATCGCTGCAGCCGGCTGGCTGGCGATGGTCCTGACCGCAGCGCCAGTGAGGCTGCCCGGCCTCTGATCTAGAGGTACACTGCTGCCCGGCACCGAAGCTGATGCGCACGGGCTTCATCGCTGGGAGGCCGCCACGAACCATCGTTCACGCTGTCGCGGAAGGAACAACGGTGATGTACGCGAGGCTTCAGTGGGAGCGCACGTCCGCGCAGCGGGCGTGGCGATCTGCGTCACGCCCAAGTCCGCGGGCAGTCCGCGATCGCGACGCCGGCCTGCGGCCTATGCGGCCCAGCGACGTTTGCTCCCACTGAAACTAGTAAACGCCACGCAATATCAACAACTTACGTTATGTTCCATGAGAGGAGCGCACGCATGCTGGTGGTCGGCATCACCGGAGGCATAGGCAGCGGCAAGACTGCCGTGTCCGACCGCTTCGCGGCGCGCGGCATCGTCGTCGTGGATGCGGATCTGGCATCGCGGGTCGTCGTCGAAGCCGGGCGTCCGGCGCTGGCGGCGATCGAAGAGCACTTCGGCAGCGACGTGATCACCGCGCAAGGTGCCCTCGATCGTGCCGCGCTGCGGCAGCGCGTGTTCGCGGACAGCGCTGAACGGCGCTGGCTCGAAGCGCTGCTGCACCCCCTGATCGGCGACGAGATCCGCACGGGGCTCGAGCGATCGACGTCGGCCTACGCCATCCTGGTCTCACCCCTCCTGTTCGAGTCGGGCCAGGTGGACATGGTGGATCGGGTGCTGGTTGTGGACGTCCCGGAATCCCTGCAGGTGACCCGCACCGCAGCCCGGGACGGCAACAGCGAGGATCAGGTCCGGGCCATCATGGCGGCACAGGCCGATCGCGCCACGCGGCTTGCGCGGGCCGACGATGTGATCGTCAACGACGGCAGCCTCGACGATCTCGATCGCCAGGTGGAGGCGCTGCACCAGCGCTACCTGGACCTGGCCAGCGAGGAGACCCGCGCATGAGCGGAGCCGATGCTGCCAACCGCGCACCGACGCACATCGTCAGCTGCCCCACCTGCCGGCGCTCGGTGCCTTGGAGGCCCGAAAGCCGCTATCGGCCGTTTTGCTCCAAACGCTGTCAGCTCATCGATCTCGGCGCCTGGGCGGATGGCTCCCATGCCATACCCGGCGATCCGCAGTGGGGCGATGACGGCGACGGGGATCCGGAGGCCAGCTGAGCCTGCAGCGCAATCCCGCCATGAAGATTGGCGCGGGCGTCAGCCGGCAGCGAGTATCCGATCGATACGATCGCGGTAAGTCCGGCTCATCTTCAGCTGGGTACCGCAGTCGAGGGTAAGAAAGAACTCGCCGTTGATGTGCGAGCCCACCTTGACCACGCGTTCCACATTGACGATGGTCGAACGGTGGATGCGGGCGAAGCGCTCGCCATCGAGCTGGGCCTCCAACGCTTTCATGGTGCTGCGCATAACGTGGGTCACGCCTCGTGCGTGGACGCACATGTAGTCGCCCGCCGCGTCCACCCAGTCAATGTCGCGCATGGGCACCAGGGACACCTCACTGCCGTCACGTATGGTCAGCCGCTCGGCGCCACGACGTCCGCCCGGCGCATCCAGCCAAGCCTCCAGATCCGCACCGTCGCGGTGGGCCAGGCGCTGCAGCACGCCGAGCAGGCGCGCCTTGTCCGCCGCCGCCGCACGTTCATCGAGCATGCTTTGTGCACGCGCCACGGCCGTGTCGAGACGTTCCGCGTCCACCGGCTTGAGCAGATAGTCCACCGCATGCAGCTCGAAAGCGTCCACCGCGAAACGGTCGTAGGCCGTGACGAACACGATCAGCGGCATGACATCGGCCTGGATGCGGCGCACGGTCTCGAGTCCGTCCATGCCGGGCATGCCAATGTCCAGAAACACCAGATCCGGGAGCTGCTCGGAGATGGCGGTGAGCGCATCGCGGCCATTGCCGCACTCGGCCACCACTTCGACATCACTGCGGCCCTCGAGCCGCAGGCGGATGCCGCGGCGGGCCAGCGGCTCGTCGTCGACGATCACCACGCGTAACGGCGTCGCGCTCATTGCACCTCCTCTGCTGCCGCTTCGAAGGGCATGCGGATCACGACACGCAGGCCTCCCGAAGCGGCGGTCTCGAGCTTCACTTCCTGCCGGACACCATGCGCCTGCTGCAGACGCTGGCGGATATTCGCGAGCCCCACGCCGCGGCCGCCGCTCTCAGGACGATAACCGTCCGGGAGCCCGGGACCGTCATCCTCTACCGTCAGCTCCAGGCGTCCGCCCCGGACCTGTCCGCCAATGAACAGGTGCCCACCGTCTTCACTGCGGGCCACCGCGTACTTGATCGCATTCTCGATCAGGGGCTGCAGCAACAGGCCGGGAAGCAGCGCATCCGCCGCCTCCGGATCGATGTCGAAAGTCACCGTGAGCCGATCCTCGAAGCGGGCCTGCTCGATATCCAGATACATGCGCAGCGCGGCCACTTCCTGGGCCAGCGGCACCTTCTGCATCGGGTCGTTATCCAGCGAATAGCGCAGGAAGCTCGACAGGCGATTGACCATCAGGTCCGCTTTGCGCGTGTCCTGTTCCAGGATCAGAGTCGAGATCGCATTCAGGGTATTGAACAGGAAGTGGGGATTCAGCTGATAGCGCAGCATGCGCAGCTGCGCGTCCCGGGCCGAGGCGATGGCCGCGAGGGCACGGTCGCGCTCGATGAGCAGCATGCGATAGTACTTGATGCCGAAGTACAGACCGCTCCAGCAGAGGATGATATAGAACGAAGACAGCGTGCCCCGCAGGTAGCCGGTCCAGCCCTGGGCCAGCACCCTGTCCATGTCGAGATAGGCCCCGTAGAACTCGAACAGGGCGACGTTCTTGCTGACCTGCCACAGCGCTGCAATGCCATAGGATCCCAGGAGCAGCACCACCACCCGCAGCGCCATGGGGTGATTCCAGGTGTTTCGAAACAGTCCGCGCAGCAGGGAAGTGAGCAGGATGCCCGTGACCATGCCGATCAGCACCGCGATGTTGTAGGCGGGCTCCATCCCCCAGTACATGCCTGAAGCCATCCACGATCCCGCCCAGCCGCTCCAGCCGATCAGCTGCAGCGCCCAGAACTGGAAGCGGGGATGCTGCAGAGCGTCCGGCAGCCCCAACCACTGCATGCGCGTCGGCAAAGACTGGGCCGCTCGTGGCAGGGGGGCTCCGGCGCTGGTGGTTGAGGTGCTCATGCCCCCATTCTAGGCCAGCTCCGGGGCCGGTCGACTCCTTCCGTCGCAGCCCAGGCTCGTCCTGACCTGGTTTCAGCCCGCCGCGGCGCGGCGTCCGGCAGGGAAGCGGACCGGCATGGTCCGGGGACCGGAGATGAAGTTGGACGCGAGCCAGGCCGGTTCGCCTGCGAGCTCGATGTTCGGCATACGCAGGATCACTTCCTTAAGCAGCGCATCGATCTCCACCCGGGCCACGTGCTGGCCGAGACAGATGTGGGTGCCGCCACCGAAGGCCACATGGCGATTGGGCCTGCGCGTGATGTCGAACACCTCGGGGCGCTCGAATGCCGCCGGATCCCGGTTGGCGGCGCCGTAGTACATGACCACTTTGTCTCCTGCAGCAATGGACACGCCCGCAAGCTCGGTGTCCCGGGTCGCCGTCCGGCGCATGTAGATCACCGGCGAGACCCAGCGCAGCAGCTCGTCCCGGGCCCCCGGCAGGTAGCGTTCGGGGTCGCTGCGCAGTAGCGCGTACTGATCCGGATGCTCGAGCAGTGTCAGCATGCCCGCTCCGACCAGATTGCGCGTGGTGTCACCGCCGGCATCGATCAGCAGCAGGAAGAACAGAAGAAAATCCGTATCGTCGAGCTGCCTGCCGTCCACCTCTGCGTGCAGAAGGCGACTGGCCAGGTCATCGCTGGGCCGTGCCCGCTTTTCCGCAATCACGCCCATCGCGTACTCGAACATGCGCCGCACCGCGTCTGCCTGGGCGCCTTCCGGCAGCGTTTCCGGCGCCGTGTGGATGATCTCGGTGAGTTCGTAGAGTTTGCGTCCATCCGCAAGCGGCAAGCCCATAAGCTTCGCGATGACGTAAGACGGCATCTCGCCGGCAATGTCGGCGACGAAGTCGCATTCGCCACGTTCGATCACCGCATCGACGATCTGCCGCGCGAAGGCGTCGATCCATGGCGTCATGGCATGGGCCGGGGCCTGGGTGAACTCGCGGCTGATCAGCTTGCGATATTCCGTGTGCAGCGGCGGATCCATCATCAGCATCATCTTGTGATCGCCGAAGTCGAGCCCGGAGCCCGGTTCGGGATCATGGATCATGATCGTCGGCTCGGAGGAGAACGTCGCCGAATCACGCCCGATGGCGCGCACGTCCGCCTGCCGGGTCACGGCCCAGAAGCCCGGACCGCCCTGCTCGGCATGCCGGTAAACGGGTGCGTGCTCCCGCAGCCAGCGGAACTGTTCATGGGGTTGCCCACCGTCGAAGCTGGCGGGATCAAGCAGATCGATTGTCATGACAGCGCCTCCCGCGCGCGGCCGTCCCGCCGCGCGCCGTTGTGACCTCACGCATTGCGGGCCATGAGCCCGCCGTCCACCGGGATCACGGCTCCGGTGATGTAGGACGCGGCCGGCATGCACAGCGACACCGTGATCTGGGCGACCTCCTCCGGTTCGCCGTAGCGCTTCAGCGCGGTGCGCCGCTTGGCGAAGATGACCTTGTGCTCGTCCGGAATCGCTTCGGTCATGCCGGTACGGATCGGACCCGGGCAGATGCAGTTGACGGTGATGGCCTCCGGGCCGAGCTCCACGGCCAGCGAGCGGGTGAGGCCCGTGACCCCTGTCTTGGCGGCGGTGTAGGGACTGCCCATGGGCGTCGCGCCGAGCCCCTCGGTGGAGGCGATGTTGACGATGCGCGCAGCGTCCGACTTGCGCAGCCAAGGTAATGCCGCCCGGACCGCACGCACGTGGGCCGTCAGCAGCACGGCCAGGTGACGGTCCCAGATCTCCATGTAGTCCTCGGCATCCACCGGCGTGAACGTGGAGATCCCGGCGTTGTTGATGAGGATGTCGATGCCTCCGAACTGCTCCACCACATCGGCGAACACGCGATTCATCTCCATTCCGTCCGCAACGTCCAGGCGCCAGGCGTGGGCGGTGCCTCCGGCGTCCATGATCTCCTCCACAAGGGGGCTGAGCGCCTCCTCGTTGAGGTCCATGGCGGCCACCTTCGCACCCTCGTCCGCCAACAATTGCGCCGTGGCGCGCCCCATGCCGCTGGCAGCGCCGGTGACGATGGCAACGCGCCCGGCAAGGGAACGGTCGAGTCGGGTCAGTCTGGGCATGGTCTCTCCTCTCGTGGCAGGGGCTGCGGCAGGCGCCAAAACACATCGATGGCTGCACGCTCACGTCAGTCTTCCACAAACAGCAGGCCTCCTACCACGTCATTCGGGCCACCTCGGCGGCGCGTGCGCCTGGTCCGCTCGGGGGGGCGGCGGCGGCGCACACAGCTCTCACCAATCGTGAGGCTGACCGTTCCAGTTCATGAAGCAACCCGTCTGCTCCAGGCCGATCCAGTCGATGACGTCGATGATCCCCGCGGCCGACTCGTCGACGGTGATTGCCGCGTTAGGCCCGCCCATATCCGTCTGCACCCAGCCCGGATGGATCAGGCCGATGGCAATGCCCGCCTTCTTCAGGTCGATGGCGGCCAGCCGCATGACCTTGTTCACCGCCGCTTTCGACGCGCAATAGGCATACGCTGCCGGCATGTCGAAGGACAGGGCGCCCATCTGGCTGGTGATGGTGATGGCCTTGGCGGCTTCCGCGGCGCGCAGATTCGGCAGCAGGGCCTGCAACATCCGCAATGGCGCCATGGCATTCACGGCAAAGGCCTCCTCCCAGCCCTCGTAGTCCATCTCGAACACGGTCTGCCGCTCGCGGGCGGGCCCGGTGGTCCCGGCATTGTTGATCAGGATGTCGATGGGGCGGCCGGCGAGGCCGTCCGCGAGTGCCGCCACCGAGTCGGCGTCGGACACGTGCACGCCGTGGACGCTGAGATGGTCGTGACGGGCGGCGAAATCCATCAGCACATCCGCTTCGGCAGGGACCCGGCAGCAGGCCAGAACGCTGTGACCGGACGCCGTATAGCGCTTGCAGAGCTCCAGGCCGATACCGCGATTGGCACCGGTAATCAGGACCGTCGTCATGAGATCTCCATGGCAGAATCTTGGGTGGCCCCGGATTCTGACCCGGTCGCCGGGTCGACGAAAGAGGCCAGTGCCAGCGTCCACACGGGTCCGGCGCCCGCCTCCTCGAGCAGCCGGGCGCCAAGGGCCAGCGTTGCACCGGTATAGACCAGGTCATCGATGAGCAGCACGGGTGCAGCCGGCACCTGCTGCACGCGCTGCAGGCTGCCCGGGAGGCTGGCGGCACGCACCGGCGACGGAGGGCCGCGCAGGGTTGGCGCGGGCCGTTCGCGAACCTGCTTCAGGACGGCATGAAACGGCAGTTCAAGCTCAGCGGCCACACGCCACGCGAGGTCCGGCACCCAATCCGGATGCCCGAGCGACGGGATGCAGGTGACCCAGCGCGGTGGCGGCTCCGGTTGCCAGCCCAGCACCAGATCACGGCAGGCACGGATCAGGTGCTCCGGGACACGCCGGAAGCGGGCTTTGCAGTCCACGATCGTCTGCAGCACGCGGCCATCGTCGGTGGCCGCCAGCGCGCGACCCTGGGCCCATACCGCCGGCGCAGTCTGATCGTCGGCCGACTCCAAGGGCCACCCCGCCTTCGGGGAGCCGAACCTCGGGGAGCCGAACCTCGGGGAGCCGAAACTGGGCAACCCGACCCAGGGCGGCGCGACCCAGCGCGCGGCCCGCGCCAACTGCTCCGCCTCCACGGCCGCCGACAACGGTGCCAGTCCGGGATCCGGGTGGCGGCGGCCGTCTCCGCCGAGGGCGCGTACCAGAAAGTCCATGTGTCCCCGCTCGAGACGGATGTACTCGCACATCTGCTGCAGTTCACGTTCGCGCTCGGCGAGGCGGGCCTGGATGCGGGCGTGGAAGTCCGCTGCCAGCGATGACCCGGTTGCCTGCCAGCGGCTCCGGATCCGCTGTACGGGAGGCGTCGACTCGGTGGCCAGCAGTTCCAGCCAGCGCTGGACCCGGCCGGATTCCACTCCGGTGGCTGCCGCGAGCTCGGCCGCAGCGAGCGGCTGCGTTGCGGCGGCGAGCCCGTCCAGCAGCAGCGCGATCTCATCCGGTTCCGGCAGCTGACCGCGCACGAGACGTCGGCCGATGGCCAGGTCCTCCTCGCCACAGAGCAGCACGCCGCGGGCCGCTGTGAGCGCGCGGCCGGCACGTCCGACCTGCTGGTAATAGGTCAGCGGGGACGGGGGCATCTGGAAGTGGATCACCCAGGCCAGATCCGGCTTGTCGAAACCCATTCCCAGCGCGGTGGTCGCGACCAGGGCCTTTAGCCGATTGGCCAGCAGATCGGCTTCCAGCTCGGGCCGCTGCGATCCGCTGCGACCGGTGTAGGCGGCCACCTCCAGACCGCAGTGCCGCAACCAGGCTGCGACCCGCTCCGCATCGGCCACCGTCAGCGTGTAGACGATGCCACTGCCGGGCAGCTCAGGCAGCGTCTGGGCCAGCCAGGCAAGACGCTCGGCCGGGTGCGGCAGATGCAGCACCTGCAGTGCCAGGTTGTCGCGGGCGAGCGGCCCGCGAAGTACCGTCACATCCCGACCGAGAACGTTCTCGAGGTCCGCCAGCACACGCTGATTCACCGTGGCCGTGGTGGCCAAGATCCGCGCTTCGGCGGCGCGCTCCATGAGCAACGGTGCCAGCAGGCGGTAGCGGGGACGGAAATCATGCCCCCAATCCGATAGGCAGTGGGCTTCATCGATCACCCACAGGGCCGGCCGGGGTCGACCCGGGGCGAACAGCCTGGCGAGGAACCCAGGTGCCGCCAGGCGCTCAGGGGACAACAGCAGCAGGTCGACCCGGTCCGCCGCCAGTGCGGCATCCACGGCCGGCCAGGCCGCACGGTTATCGGAATGGATCGCCTGGGCGCGCAATCCCATGCGCCGGGCCGCTGCAACCTGATTGCGCATCAGCGCCAGCAGCGGCGACACGAGCAGAGTCGGCCCGGCGCCGGATTCCCGCAGCAGGCTGGCCGCGATGAAGTAGACCAGACTCTTGCCCCAGCCAGTCCGCTGCACCACCAGCAGCTTGGCGGGACCGGCCAGCAGCGCAGCGATGGCGTCCTCCTGGCCGGGACGGAACTGCGCCTGGGGATCGCCAGTGGCCTGCCGCAGCAGCTCCAGAGCCGCCGCTGGCAGCCGGGGACGTCGCCGCCACTGTGGCCATCTGCAGGGCTGCCGCACCGGCCTGCCGCCTCGAGGACCCGTCCCTGACCCGTCAGTGAACGGTCACCTCGTCATCGCCGAAATCCCAGTCCAGATCGTTCTCGTCGATGGGCGCCATGAAGTGCATCACCCGACCCGGCGGCAACGGCTGACGGGCGCGCAGCCGCGGCGCCAGTTCCGCGACGTCCGCGACCACGGCGCAGGCCCAGGGATCGGTACGGCTGTAGCCGCTGGCAGGGTCGGCGATGATCGCGAGCTGATCGAGACACCAGAAAAACGTGTCCTCGCCCGGCAACAGCTTGCGGGCAAAAGGGGGCGGCTCGTCCACCTGCCGCAGCTCCGCCTCCACCCGCACGAGAAACGCATCGAGCTCGGCGTTGCCGATCAACTCCGGTGAGGCGCGATCCACGTAGCGCTGCAGTTGCGGTCGATACTGTTCGAGAAAGGTCTTCATGTTCATATCCGGCTCCTGTCCACATTGGGGTGCTGCCGGCTCATTGCACTGTGGACAGGACGTCCCGAACAGGCGTCAGCGCCGTTCCCGATCGTGAGTCAGCCCACTTGCCGGGCGTGCGCCTGCGCCCACACATGGGCCGGCGAGCTTGACGACGCAGGAGCGCTGCCCCTCAATGACCTGACCCGCAATCGGAGGCCCACATGCGTGATCTCGACGACGCCCGCGCCGCCCTGCGCCAATTCGTGACGGAGCGGGACTGGGAACAGTTTCATGCACCAAAGAACCTGGCCATGGCACTGTGCGTGGAGGCCGCCGAGCTGATGGAACACTTCCAATGGCTGACGGAAGCCGAGTCCGCTGCGCTGCCTCCCGACACGCTGGCGGAGGTGGCGGACGAGATCGCCGACGTGCAGCTCTACCTGATCGGACTCGCCGACCGGCTCGGCGTCGACATCCTCGATGCCATGAGCCGGAAGATGGAAAAGAACGCGCGCAAGTATCCCGTCGCGAGCGCCCGGGGCAACGCCCGCAAGTACGACCGCCTGCCTGGATACGACGGCACATCCACGTCGTGATAGGCCCCGCCCGGCCGGCTGCGCTCGACTGCCCCGAACGCGTGTCAGCGCCGCCCCTTCGCTCCGTCGCCGGGGGCACTCGTTCCAGCCGCTCGCGACCATCGGCCCGTCGCAAGCCTCTGTGATGGAATCATGCGCGGGTGTGTGATGGCTCCGTTCGCGCCACTCGGCGCTCAGGAAGGAGAGCCATCATGATTTCCAGAACCCTCATAGCCACTGCCGCCCTGACCGCACTTCTGCCGCTGTCTGCGACGGCCTCGATTCCGCTCCGCGAGCAGGCCACCTATCGGGCCCTGGACGCCTGCACGCAGGCCATCCGCAGCGAGTTGCCCGGATCCGTCTCCGTCAACGAGTCCTTCCGGCAGCGTCAGAGTGACGGCAACCAGTTGATCTTCGCCAACGTGGTGATGAACAACGGCGGCGAACAGGAAGCCCTGCGCGTGACCTGTTCGACCACGAGCTTCGGCAACCGGGTACTCGAGGTGCATGCGGAAGCCGGCCGCTGGATCGAAGGCCGGGAAACCCGCGGCTGACCCGCACGCAAGGGCCGATCGAGCAACGTGTTGCTTCAGGTTCGCAAGCGTTCCCCGGGAGTGGCCCTGCGCGGCGAGATTGGGCCAGCCGCGCAGGGCCCCCCATCCTTCGATCACTGCTCAGAGCTGGCGCAGGGGAATCCGCGCGCTGCCGCTGGGCAGTCCCAGGTTATTGCCGTCGAGGATGCGATCCGCCCGGTAGCTCGAGCGGACCAGCGGCCCCGAGGCGACCTCGACGAAACCGCGCTCCAGACCCCACTCGCGATAGCGCTCGAAGTCCTCAGGGGGCACCCAGCGCGCCACCGGCAGATGATTCCGGGTGGGCCGCAGGTACTGGCCCATGGTCAGTACATCCACGTCCCGCGCACGCAAGTCGTCCATGGCCTTGCGAATCTCGTCTTCCTGCTCACCAAGACCGAGAATCAGGCTGGTCTTGGTCAGCACGTCCGGCCGCTGCCGCTTGGCGAACGCGAGCACCTCGAGGGTCTGTTCGTAACCGGCACGCGGGTCACGCACCGTGGCGGTCAACCGCTCGACGGTTTCGAGGTTCTGGGCGAACACTTCGAGCCCTGCGTCCACCACCGTCGCCACGTCCTGCTCCCGGCCGCCGAAATCCGGCGTCAACGCCTCCACCGCGGTGTCCGGACAGGTCGCCTTGATGGCGCGTACGCAGGCCGCGTAATGCGCAGCACCACCGTCCGCGAGATCGTCGCGATCCACCGAGGTCAGCACCACGTAGCGCAGCCCCATCAGCCGCACCGCTTCAGCGGCCTGCCGCGGCTCGTCCGCGTCGAGCCAGCCGTGGGGGTTGCCGGTGTCCACGGCGCAGAAGCGACAGGCCCGGGTGCACACCGATCCCATGAGCATGAGGGTGGCCGTGCCGTGGTTCCAGCACTCGCCCATGTTTGGGCAGTGGCTCTCCTCGCATACGGTGGCAAGCCGATGCTCACGCACCACCTCGCGCACTTCGGCAAAGCGACCGCCTGAAGGCAGGCGGATGCGCAGCCACTCGGGCTTGCGCTCCACCGGCGCCACTTCACGCCGCTGCTTCTGGCCGTTCTTGACCGCCGCATAGCCGAGCTCGGTGCGGTACTTGCTGCCCGTGTCGACCTTGGGTCCGTCTACGGCACGCGCCATGACAACCTGCTCCCTGAAATGAACAACACGAAGGCCCGTGATCCTGGTGCAATAAACGCAGTGTACCGCTGAATCAGGCCCGGCCGCTGGCGGCCTGCTGACGCCGGACCTCGGCGAACCAGTCCGGATCGAGCAGCTCACCGGTTTCCGGGTGCACCTCGGGATAGGCGAGCCCGTGGCGCTGGCAGTACGCCGCCAGACGTGGTTCGCCCCACTCGAAGAACAGGCGACGCCAGGTCGCGTCGTCCAGCCGGCAGCTGTCGTAGAACCCCGCCGCCGAACGCTGGCGATGGGCTTCAGCGAGCAGGATCGCCGCGGCTACGGAAACGTTGAAAGACTCCACCATGCCCACCATGGGAATCGTCACCGCCACGTCGGCCAGTGCCAGTCCATGCCGGCTCGGTCCCTGTTTTTCCGCGCCCATCAGCAGCGCGGTCGGACGCGTGAAGTCGACGCTGCGAAAATCAACAGCATCCTCGGCGAGGTGGGCGACGACCACCTGATACCCGTCCGCCTTGAGAGGTTCGAGCGCGTCTTCGATGCGCGGATGGCGCTGGATCTCGACCCAGCGCTGACTGCCCATGGCCGTGGAGCGGAACGTCCGGAAGTCCGCATCGTCCACCACCGCATGCATGTTCAATACCCCGAAGGCATCACAGGAGCGGACGATGGCCGACAGGTTGTGACCCTTGTGAACCGAATCCGTGACCATGCGCAGGTCTGGCTGCCGCCGGGCGAGCACGGCCCGGATGCGCCGGGCGCGGGCAGGGGTCATGTGGTCATCCCGGACACCGTCCTCACCCGACGATGCGAACCGCCTGCTCGGCGATACGCTCCTTCCACTGCGCAGGTCCGGACTGGTGCACCGACTCACCGTTCACATCCACCGCCACCGTCACCGGCATGTCCTTGACCTCGAACTCGTAGATGGCCTCCATGCCGAGCTCGGGAAACGCAACCGTGCGCGAATTGACGATGGCCCTGGACACCAGATAGGCCGCGCCGCCCACCGCCATCAGGTACACCGCCCGGTGCTTGCGGATGGCTTCGATGGCCACCGGTCCCCGCTCGGCCTTGCCGATCATGCCGAGCAGACCGGTGTGCTCGAGGATCTGGTCGGTTAACTTGTCCATGCGCGTCGCCGTGGGGGGTCCCGCCGGACCCACCACTTCGTCCCGAACCGGATCCACCGGCCCGACGTAGTAGATGAAACGACCGTTGAGGTCCACGCCCTCGGGCAGGCCCGCTCCGGAATCGATGAGTTCCTTGAGCTTCTTGTGCGCCGCATCGCGTCCGGTGAGCATGCGGCCGTTCAGCAGCAGGGTTTCTCCTGGCTTCCAGCTGGCGACATCGTCGCGGGTCACCGTATCCAGATCGACGCGCCGGGCGCCGGCGCCCGGATCCCAGGCGATCTCAGGCCAGTCCTCGAGGCTCGGCGGCGTCTGCAGGGCCGGGCCCGAGCCGTCCAGCAGAAAGTGGGCATGCCGGGTCGCGGCGCAGTTCGGAATCATGCATACGGGCAGGGACGCGGCGTGGGTGGGGTAGTCACGCACCTTGACGTCGAGCACGGTGGTCAGGCCACCGAGTCCCTGGGCGCCGATGCCAAGCGCGTTCACCGCATCCATGATCTCCAGACGCAATTCCTCCGCCCGGTTCGCGGGTCCACGCGCGCGCAGATCGTGAATGTCGATGGGATCCATCAACGACTCCTTGGCCAGCACGGCGGCCTTCTCCGCGGTGCCGCCGATCCCCAGCCCGAGCATGCCGGGCGGACACCAGCCGGCCCCCATGGTCGGAACCGTCTTCACCACCCAGTCGACGATGGAGTCGGACGGATTGAGCATCGCCATCTTCGCCTTGTTCTCGGAGCCTCCGCCCTTCGCGGCCACCTGCACGTCCACCGTGTCGCCGGGTACCACTTCCATGTGGATCACTGCCGGAGTGTTGTCGCGGGTGTTGCGGCGGGCGCCGGCAGGATCCTCGAGGATCGACGCTCGCAGAACGTTGTCGGGATGGGTATAGGCACGACGGACGCCTTCGTTGACCATGTCCGCGACGCTCATGTCAGCCTCCCAGCGCACGTCCATGCCGACCTTCATGAAGACGGTGACGATGCCGGTGTCCTGGCAGATGGGCCGATGCCCCTCGGCGCACATGCGGGAGTTGATCAGGATCTGCGCCATGGCGTCCTTGGCCGCCTGGGATTCTTCCCGCTGCCAGGCCTCATGCACGGCCTGGATGAAGTCCACGGGGTGGTAGTAGGAGATGAACTGCAGCGCGTCGGCGACGCTCTCGATGAGATCATCCTGGCGAATCAGTGTCATGACCCGTCACTCCTGGGTGGATCGAAACGCGCGATTATACGCATCTCGCCCAGGCGGCTGTTGAGCGTGTAGCCTGTCGGCTGTAGCGAAGGAGAGAACACGAATGGCAGTCTGGCTCCATGCGGTGTTGAAGCTCGCCTCAGGCGCGAGCAGCAGCAATCTCATCGACTGGCTGGCCCACCGCGGCGATGAGGCCATCCGCAGCGCCGGCGGCCGGGTCTGGGGCGCATGGGATGGCCGGCCCGGTCTCGGCTTCGGTGCCGACGAGGCCGTGCTGATGACGGCCTGGACGGATGATGCCGCGGCAGGTGCCGCGGTGGAGCTGCTCAAGACATGCCCGCCAGTGATCGCAGTGGTGGGCACACCGCTGCATCCGACGCTGCGACCCCAGTCGGATGTCCCGATGACCGTGGGAGGCGCCTGGGTGTTTCGGGAGTTTCATGTGCCAGGCGCAGACGTGCAGCGTTTCATCGAGCTCTCCGCCTCGGCCTGGGAAACCTTCGAGACGCACTTCGACGCGCAGATTCAGGGCCTCTTCCGTGGCCCCAACGAACCCGGTGAGGTGGCAACCCTGCTGCTGGTCACGCGCTACGCTGATCACGCTGCGTGGGAAGCCTCGCGCAAGGAAAGCAGCGACCCGGACGCGTGGGCCCGTTTCCGTGAGCGTCATGCCATGACCCGCTGGACCCGGGCCCGCAGCGCTCAGCTGCTCAGCACGGACCATTGAGCTTTTCGCAGACCGGCCTTTGCGCTTGCGTGGGTGACCATCGCGCCTTCGGCGCCACAGCGGACGTGACGCAGCGGAGATCCCATCCATGCCATGGCTGGTACCGCGTTCCAGGGAGCATGTCCGCCGGGAGTTGAAGGGGCGGACGGTCATCGGACGCAACGACGATGCCGATCTGCGCCTGGATCGATCCAACGTGAGTCGGATCCATTGCGTGCTGCAGCAGCTGCGCGACGGGACCTGGGCCTTGCACGACCCGGGCAGCCGCAACGCATGGGGCAGCTCATCATCGGGGAACAGCCGGCGCTGCGGGAAGCCATCCGCATCGGCATCGGCCTCAACAGCGGCGAGGTGGTGGCGGGGTTCCTCGGCAGCCCGGTGGCACCGGATTACACCGTGGTCGGCGACGTGGTGAACACCGCCGATCGCATCTGCAGTGCGGCGCCACCTGGAGCCATCTTGATCGGCGAAGCCACCCAGGCCCAGGTGGGGCCGCGCTGGCGATTGAAAGCGCGCACCTCGATCGCAGCGAAGGGCAAGGATGCGGACGTGGGCGTGTTAGAGGTGGAGTTCGACGCCGCAGACTGAGACCGGCCTACAAAACCACCTCGAAACCCCTGTAGGCGAGCGCGCGTGCGCGCCGCACCCCTGGCCGAGCGCACGCGCTCGGGCCTACAGAGCCACCTCGAATACCTTGTGCGCGCCGCACCGGGCCAGAAGCGAAACAGGCCGCGGAGCGAACTCCGCGGCCTGTCCGGTCATCGGGCGCTGGAACGCCGTCAGGTCACATGGCGTAATTCACCCCGACGAAGAACGTCCGACCGCGAGGGCCCACAGGCCAGGCACGCTCGGTGACGAAGGGGTCCTTGTCGAACACGTTGTTGACGCCGCCGTAGAGCTGCGCACCCGTGTTGAAGTCGTAGGTGAACGACGCATCGTGACTCATGAACGAACCGGCACGTCCGGTGTCGCCGAACAGCGCCTGACCGTTCTGGGCCCGGACGCCGCGCAGGAACTGCTTGTCCTGATACAGCGTGTTCCAGCCCAGACCAAGCGGACCGCGCCGATAGCGCAGCGTCGCCGTTCCGGACCACTCCGGCCGCTGAATCTGACCGAGCTGGGGATCCACCACGCTGGAATCTGCGGGGTCCAGGAAGAAATCCAGCTTGTCGACCCAGCTGCCGTTGACGCGCAGGCTGAAATCGCCTCCCAGCGCCCCGAACAGGTAGTTCACCGAGAAATCGACCCCGGCGGACTCGATGGCGGCAAAGTTGATAGGCGATACCTGCAGGAACGTGAGTCCGTTGAACTGCGCCGAGTTCGGATCAGGATTGCGCTCGAACAACTGACAGAACGGATTGTCGGGGAAGTTCGGCGAGTCGTAGCAGTTGTTCAGGATGTCCTGACCGGAAATCGTCGAGATGGCGTCGTCGATCTTGATGTTCCAGTAGTCGACGCTCACGGTCAGACCATCCACGAAGCGGGGCTGCAAGACGAAGCCTACGGTCCAGGTGTCCGCTTTTTCTTCGGTGAGGTTCGCATTGCCTTCCTGCGAGCCGCCGAAGCCCGCGGACAACGGGTTCTCGAAGTCAGGTCCCACGTCCGCCGCGCAGTTCGCCTGCCGGATCGGACCTGACGGGTCGCCTGCATCGATGAGGGCCTGAATGCGCGCCGGCGTGCAGGGCTCGATATTGAGGTTGAAGCCGACCGCTTCCGGCGGCGCGAACAGTTCCGTGATGTTCGGCGCGCGTACGGCCCGCGAATTCGTACCGCGGATGCGCACGTCGTCCACCGGCACCCAGGTCGCACCATAGGCGTAAGTATGCGTGCCGCCGATGGTCGAATAATCGGAGTAGCGATAGGACAGGTCGAGGGACAGTTCACGCGCGAAGGCCGCATCTGAAAGCAATGGTAATCTCAGCTCAGCGAAGACGTCGTAAACGTCGAAGCTGTTGCTCGAGTCATTGAAGATATTGCGCGGATTGAACACCAGGTTGTTCTGCGCATTCGGCAGATCCTGGACCCGTTGCCCGGCCTGGGCATCCGGCGTGTCCACCGGCACGATCCCGAGCTTCAATGGGTCGAAGTTCGTGCTGCTCTTCTCCTCCCGGTACTCGGCACCAACCGCGAAACCGACGGCACCGCCGGGCAGCGACAGCATGGGCAGCTCACCGGCAATGGAGCCGCTGAAGACGAGCTGCTCGAGGCGGAAGTCGTCCACCGTCGTCGTGCTGACGAAATCGATGGCTTCCTGGGTGGCGGCGCGACGGCCGAACAGGCTCAGCGGCACGCACTGACCGTCACCGGGATTGAACGTGAAGAAGCCACGATCGAACGGCGGAATATTGAACGGCGTCGTCGGCGGCGCGGTGGGATCGATGTCGGAACGGCAGATGGGCTGACCGGTCACCGGGTCGGCAATGGCGTCGATCGCCGCGAAGTAACGATCCTGAATCACCGAGTTGCGGTCTTCGTACTTGCGGTCGAAGCGCCCCCAGTTGGCCGACACTTCCCAGAACATGCCGTTGTCGAGTTCGCCTTCGGCGCCGGCGACAAAGCGCCAGGTCTCGCGCGTGTTCTTGTCCACGTTGCGGCCGATGTCGGTCGGGTCCCGCGTGATCATGAGGCCGTTTTCGACACCGGCCGTACGCGCGTTGTCCACCAGGAAGCCGAGCGGCGAATTCGCCGCGAGCTCCCGGAACTCCTCCGGAATGAACGGATTGTCGGCACGAACGGAGAGGAGGTCGTAGAAGCCGTTGACGCCGCCTCCGAACTCCGACGTGTGACGCACATACTTGCCTTCACCGAACAGGCGCACCCGCGGGGTCAGGTCATAACGCCCGCTGACGTTCAACGCCCACTTGAACTCCTCCGGCGTCAAATAGTTGTCGTTCGCATCGATGATGCCGTCACCGCCGATGGCATTGAAACTCGAAGTGATTTCGCCGTCTTCATACAGGCGCACCGAGCCATCGTCATCGATGGTCCAGCAACCGCCGGCAAAACCGAACGAGTCGGGGAAGAAGGTATCGAGGCTGTTGTAACCCTGATGGGACTCAAGACAGTCGTGAATGCCATTGCCGTTGATGTCGATGAAGTTGTCCAGATCGAAGCTGGCAGGCGCGATGATGCCGGCGTCATTGGCGATGGAGAAAGACGGAAACGGCGTGATGATCTCCGGAGTCGAACTCACGCGCCGGTCGATCAGTGCGAGCTCTGCCGGCGTCAGTTCCGGCCGGGTGCCGAAATCGGCCTCGAAGGCATCCTGGAAAGCCTCAGCCGAGGTAACGATGTTGAAACCACGCGGGAATCGTCCCTGCTCCACAGAATAGAACTGCGCGAAATTCGGTGTCGAATCGGCCGAAATGTCACCGTCCTGAAAGCGCCGGGCCGGGTTGTCACGGGCCGCAGCGATGCGGTTGTCGCGAGAGAAACTCTGGTCACCGAACACCATCCGCTGACGCTTCATCACATCGAGGCCGACCGTGAAATTGCCGCGACCGTCCGCGAAGTTCTGGCCGAACAGAAGTTCGAAGTTGCTGGTTCGACCATCACCGCCGGCACCCTGGGCGATCTGGGCGTCGATGTCCCAGCCCTCGAAGTCGTCCTTCAGGATGTAATTGACCACGCCCGTGACCGCGTCCGCTCCGTAAATGGAGGAGGCACCTCCGGTGAGGATCTCGACCCGCTCGATCATGGCCTTGGGGATGGTGCCCACGTCCACCGACTGGGTACCGTCGACGCCGGCAACATGGCGCCGGCCATCGACGAGTACGAGCGTGCGTTCCGACCCCATGCCACGCAGGGCCAGCACGGACTGCCCGATGCGGCTGAAGGTGCCACCTACGGCGCCGGAGTCCGCGGAAGCCTCTGATGACAGGCTGGTCAGCAGCGCCGGCTGTTGGCGCAGATACTCCGTGACGTCGGTGGAGCCGGAGAGCCGGATGTCCGCTTCGCTGATGCTCTGGATCGGATTCGCAGACGTTGCGTTGGCATCGCGCGCGATCCTCGAACCGGTGACCACCACTTCCTCGATCGCGGCGCCTTGCGCCAGCGTGACCGGCGCCAGTGGCGCCAGCATCGCCAGCGCGATGGCGGCGGACAGCTTCCGAACCGGCCCTGGGCCGTGTTGAATCTGCATGGTTGATACCCCTGATGAAATGAAGAGTGCCTGCGCAGCCGCTTGCCTGCGTTGGGCAGAAGCGGTTTCTGACGAACGCCGACATGCAGGGTTTGGGCCAGCGCCTCAGGAACGCTGCAGGACGGGGGAATCAGCGCACGGCGCCCCTGCGCCGGGAAGACGGGCGCACCAAATTGGGCGGCGTCGATCGGTACACGCTCCGGGATGACGCAACAGAAGGGCAGCAATCATGCCCCGCAGGCATGCACGCAGAAGCAATGACGCCCAGGAATAGTGCGCACCAAACACGAAGGGATTGCCGCCGGCGCCGTCACCCAGGCTCCAGACGGTCAGGCAGGACGCATCGACAAAGCCATGCAACAGGCACAGAGACCCAGCTGCTCAAGACGATGAACAGCCGACAGACAAGGGGAAGGTGGTGGCTACGCCCTGATTTGAACAGGGGACCCCGGCATTATGAGTGCCGTGCTCTAACCAGCTGAGCTACGTAGCCAAAGATGATACGGACAGCGCTCCCGGGCCTGTGCCCGGAGCGGGGGCGGATTCTCGCCACGCGGCGGCGGAGTGTCAAGCGACGCCGCACCAGGCTGGATCCTGCCTGCCCGGGTTCGGGCCGACAGGTTCAGACATTGAAACGGAAATGCACCACGTCGCCGTCCTGGATGCGGTACTCCTTGCCCTCGAGCCGCCAGCGCCCCGCGTCCTTGGCGCCCTGCTCGCCACCGCCCGCGACGTAGTCGGCGTAGGCAATGACCTCGGCGCGAATGAAACCGGTCTGGAAGTCCGTATGGATGCGACCCGCCGCCTCGGGAGCCGTGGCGCCCGCCCTGACCGTCCAGGCGCGCACCTCTTTCGGTCCGGCGGTGAAGAACGTGAGCAGCTCCAGCAGCCCGTAGCCGGCCCGGATCACACGGTTCAGACCGGGTTCGTCGAGGCCCATCTCCGCCAGGAACTCGACCTTCTCTTCGTCCTCGAGTTCGGCGATCTCTTCCTCGAGCTTGTTGCAGATGGGTACCACGACGGCACCCTGCTCGGTGGCGAGGCCGGACACGGCATCCAGCAGCGGATTGCCCTCGAAACCGTCCTCCGCCACGTTGGCGATGTACATCACCGGTTTCGAGGTCAGAAGGAACAGCTGGCGGACGCGGGCGCGCAGCTCGGGATCCGCGAATCCGGCATCTTCGGCCAGCAGCTGGCGGATCGGGATACCCGCTTCGAGCGCCGACTGCAGGCGTTCGAGCAGTTCCGCGTCACCCTTGGCGGCCTTGTCACCCACCTTGGCGGCTCGCGAGACCCGCGCCAACGCCCGCTCGATGCTCTCGAGATCCGCCAGCATCAGCTCCGTATCGATGATGCCAATGTCCGAGACCGGATCGATGCGGCCGTCCACGTGCACCACGTTCTCGTCTTCGAAACAGCGCACCACGTGGGCGATGGCGTCGGTTTCCCGGATGTTGGCCAGGAACTGGTTACCGAGTCCCTCGCCCTTGCTCGCACCCGCGACCAGCCCGGCGATGTCCACGAACTCCATGGTCGTGGGCACCACCTTCTCAGGACGCACCAGCGCCGCCAGGGCGTCCAGGCGCGGGTCAGGTACCGGCACGATGCCGGTGTTCGGCTCGATGGTGCAGAAGGGAAAGTTGGCGGCGCTGATGCCCGCACGGGTCAGCGCGTTGAACAGGGTCGACTTGCCCACGTTCGGCAAACCGACGATGCCGCAGTTGAATCCCACGATCAGTTGTCCTTGTCAGCCACAGCGGCTCCGGCACGATTGCGGGTATGCAGCTCGGTCATGGCCCGCTCCCAGTCGCCGGCGGCCAGCAGGGGGAGAATCGGCAGTGCTTCGTCCATGGCAGCCGCAATCAGCTTGCGGTCCGCGTCCGCGGCGCGGGACAGCAGATGCCCCGTCACCCGCGACTTGTCGCCAGGGTGACCCACTCCGAGCCTGAGGCGGCCGAAATCCTGATCGCCTCCAAGCGCGCGGATGATGTCCCGCAGCCCGTTGTTGCCACCATGCCCGCCACCGCGCTTGAGGCGTACCGCACCAGGCGGCAGATCGAGCTCGTCGTGTGCCACGAGCATGGCCGCCGGCTGCAGTCGATAGAATGCGAGCAAGGGAACGACCGCTTCGCCGCTGCGGTTCATGAAGGTGGTCGGAATCAGCAGCCTGACGTCGGCACCACCGAGGGTGATGCGTCCGGTGAGGCCGCGAAATCGCTTCTCCTCACGCAGCCGTTCACCCTCGGCAGCCGCCAGTGCTTCCACCAGGTCGGCGCCGGCGTTATGGCGGGTCCCGGCATATTCGGGTCCAGGGTTACCGAGTCCGACAATAAGGCGAATGGCTTCGGACATCGAACGCTACCCGACCTCAATCCTTGTCGTCGGCTTCCGTGTCGTCGCCATCTTTGTCGGCGTCATCACCATCCTCGGCATCGACTTCTGCGTCCGACGCCGCTTCCGTGTCGTCGCCCGTCTCCTCCTCCATGATCCGCGCCTCTTCGATGCTGACGACGGGCTGATCATGATCCTCGCCCAGCGCGAGTTGGGTCAGCGTCACGCCTTCGGGCACAGCCAGGCCGGACAGATACACCGAGTCGCCGACGCCGAGGTCGGCCAGATCGATCTCGAAGTATTCAGGCAGGGCTGCAGGCAGGCAGGACACTTCCACTTCCATGATGTGGTGCGCGACCCGACCATTCTCCAGGCGAACGCCCTTGCACGCCTCCTCGTTGAGCAGGTGCACCGGGATGTTGACGGTGATCTCCTGATCCGCGCGGATACGCTGGAAGTCCACGTGCAGAATCTGCGGCTTGGAGGGATGCCGCTGCACGTCTTTGACGATGGTCGAAACGCCCTCGCCATCGAGGCTGACCTCGAGCACCTGCGAATAGAAGGCTTCCGCCTCCATGGCTTTCAGCAGTTCCCGGTGGGACAGGGAAATGTTGCGCGGGTCCTGCCCCCCGCCGTAGATGATTCCCGGCACGCGTGCCGCCAGTCGACGCAGGCGGCGGCTCGCACCTTTCCCCACGTCACTGCGCGGCTCTGCCGATAGCACAATCTTGTCTGCCATCGCTTGTTTCTCCTCACTCGATAATGGCTTCCACGGGTCTGCGACCGACTCGCGGGGCCGATGAAGCACCCGTTTTCGGGTACTCGATGCTGCTTCACTACCTATGGCGCAAGCGCCGCGAGACGCCCGCTGATCACTTTCCCGGCGGGGCGTCGCTTGGGCGGTCTGCATGCTGTTTGGCTGGGGTGGCAGGACTCGAACCTGCGAATGCCGGAATCAAAATCCGGTGCCTTACCAACTTGGCGACACCCCAATTCGGACGTTTCATGGCCACGCCTGCGCGCACGCCTTGGCCCGCGGGCGAAGCGCGCGGAGGTGCCCACGAAAAAGGCGCGTATTCTGCTGCCGAGGGTGCCCCCTGTCAATTCGCAGGCGTGGGCAGGGCCGATGCCATCCTGGCCCGGTCTCCGCTCAGGCTCCAGGCGCCGATGACGAGCGTCAACCGGGTCTCGGCGCGGCTCAATTCCACCCGCCTCGGCAGGGCATAGCCCTCAACCAGGCGCCGGTCGGACCACGCGATCTGCCAGCCGTCCTGCCGCACCACCTGCGGGCGCCCGTGAACATCGCGCTCCATGACCTCGGCGCGGCCGCCGGCACGGCTGCCGGCCACGGCCGTCGGTGCGGCGACACCGAGCACCCACCAGCGGGCCTGAGCGATCGGCACCGGAAACCCCAATGTGTCTGCGAGCAGATCGTCCGCTTGGTGGGCGTAACGGGGCCCCTCCGGCGTATCCAGCCGGACGCCATCGCCATCACTCTCCAGCCGCACCGACCCCTGACCGAGCGGACCGGTCAACAACAACCGGAAGTCGTCCTCTGCCTGGACCCAGCTCAGATTGGCATTGCCCCGGCCCTCCGGATGGCGCCAGGCCACCTTGCCTTCGAGGGTGAACGCCGCCAGCTGCTCCGGCAGACGGCCCTCGCCCTCCGCCACCGGCGGCAGCACCGCGCAGCCCGTTCCCAGCAGGACGATGCAGCCCAGCAGCCACCGCATCATCAGCGCTGCTCCACGCTGCTGCGCACGCCGAGGGCGCGCTCGGTTCCGAGCAAACGCTGCATGGTCTCCGCAAGGATGCGGCTGTCCGGTTCGAGCTCAAGACCTTCAGTCCAGACCTGCACAGCCGCCTCCGAATCGCCCGTCACCCAAAGCACTTCGCCGAGGTGGGCTGCGACTTCGTGGTCCGGCATGGCTGCATAGGCCTGCTCCAGCAATTCCAGCGCCCGGGCGTGGTTGCCCAGCCGGTACTCCACCCAGCCAAGCGAGTCGATGTAGGCCGGCTCATCGGGCCGCATGGCGAGTGCCTGCTCGATGAGCTCCTTGGCCTCCTGGAAGCGATCGGTCCGATCCGCGAGCACGTAGCCCAGGGCATTGAGCGCCATGGCGTTGCGCGGCTCGCGGGCGAGCACATGACGCAGATCGGCTTCCAGTCCGGCAATGTCGTCCACACGCTTTCGCGCCAGGGCGCGGGTGTAACGCAGCTCAGTGTCATCGGGGTGGGCCAGGAGTGCATCGTCGAGCACGGCCAGGGCGGACTCCGGCGCGTTCACCTCCAGCAGGAGGCCGCCTTCCAGCAGCCACAGGGTCACGGCTTCATCGGGATAGCGTTTCCGCTGGCCCTCCATGTAGCGGCTGAGACCGACGCGACCTGCATGCTGCAGCAGCAGCGCCGACGCCCGGACCTGGGCACTGCGGAACTCACTGCCCGGGGACACGTTGCGGAACGCCGACACGGCCGCGTCCACATCCCCCTCGGCCTGGGCGAGCTCGCCGAGATAGAGATGGGCCACGTCATGGCGGCTGCCGGTCGCAATGAGGCGCTGCAGATAGTCCCGCGCCTCCGTAAGCTTGTTCTGCTCAGCAGCCAGGAGGGCGATGGACAGCAGGATTTCAGGGTTGTCGCCCACCCGCAGCAGCATGGCCTCGAAATCCGACTGGGCCGACGCCAGGTCTCCTGCGTCGATCAGCAACCGCGCACGGACATAACGCAGCCGGACCTGATCGTCGCCTTGATCGATCCAGCTACCGAACCAGTCAATGGCATCGTCGCGACGCCCGAGCCGCTCGAGCAGCCGGCCCTTGAGCAGCACAGCTTCCCGCGGCAGGTCATCCACCGCCATCGGCTCCAGCAGCGCCAATGCCGCCTCGGGCCGTCGCTCCTGATCGAGCAGTACGGCCTGAGCGAACGCCAGCTCCGGATCATCCGGAAAGCGGCCATGAACCTCCGCCAGTGCCGCCAGCAGATCCGTACGCGCATCCGGCTCCAGGGCAGCAGCCTGCAGCGCCAGATAGCCGAAATTCGCAGCGCCGGCCTGGGCCCGCAGCTCCGCCAGATGGGCCAGCGCCGGCCCCAGGGCATTGGCGCGGATCAGCGCCACGGCGGCCGCTTGGCGCGCATTCGGATCGCGCGGCGCCACTTCGACCCAGAGTTCTGCCATCTGCAACGCGAGACTGATGTCGCGCTCCAGCGTCGCCAGGCGCACAGCTCGAGCGACGACGCCGGGGTCCCGGGTGTGGCGAGCCTGGGCGGCATAGTATTTCAGGGCCGTGCCGTGGTCGCCCTGCCGCAGGGCCAGCTCGGCCACCAGCAGCTCATAGAGCGTGTCGCGCTCGAACGCGGGACCGACTGCAGTCGGCGCCGGCTCCAGCAGCTGCCATTGGGGTTCATTCGCCGGCACGGTGACCGCTTCGAAGCTGCTCGGAGCAGCGCCATATTCGGAGGGCGCCGAGGCGCAGCCGGCCACAGCGCAAGCCGCCAGGACCAGCGTGCCGAGCCATCTGCAAGCATGCACTCGGGCGAGGCCCCGAGTTGAAGATTGCGTTATCATGGCGGCTCCCGGATCGGAGAGACTCTGGTCAAGATGGGCCTGCTCGCGCTCGGATTCAATCACGTCACCGCGCCGGTGGAATTGCGCGAACGCGTCGCGTTCCCGAGCCACCAGCTTCCTGACGCGTTGCGCGACATGCGTCGGGACCTCGACCTGCCCGAGGTCGCCATCCTCTCCACCTGCAACCGCACCGAATTCTACTGTCAGAGCGGCGCTGTTGATCACGCGCCGCTGCTGCGCTGGGTGAGCGACTACCATCGTCTGGACCTGCGTCGCCTGGAATCCTCAAGCTATCTGTACCATCACGACGCTGCCGTTCGCCACGCCATGAGAGTGGCTGCCGGCCTCGATTCGATGGTGCTCGGAGAGCCACAGATCCTCGGCCAAGTGAAGGATGCCTGGGCAGTGGCCCGCGATGTGGGCACCATAGGACCGGAACTTGAGCGTCTGTCGCAGCATACGCTAGTCGTCGCCAAGCGGGTACGGACGGACACGGACATCGGCCGACATCCCGTTTCCGTGGCCTATGCGGCCGTATCGCTGGCCCAGCAGATATTCTCCGATCTCCAACGCGCCCGGGTGCTGCTCGTGGGCGCTGGTGAAACCATCGAACTGGTGGCTGAGCACCTGCGTCAGGCCGGCGTTGCGCGCATGACCATCGCCAACCGGACCATCAGCCGGGCCCGGGAACTGGCGACTCGATTCGGAGCCGACAGCGTGCTGCTGTCGGATCTGCCCCGGGTCCTGCCCGCTGCCGACATCGTCATCGCTTCCACCGCGGCGGATCTTCCGGTACTGGGCAAGGGCATGGTCGAAACCGCCATCCGCGCGCGCAAGCGCGCGCCCATGCTCCTCGTGGACATTGCGGTACCCAGGGACATCGAGTCACAGGTCGGCGAACTCGAGGACGTGTTCCTCTACACCATCGACGACCTCGCGGAAATCGTCGCGGAGAACCGCCGCTCCCGGGCCGAAGCCGCCGAGGAAGCCGAACAGATCATCGCCCAGGGCGTGACAGCCTGGCTGCGGGAACTGCGCTCCAAAGAAGCAGTCGCCACCGTCAAAGCGTTCCGTACGGCAGCAGAACAGATCAGTCAGGACGAACTCGAGCGGCACCTGCGGCGCCTGCGCCGCGGCGATGATCCCGAAGAAGTGCTGTCCCGACTCGCGCGCAGCCTCACCAACAAGCTGATCCACACGCCGAGCCAGCAGCTGCGCGAGGCCGGAGCGGATGGTCGCGACGAAGTCATCGTCCATGGCCGCCGCCTGCTCGGACTCGACCCCACCTACCACGACGAGTAGCCTCGGCGACCACCCACCACCATCGAGTCGTCGTGAAGCCATCCATCGCGCACAAGCTTGCAGAAGTCCGTGACCGCCACGAGGAATTGACGGCGCTCATGGGCGACCCGGAGATCGCGGCGGATGCGTCCCGTTTCACGCGCCTGTCTCAGGAGTACGCAGAGCTCGATCCGGTGGTGCGTGAACTCGCCAAGCTCGAGCGGGCCCGACGCGAGCTCCACGACGCCGAGGAACTCCTCGACGACGACGATCCGATGATGCGCGAACTTGCCCGCGAGTCGCGGGAAGCCTGCGCCAAGGTTGCCGACGCCGTCGAATCGGAGATCGAGCGACTGCTGCTGCCCCAGGATCCGGCCGATGCGGCCCCCGCCTTTCTCGAGATTCGCGCCGGCACCGGCGGCGATGAAGCCGCGCTTTTCGCCGGCACGCTGCTGCGCATGTATCTGCGCTACGCTGAATCCAGGCCCTGGCAGGTGGAGATCCTCTCCGAGCGCCCAGGCGAAGTCGGGGGCTACAAGGAAGTCATCGTTCGCATCGCGGGCAGCGGCGTCTACGGCACGCTCAAGTTCGAGTCCGGAACGCACCGCGTGCAGCGGGTGCCCGAAACCGAGTCCCAGGGCCGCATCCATACCTCTGCCTGCACGGTGGCGGTGCTGCCCGAACCGACAGAAGTGGACGAGGTGGCCGTGGCCAAAGAGGACCTCCGCATCGACACCTACCGGTCTTCGGGCGCCGGTGGCCAACACGTCAACAAAACGGATTCGGCCGTACGCATCACCCATCTGCCTACCGGCATCGTGGTGGAGTGCCAGGACGAACGCTCCCAGCACAAGAATCGCGCCCGGGCGCTGGCACTGCTGCAGGCCCGACTCACCGACGAGGCGCGTCGCGTTCAGGTTGCCGAACGCGCAGCCACCCGGCGTAACCTGGTGGGCTCCGGTGACCGCTCGGAGCGGATTCGAACCTACAACTTTCCCCAGGGTCGCATCACAGACCACCGCATCGATCTCACCGTGTACGCATTGGAAGACATCCTCGAGGGCAATCTCGATCAGGTGCTCGAGCCGCTGCGCCGGGAGCATCAGGCCGACCTGCTCGCAACCCTGGGCGAGTGACATGGCTGCAGCGACCCTGGGTGAGGCCATGCGGCATGCTCGCGGACTCGGACTCGCGCGTCTGGACGCGGAGCTCCTGCTGGCTCATGTCTGCGGCATCCCACGCAGCCGTGTCGTCGCCCGGCCCGAACAGGTACTTGAAGCAGCCTGCGGCGAACGATTTCTGGAGCTGGCTGATCGGCGCGCCTTAGGAGAACCGTTAGCATACCTGACGGGCCGCAAGGGCTTCATGAACATCGAGCTCGAAGTGACCGCAGATGTGCTGATTCCACGCCCGGAAACCGAGCTGCTGGTAACCACTGCTTTGACTCTGCCGCTGCCTGAGCGCGCCTGCGTCCTGGAGCTCGGCACCGGCAGCGGCGCCATCGCGCTGGCCCTGGCACAGGCCCGGCCTGCATGGGGCATCCTGGCCACGGATGTGTCGCCGGCAGCGCTGGCCGTTGCGGGACGCAATGTCAGCCGCATCGCGCCGGCCCGAGTCAGGCTGATCGGCAGCGACTGGTTCGCAGCACTCGCTCCCGAACGCTTCGATCTGCTCCTCGCCAATCCTCCCTACGTGGCTGCAGGCGACCCGGAGCTCGCGGCAGACGTGGCCGCCCACGAGCCCGGCCTCGCGTTGTTCGCGGCCGAAGCGGGTCTCGCCGACCTCGCAGCACTCGCAGCGGCGGCCCCGGAGCGGTTGCGTCCCGACGGCTTCATCCTGCTCGAACACGGCCATCGGCAGGGGGGGGCCGTGCGCCGCCTGCTACACGCGGTCGGTCTCAAGCAGGTCCGCAGCCTCACAGATGACGCCGCGAAAGAGCGTGTTACGATCGCGCGCCAGCCGCCTTGAGGCCAGGGCAACCGGGAGGAGGCGCGTGGACGACGCCGAATTGCTGCGTTACAGCCGCCAGATCATGCTGCCGGAAATCGACGTGGCCGGTCAGGAGAAACTGCTCGCGGCCCGGGTGCTGGTGGTGGGACTGGGCGGCCTCGGTTCTCCAGCCGCCCTGTATCTGGCCGCCGCCGGCGTCGGCAGCCTGCTGCTCACCGATGACGATCACGTCGATGTCTCCAATCTGCAGCGGCAGATTCTCCACGGCGAAGCGGACGTGGATCGAGCCAAGACCGACTCCGCCAGGGACCGCCTGCTGGCGCTGAATCCCCGGGTCAACATCGAAACCATGGCCTGTCGACTCGAAGGCGAAGCGCTGGCCGATGCCGCTGCCAGCGTCGATCTGGTGGTGGACGGCACCGACAATCTGGCCACCCGCTATGCGATCAACCGGGCCTGCCTGGATCACCGACGCCCCTGGGTGTCCGCCGCCGCCATCCGCTTCGAGGCCCAGCTCACCTGTTTCGATCCACGGCAAAGCGATTCGCCCTGCTATCGCTGCCTGTGGCCGGACGCGGAGGAGTTGGAATTGAACTGTGCCGAGAACGGCGTGATCGCGCCCCTGGTCGGTGTCGTTGGGGCATTGCAGGCGCTGGAGGCGGTGAAGATCCTGGCGGGCATCGGCGAACCGCTGGTGGGAAGGATCCTCACCTTCGACGCCCTGACGAGCCGCTGGCAAGACTTCCACCTCAAGCGCCGTCCCGACTGCGCCGATTGCGGACTGCCGCCGGGCTCCGGCGTCACACAAAGCGCGACGCCCGCTTCGCGGACGTAGGCAGTTGCGCGCCGTCCCTGGCGCGCACCCCTGCGGGGCGCACTGCGTGCGCACATTCGTGACCGCAATTCGCTCCCGGCGAATTGCTCCCACTGGCTTTTCGTGAGGATCTTGCATTTCGCCGGTGGGAGCGAACGTCGGGCGCAGCCCGGTGTTGCGATCGCCGACTGCCGCCGGGCTCCGGCATGACACAGATCGCGATGATCGTTTTTGCGTCAGGTCGGGTAGCCGAGTTCCCGGGCGAGGGCCGCCGTCAGCGCCGGACGGATCAATGCCATGTCCGTGGGCGCGCCGAGATCGGCGAGCTGAGTGACCGCGAGACCGGCCATGCCGCATGGATTGATCCGGGCAAACGGTTCGAGGTCCATGTTCACGTTCAGGGCCAGGCCGTGGTAGCTGCAGCCGCGCCGGACGCGCAGCCCGAGCGCCGCGATCTTGGCGCCGTCGACGTAGACACCCGGCGCGTCGGTGCGGGCGCTTGCTTCGAGTCCCCAGTCACCGAGCACATGGATGACGGCGTTCTCGATGGCGCTCACCAGCGCGCGTACGCCGATCCCCAGACGCCGGACGTCCAGCAGCAGATAGCCCACCAGCTGGCCTGGACCGTGATAGGTCACCTGGCCCCCGCGGTCGCTCTGAAGCACAGGAATGTCGCCTGGGGCGAGGATGTGCTCCGCGCGACCGGCCTGGCCGAGGGTGAAGACCGGATCATGTTCCAACCACCACAATTCATCGCGCGTGGCGGGGGTCCTGGCAGCAGTGAACGATTGCTGCCGGGCCATGGTCGGCGCATAGGCACAGCGTCCCAGCCAATGCTCCTTAAACGGCGCGGCTGCGGAATCGCTCGGTTCAGAGTACGAGCGTGACACGGCCGGTTGCCTGCAGGTCGGCGTGCAGGGCCTTGAGCTGACTCTCGCTGCGCGCCTCGATCATCAGCGTCACGGCGACCCAGCGGCCATTGCGCGAGGCGCGCACGGACATGGCGTCCCGATCGAGCCCGTCCGCATGCCGCTGACCCACTTCCAGGACCAGGGCGGGAAAGTCATCCACGTTCTCGCCCATCACCTTGACCGGATAGCGGCAGGGGAACTCGATACGCGGCATCTTCGAATCCGACATGGCGGCGGCCCGCATCAGGAGAACAGGCGGGTGAAGAACATCTGCAGTGAATGCCATATGCGCTTGAAGATGCCCGCTGCCTCAACTGCCGTGAGTGCGATGAGCGCGCCGCTGTAGACCTCCTCGTCGTCGAGCACAACGTTGAGCGTCCCAAGTCGCGCACCTGTCGCGATGGGTGCGGTGAGCCACGGATCCAGGGTGATCGTGGCCCGCAGGTCGTCATAGCGGCCGCGCGGCAGGGTCAGCACCACATCGTCCTCGAGCCCGACCACCACCTCGTCGTCACGCCCCTTCCACACGGCGCTGCGTTCGAGCTGCTGGCCACCAGCGTAGAGGTTGCGGGTTTCGAAGAAGCGGAACCCGTAGCGCAGCAGGGCCTGACTCTCACGGGCCCGGGCGCGGGTACTCTCCGCACCCATGATCACCGAAATGAGGCGCATGCCATCGCGCTGCGAGGATGCGACCAGGCAGTAGCCCGCGGCCTCGGTATGGCCGGTCTTGACGCCGTCCACCGTCTGATCCATCCACAGCAGGGAATTGCGATTGCGCTGGGTGATGGGCTGACCGGTCTGGAAGTCGCGACCGTAGGTGAACTCGCGTTCGGCATAAATCGCATAATGTTCGGGGTGATCCTGGATCAGGCGCTTGGTCAGCAGGGCCTGGTCACGCGCGGAGGTGTGCATGTCGGGATCGGGCCATCCCGTCGAATTCGTGTAGTAGGTGTTGGTCATGCCGAGAACCTCAGCCTGACTGTTCATCATCTGCGCGAACGCGTCCTCGCTGCCGGCAAGGAATTCCGCCACCGCGACGCTGGCATCATTGCCCGACTGAATGATGATGCCCCGCGCCAGATCTTCCAGGCGCACCCGGTCACCGACGTGGACGAACATCTTCGAACCACCGGTCCGCCAAGCCTTCTCGGAGATCGGCACCTCATCATCGAGGGACACCCGCCCCGCTGCGAGTTCCTCGGCGAGGATGAAGTCGGTCATGATCTTGACCAGCGAGGCCGGCGGCAACCGCTCGTCCGCATTGTGCTCCGCCAGCACCATGCCCGTGGCGGCATCCATGAGGATCCAGCCGCTGGCCTGAAGCTGGGGCGGCGCGGGAATCATGCCCCGCTGCGCCTGGGACGAAGGCAGAGCCGCCAGCGCCAGCAGCAACACCAGGGCTGCACGCAGAAGAACAGAATGCATCATCGGTACCGTCCGAGTTGGATTGCGGGCTGCTCGCCATGACCCTTGGGCGCGGCCCAGCACAACTGTGGAGATGTGAAAGTGTAGCACGGGCTTGAACCGCTCAAGGCTGCAGAAATTCTGGAAACAGCCCGCAAAACGGAGGTCATTCGCGCACGATAAGCGGCATGGCGCCGAGTTCCGAGAACATGATCAGCGCCTGCAGTCGGCTCGCCTCGCGCAGGTCGGGCAGCGGGCCCACACGGACCCGAGTCAGGGCATCGGCGCCACGCAGCAGATGGACCCGGACCGCATCCGCGCGCTCACCGATGATCGCGTCGAGTCGCCCCCGCAACGCTTCGGCGGAGTCCGGATTGCCGAAGGCCCCGGCCTGCAGCCAGAGGGCACCGTTGCCCTCTTCCAGCGGGGAGGCGAACACCGGCGCATCAAGCGTCAGCGGCGGCCCGTCCTCCGGGATGATGGCCTCGACCTTCACCCGCGCCACGCCCTGCTCCGCGAAGCCAAGTTTGACCGCGGCGCCATAGGACAGATCGATGATGCGGTCCGGATGAAAGGGACCGCGATCATTCACCTTCACGATACTGCTGCGGCCGTTCTCCAGATTGGTCACCCGCACATAGGTCGGCAGCGGCAACTTACGGTGCGCGGCAGTCAGCGCGAACATGTCGTAGCGCTCACCGCTGGCGGTGGTGCGGCCATCGAACTTCTGGCCGTACCAGGACGCAATGCCCCGCTCCGCGTAGCCCTCTGCCGTAGGCAGGAGATGGTACGTCTCCCCGAACACCATGTAAGGCGACCGATTGCCGGAGCGCGACAATGGTTCCCAGCGCGGGACCGGATCAGGCAGCTGTTCGAGTCCGGGCGGGACCACGGTGGGAGCTGAGTCCTGCTCAGGGTCGGGTCCGGGTATTGCGCCCGGCTGCGGCGGACGCATGGCGCATCCTGCCAGCAGCAGCACGACGGAGGACACGATCAGCAACCTGCCCATCGTCTCAGCCACCGGCAAGTTGCTCCATACGGCGGGCCAGTACCGCCTGGCTGAGGTCATGGACCGCCATGGCGTAGAGCCTGCTGTGGTTGTAACGGGTGATGGCGTAGAAGTTCTGCAGGCCGACGAAGTGACGCCTGCCGTCGCGGGCCTCGAGCTCGACCAGCGTCGCAACGGCCGCATCAGGCAAACCGTCCAGGCCCGCGACGCCGAGCTCGCGCAGCGCACCGACACTGGTGTCCGGACGCAGGCTGCTGTTCACCAACGACGTCACGTCGTCCGAGCCGAGGCGGACCGGGCGTGTGACTTCGTCACCATCCCGCCAGCCGTGCACCTTGAGGTAATTGGCGACGCTGCCGATGGCGTCCTCGGGATCGTCCCAGATATCGCGCCGAGCATTGCCGGTGAAGTCGATGGCGTACGCCCGGTAGCTGGAGGATATGAACTGGCCGTAGCCCATGGCACCCGCGTAAGACCCCATCAACTCGACGGCTGGCCGGTCCTCCTCACGGACCAGGAGCAGGAACTGCTCCAGTTCCCGACGGAAAAAACCCGCCCGCGGCGGATAATCGAACGCGAGGGTGCTGAGTGCATCCAGAACCCGCCAGCGGCCCTTGTGGCGTCCATAGCGGGTCTCGACGCCGATGATGGCGACGATGACCTCCGGCGGGACCCCGAAGTCCGCCTCCGCGCGGGCGAGCACGTCGCCGTGCTCGGTCCAGAACTCGACACCCTGCTCGATGCGAGCATCGTCGAGAAAGATCTCCCGATACTCACCCCAGGTGAGGACCCGCTCCGCCGGCCGGGAGATGGCATCAATGATGCCCTGCTGCCGCTCCGCCACCGCGAACAGGCTCTCGAGTTCGGCGCGACCGAAGTCATGCCGCTCCACCATTTCTTCAATGAAACCACGCACCTCCTCGCGCTCGAGGAAGTTGCTCGCGGCAGACCACGCGGGCAGGCACAACGCGACGACCAGCGACAGCAGGTGAAGGGATCGCATCGACAAGGACTCCGAGGTCAGGCTCGCAACATCTTGGGATTGGTATTGATCGCCATCAGGATACCGAACGCGGCCATCAAGGTCAGCGCGGATGTACCGCCATAGCTGACCAGAGGTAACGGCACGCCCACCACGGGCAGCAAACCGGACACCATGGCGATGTTCACGAACACGTAGATGAAGAAGGTGATGCTCAAGCTGCCCGCCAGCAGCCGCGAGTAGGCATCCGGGGCACGCGTCGCGATGTACAGGCCGCGGGTGATGAGCAGGAAGTACAGCACCAGGAGCGCCATCACACCCAGGAAACCGGTCTCCTCCCCCATGACGGCGATAATGAAGTCGGTGTCGCTCTCAGGCAGGAAATCCAGGTGCGACTGGGTGCCTTGCAGCAGACCCTTGCCATAGAGTCCGCCGGAACCGATTGCGGTCTTGGACTGGATGATGTTCCAGCCGGCGCCGAGTGGATCGCTCTCCGGATCGAACAGCGTGAGCACCCGTTGCCGCTGGTAGTCGTGCAACACCATCCAAAGCGCGGGCAGCGCTGCGAGGCCGGCCGCAGCAGCGGCAAGTACCAGGCGCCAGGACACTCCGGCCAGCAGGATGATGGCCAATCCCGAGCCCCCTACCAGAATCGCGGTGCCCAGGTCGGGCTGGACGGCGATGAGTACGGCTGGAACTGCAAGCAGCGCCAGCGCCCCACACAGGACCCCGAAACGCGGCGGCAGCCGCCGCTCGGCAAGAAATGCGGCCAGCATCATCGGCACCACGAGCTTCATGATCTCGGCGGGCTGGAATCGTGGCAGTCCCGGCAGGTCGATCCAGCGCTGGGCGCCCTTGGCCGAAACTCCGAAGAACAGCACGGCAACCAGCAGAGCCAAGCCAACCAGATACAGGGGCGCCGACCAGCGACGCAGGGTACGGGGGGGCACCTGGGCGATGATGAACATCACCCCGAAGGCCAGCCCCAGGCGCGTCAGCTGGGAAGTGAACCGATCCGGATTGCCGTCCACGGCACTGTAGAGGACGACCAGTCCGACTCCGCACACCAGCAGCACCAGCACCAGCAGCGGCAGATCGATATGCAGCCGCCGCAGCCACGCCTGCCTGCGGGCGAAGGCCAACTCCGAGTCGGGGAGGCGATGCAGGAAGTCGCGTCCGGCCATCAGTGACCCCGACCTGCGACAACCGTTCCGCTTTGGCTGTCAGTTGCCGGCAACGATCGGGCCCTCCAGACGATTCAAGAGCCAGGCATCGAGGACTTCCCGTGCAACGGGCCCAGCCACGGAAGAGCCGCCGCCACCGTTCTCCACCAGCACCGCCAGTGCGATCTCAGGGTTCTCCAGCGGCGCGAATGCGATGAACCACGCGTGCTTCTGCTGCCGTTCCGTGAGCTCCAGATCGTCGTGCCGCAGGCCTTGAGGAATACCTACGACCTGGGCGGTTCCGGACTTGCCCGCCATGCGGTAGGGAACGTCCATCCCGATGTGCGCCCAGGCCGTCCCATTCTGGCCATAGCCGCGATTGCCGCGATGAATGACGTCACTCATGGCCTCCGCCATACGCTCCCAGTCCTTCGGGTCCGCCAGCGGAACAGGGTTCAGGGACATGGGCTTGAGTTCCTCGAGTTCGGCATCTGCAGCGAGCAGCATGCGGGGCGTGTGCCGCTGGCCCCGGGCCGCGAGGATCGCGGTGGCCCCTGCCAGCTGCAGTGGGGTGACCAGCATGTCGCCCTGGCCGATCCCCAGATTCACGGTGTCGCCCGGGTACCAAGGCTCGCGGCGCGCAGCACGCTTCCATTGCGGGGTGGGCATCAGTCCGTTGACCGCTTCCGGCAGATCGAGGACGTAGCGTTCGCCGAAACCGAACTCGGCCGCGAACGGTGCCAGGCGTTCGATGCCCAGCCTCACGCCAAGATCGTAGAAATACGTGTTGGAGGAGCGATAGATGGCCCGCTGCATCCCCACGATACCCTGGCCACCCCCACCGGGGCGCCAGTTCCAGTCCCGATACATGCGCGTCTGTCCCGGCAGCCGGAAGTAGCCGGGATCACGGATGGTGCGCTCCCAGTTCGTCTCGCCATGGTTGAGACCGGCCAGGCCGACGATGGGCTTGAAGGTGGAGCCAGGCGCGTACTGACCCCGTACCGCCCGATTGAACATGGGCGTGTCCGGATGATCCCGGAGCCAGGCGTAGGACTTCGGGTCAATGCCGCCGATGAACAGATTGGGGTCATAGGCGGGCTTCGACACCAGCGCCAGGATGCCGCCGGTGCTCGGGTCGATGGCGACGATGGCACCACGGCGATCGCCGAGCGCGGCGCTGGCCGCAAGCTGCAGCTTCAGATCCAGGTGCAACTGGATGTTTTTCCCTGCCACCGGCGGCTTGCGATCGATGACCCGGGTGATGCGACCGCGAGCATCCGTTTCCACCCGCTGGTAGCCCACCTGGCCGTGGAGATGCTGCTCATAGTGGCGCTCGACGCCCAGACGGCCCGCGTAGCGGGTCGCGCTGTACTGAACCGGGTCGAGGCGCTCGAGATCCGCTCGCGCAATGCGTCGAATCGAGCCGATGGCGTGGGCAGTGAACTCACCAAAGGGATAGTGGCGGATGAGCTGGGCTTCGACTTCCACTCCAGGCAGTCGATAGCGGTTCACCGCGATCCGCGCGATCTCATCTTCGCCAAGCTGCAGCCGCAGCGGCACCGGCTCGAACGGCCGCCGCCGCTCCCGCAGCCGACGCTGGAAACGCTCGATCTCCGCAGGCGTCAGGTCCACCAGCTCAGCAAGCGCAGTCAGGGTGGCGTCGAGGTCGGGCACCCGTTCACGGACGATGGTCAACGATGAGACCGGTACGTTTTCAGCCAGCAGGATGCCGTTGCGATCGTAGATCAGGCCGCGCGTCGGCGCGATAGGCTGGACCTGAATCCGGTTGGCGTCGCTCTGGACCGCGTGCCGTTCATGCTCGACCACCTGAAGCTGGAACAGCCGCAGCACCAGGACGAGGATGGCCACCACCACCAGGCACCAGATCACCATGACGCGGCCTGTGAACAGGCGCGCCTCGGCGTCATGATCTCGAAGGGTGAAAGCGTCCATCATGAACGGTCGACTCGACATGCAATCCGGCGTGGCGCCCTGGATAAAGCTGCAGCCCTTTCACAGGCCGCACATGACCATGCACCTGCCGCAACTCAACGATGATACGGATGACCCGTCATGAGCGTCCATGCACGATAAATCTGCTCCGCCACCACCACGCGCACCAGCGCATGGGGCAACGTCAATGACGACAACGACCAGCGCATCTCAGCCCGCTCCAGACACCGCGGTGCCAGTCCGTCAGGGCCGCCGATGAGCATGGCGATGTCCCGCCCCTCCATTCGCCACGCTTCGAGGCGCAGCGAGAGATCTTCAGTACTCAGACTGCGCCCGGTCACATCCAGGGCGATCAGCCGGGCGTCGCGGCCGGCAGCAGCCAGCAGCCGCTCCGCCTCCTCCTCGCGCCAATGCTCGACGCCCCGCCCCTGTCTGCGGTCGGCCGCCGCGACGGCCACCAGTTCGAGGCGACAGTCCCTCGGTAACCTTCGAGCATAGTCCGCAAAGCCGGCATCCACCCACCCGGGCACGCGAACGCCGACCGCGACCAGCTTCAGACGCATACGGTCAGGAGACGGACGACAGTGCCGTCGACTCCTTCACCGGCGAGGTCCGCCACAGCCGTTCTAAGTCGTAAAAGTTGCGTGAGTCCCGCTGCATGATGTGAACCACCACGTCACCGAGGTCTACCAGCACCCACTCAAGCGCATCCAAACCCTCGACGCCAACCGGTGCCACCCCATTTGCCTTGACCCGTTCGATCAGCCTGTCCACCAGCGACTTCACGTGCCGGCCGGAGGTGCCCGAGGCAATCACCATCCAGTCCGTGACACTGCTGCTGCCGGAAACATCAAGGGCCAGAATGTTCTGGCCCTTGAGGTCATCCAACGCTTCCACAACCAGACCCTGCAGATCGTCAGACGTCATTCGCTCTCCGCGCTGTGACCAGGAACACCATGACACCCATACAGTCCCTGCTGCCTAATATATGCCCACACTGGAACCGGGAGCAAATGGGCGGCGGAGCGTCCCGTCGCGAGGGTTCGCCGGACCTCCGTCGCGGACACGGCCTGCTGCGGCTGCCTCACCCGCCAGGTGTGCCCGGCGGGGACACGGTGCAGGTCGGCGACCTCGTCCGTCAGGCCGGGCGCCAGCAGGTCGGCTACGGGCCCGGACGTCGGTAGCGATACGCCTGGGCGGTCGAGCAGCAGCAGATGAGCGAGCTCGGGCAGACGCTGCCAAGCCTCCCATGCCTCCAGGGTAGCCGCGGCGTCGACGCCGAGGACCCAACCCAGCGCCACGTCCGGGCCGTAGTCCTGACGCAGAGAACGCAGGGTCTCAACCGTGTAGGAGGGCCCGTCGCGGGTCAGCTCCCGCGCATCCACCACCAGACCAGGGCAGTCTGCGACAGCCAGCTCCAGCATGGCCAGGCGGTGGGCGGGCGACGCGTGGGGCACGCCGCGATGCGGTGGGATATGGCAAGGAATTAGCCTGACTTCCTCGCATACAGCGCGAGTGAGCACTTCCTTCGCCGCCTCAAGATGACCGTTGTGGACCGGATCGAAGGTGCCGCCGAAGCAGGCGATCAGGGGCAACTCAGCGAACCTGACCGTCACCGAGCACCACGTACTTCTGGGTGGTCAGACCCTCAAGCCCCACCGGGCCGCGGGCGTGAAGCTTGTCCGTGGAGATGCCGATCTCAGCCCCAAGACCGTACTCGAAACCGTCCGCGAACCGGGTCGAAGCATTGACCATCACCGAGCTCGAATCCACTTCCGCCAGGAACCTTCTGGCCGCGGCATAGTCTGCGGTGACGATGGCATCGGTATGAGCGGAACCGTAGTGATTGATATGCGCGATGGCAGCATCGAGATCCGCCACCACCTTCACCGAGAGGATGGGGCCGAGGTACTCCTCGTACCAGTCCTCCTCGCTGGCAGGACGGGCCTGCGGCAGCAGGGCGAGCGTTTCACTGCAGCCACGGACCTCGACCCCTTCTGCCGCCAGTCGCGCCTCGGCGGCCGGGAGGATCTCGGTGGCCCGCTCGGCGTGAACCAACAGGGTCTCCATGGCATTACAGACCCCGTAGCGCTGACACTTGCTGTTGACGATGATGCGCACGGCCATGGTGGCATCCGCCGCCCGATCCACGTAGACGTGGCAATTGCCGTCCAGGTGTTTGATCACAGGCACCCGGGCCTCGGCGCTGATGCGCTCGATGAGGCCCTTACCGCCCCGGGGAACGATCACATCCACATGGGCTTGCATGCGCACCAGGTGACCCACCGCGGCACGATCCGTGGTGGCCACCAGCTGCACGGCGTCCTCACCGAGCGTCGACTCCGCGAGACCGCGGCGCACGCTGGCAGCAATGGCCCGGTTGGATTCAATGGCCTCCGAACCACCCCGCAGGATGGTGGCGTTACCGGATTTCAGGCACAACGCGGCCGCGTCCACGGTCACATTGGGTCGCGACTCGTAGATGATGCCGATGACACCGAGCGGGACCCGCATACGCCCGACCTGGATTCCACTGGGACGATAGGTCAGGTCCGTGATCGCACCCACTGGATCCGGCAGCGAGTTGACCTGCCGGAGGCCACCGATCATACGATCGATGGCTGCATCGTCGAGGCGCAGTCGATCGAGCAGGGGGGCGTCGAGGCCGGCCGCCGAGCCGGCGGCAAGATCCGCTTCGTTGGCGCGCCGGATCAGCTCTCGATCCGTTTCGAGGGCGGCAGCGACGGCTTCCAGCGCAGCGCTGCGCTCTGCGCTGGAAGCACGCGCCGTGCGTCGTGCCGCGGCTCGGGCGCGACCGCCGAGCTCATGCATGTACTCTTCGACATTCATGCTGACGTTCATGATCACGTCCGGGGTCGGCTGGAATCGAGGTCCGATCGAGATCGAACATTATAGATAGCGAGAGCCATGCCGAGAATCGAGGATCTCAGGGAGGCACCCTTCTGGGACGCACTGCATGCGTACCCGGAGTGGGTCGGTGTGGCCATCGTTCTGATCGCGTTCGTGGAGTGCTTCGCGATCGCCGGCCTCATCGTGCCCGGCGTGGTGCTGCTCTACGCGGCGGCCTTCGTGGCCGGAGGCGGCGAGCTCGGCCTCTGGACTGCCCTCGCCTGCGCCTTCATCGGCGCGGTGGCCGGAGACAGCGCCAGCTTTCTCCTCGGCCGCCGCTTCGGACCCGCCATCCGGGTGCTGCCGCCCTTTTCCACCCATCCGGAGTGGATCATCCGCGGGGAGGCGTTCTTCATCCGCCACGGCGCGGCCAGTATTGCCCTCGGTCGCTTCGTCGGGCCCATTCGACCCGTGCTGCCGCTGATCGCCGGCATGCTCCGCTTTCCAGCAGGCATATTTTATGCCGTGAATCTGAGTTCAGCTCTGCTCTGGGCACCCGCTTACATCATCCCGGGCTACCTGCTCGGGGCCTCTCTGCAGCATGCCATCGAGCCACCGCCCGGACTGGTCGTGGGCCTGCTGATCTTCGTTATCTGGTGCTGGGGCATGGGCCGTCTCACCATCGCCGCCTGGCAGGCGGGAGAGCCTGGCGGCGCGCTCTTCGAGCGCCTTGACCCCGCAACCACGCATGGCCGCAGATTGCGGGCACCGGCCTTCGGCAACGGCGTCGATACCCGCCTCTCGCTGCTCGCCGGCACCGTGACCCTGACCGCACTCACAGCGCTGGGCCTGTCGCTGCTGCTGGCATCACCGATGCTCGCACCCTGGCGCCGGTTCGGCCTGGATCTGCTCACGGTGCTCCGGCAGCTGCTGTGATCAGCTGCCGTTCTGCTCCTGCATGGCGTGCACCAGTCGTTCCAGTTCGGCCAGGCAGACCAGGGGATCGTCCTGCTCCAGCAGGCCCTGCTTGAACCGGGGATCCACCGGCAGCAGGTCCGCCAGCCGGCCCGCCACGGACCGAGCGTCCTCGAAATCCGCCTTGATACCGAGCTGATTGACGGCCGGGTGCTCGAGCAGCTGCCGCAGTATCTCAACCAGCGCCTCGCTGTCCGCCGGGACGAGCACATGGGGTGGATCGGGCACGTCCGTCACCCGCCCGAGCAGTAGGTGATCGGACTGCTCCTCGGCGCCGAGCACGCGGAACCGACGCTCACCGCGCGCCGTGATACCCAGCAGACCATTGGGCAGCTCCGTGAAATCAACGATCCGCGCCTGGGTGCCGATGGTAGCGATCTGCGGCGGGCCATCGCCGCGGTCACGCCGCGCCTCGTGACCGTCGAGAATCAGCACGACGCCGAAGGGACTGCCATCGCGCATGCAGCGCTTGACCATGTCCACATAGCGGGTTTCGAAGATCTGCAACGGCAGCAGCCCGCCGGGGAAAAGCACGGAGCCCAGCGGGAACAGGGGCAGCTCGAAGGCCCCATTGCCCTGTGCTTCAGCGTTTGCCGTCGAGGCCGTCAAAACGGGATGTCGTCGTCGAAGTCGTTGAGCGTATCCGGGTTCGTCACCGGCTGCGGCTGGCGGGCCGGTGCCTGCCCCTGACTGCGGCCACCACCGCCTCCCGAGAACTCTGCCTTGCCGCCACCGGAGGACTCATAGCCATCATTGCTGCCCATGCCACCACCGCGGCTGTCGAGCATCTGCATCTCGCTGCAGATGATCTCCGTCTTGTAGCGGGTCTGCCCGTCGGACTCCCAGGAACTGGTACGCAACGAGCCCTCCACATAGACCTTGGAGCCCTTGCGAAGATACTCACCGGCAATCTCGGCGAGTCGCCCGAAGCAGACCACCGAGTGCCACTCGGTGCGCTCCTGCCGCTGCCCGGACTGCTTGTCGGTCCAGTTTTCGCTGGTGGCCACACGGAAATTGGTCACCGGAGCCCCCGCCTGGGTGAAGCGGGTCTCGGGATCGACGCCGAGATTGCCGATGAGGATCACCTTGTTGATGCCGCGGGCCATGGGTCGCTCCCTTTTCATGCCTGGCGGTTACAGATGACAGCAGTGTACCGCAGGTGATCCGATGCTCCCACGGCAGCCGTCGGTTCACCGCGTAAGTGATCGCTGAAAGCGTTGTGCGAGCCCGCAGTGGGACTGTCGTGGCAGTACCGGTTGCCGCCGCCCGGGCAGGCGCGTATCGTCCCGCTTTCGCGCGGCGTACGCCCCGCCGCCCGACCCCATTCCCTCCGTTGTCGATCCGCCATGGACAGCATCTCGATACGCGGCGCGCGCACCCACAACTTGCGCAACGTCGACCTGACGCTCCCCCGGGACCGGCTCGTGGTCATCACCGGCCTGTCCGGCTCGGGCAAGTCGTCGCTTGCCTTCGACACGCTGTACGCGGAGGGGCAGCGCCGCTACGTCGAATCGCTGTCGGCCTACGCCCGGCAGTTCCTCTCCATGATGGAGAAGCCGGATGTGGACCAGATCGAGGGGCTGTCGCCCGCCATCTCCATCGAGCAGAAGTCCACCTCCCACAATCCTCGCTCCACCGTCGGCACCATCACCGAGATCTACGACTATCTCAGGCTGCTCTACGCGCGGGTGGGCGAGCCCCGCTGCCCGGACCATGGGGCCACGCTGGCTGCCCAGACCGTGAGCCAGATGGTGGATCAGGTCATGGCGCTGCCCGAGGGCACTCGCGCCATGCTGCTTGCGCCCGTCGTGGACCAGCGCAAGGGGGAACACGCGAACATCTTCCGTGAGCTGACCGCGAACGGCTTCGTCCGCGCCCGGGTGGACGGCCTCGTGCTCGATCTCGATGAGCCGCCGAAGCTGGACAAGAAAAGGAAACACAGCATCGACGTGGTGGTGGACCGCTTCCGGGTGCGCCCCGGCATCGAGCAGCGCCTTGCAGAGTCCTTCGAGACCGCACTCGAACTGGCGGAAGGCACCGCCAGGGTCGCGCCACTGCCCGAGCATGAGCAAGCGGGCGGCTTCGATTCGGAGTTGGTGTTCTCCTCGCGATTCGCCTGCCCCCAGTGCGGCTACAGCATCAGCGAGCTGGAACCACGCCTGTTCTCCTTCAACAATCCGGCCGGGGCCTGCCCGAGCTGCGACGGGCTGGGAGTCAAGCAGTTCTTCGACCCGGAGCGCATCGTCGAGGACACGAGCCTGTCTCTTACGGAAGGGGCGATACGCGGCTGGGACCGGCGCAACGTCTACTACTTCCACATGTTGAGTTCACTCGCCGAGCACTACGGTTTCGATCTCGAGGCGCCCTTTGCAACCCTTTCGAAAAAGCACCGTGACGCCATTCTCTACGGCAGCGGCGAGGAGCGGGTGGACTTCTCCTATGTCAACGATCGCGGCGACGTCATTACCCGACGTCATCGTTTCGAGGGCGTGCTGCCGAACATGGATCGCCGCTACAAGGAGACCGAGTCGAGCATGGTGCGCGAGCACCTGACCCGATTCCTGTCCGTGGCCCCCTGCACCGACTGCCGCGGCACCCGGCTCAAGCGCGAAGCGCGCAACGTCTTCATCGACGATCGCAACCTCTCCGCGGTCACGTGTGATTCCGTCGGTGCCGCGTGCAGCTACTTCGAGCAGCTCGAGCTGCCAGGACGGCGCGGCGAGATTGCCGGCAAGATCCTCAAGGAAATCAAGGCTCGACTGCAGTTCCTGGTGGACGTGGGCCTGAACTACCTCACGCTGGACCGCTCTGCGGACACGCTCTCCGGGGGCGAAGCTCAGCGCATCCGCCTGGCCAGTCAGATCGGTGCGGGACTAGTAGGCGTGCTCTACGTGCTGGACGAACCGTCCATCGGCCTTCACCAGCGAGACAATGCCCGGCTCCTGCGCACGCTGACCCATCTGCGCGATCTCGGCAACACGGTGGTGGTGGTGGAACACGACGAAGACGCCATCCGCAGCGCGGATCACGTGGTGGACATGGGTCCGGGTGCGGGTGTCCACGGCGGCGCCGTGGTGGCTGAGGGACCGGTTGCCACTATCGAAGGCTGCAAGGCGTCCCTGACGGGGGCCTACCTGTCAGGCCGCATGCGCATCGAGGTGCCCAAGCAGCGCCACAGCTTCGAGCCGGATCAGGTCATCCGCCTGCGGGGGGCCAGCGGCAACAACCTGCGCGATCTGACGGTGGAGATTCCCGCCGGCGTGATGACCTGCGTCACCGGCGTGTCGGGCTCCGGCAAGTCGACGCTGATCAACCACACCCTCTACCCAGTGGCGGCCACCCGCCTCAACGGCGCCGGCAGTCTCGTCGCCGCGCCCCACGAAGGCATCGACAACCTCGATCTCATCGACAAGGTGGTGGACATCGATCAGAGCCCCATCGGTCGCACGCCGCGCTCCAATCCTGCCACGTACACGGGTCTGTTCACACCGATCCGCGAGCTGTTCGCTCAGACCTCCGAAGCGCGCACCCGCGGCTACAAGCCCGGTCGCTTCAGCTTCAACGTCAAGGGCGGGCGCTGCGAGGCCTGTCAGGGCGACGGTCTGATCAAGGTGGAAATGCATTTCCTCCCGGACATCTACGTGATGTGCGATGTCTGCAAGGGCAAGCGCTACAACCGGGAGACCCTGGAGGTCACCTACAAGGGCCTCAACATCAACGAGGTCCTCGAACTCACGGTGGAGGATGCTCGCGAGTTCTTCGACGCGGTGCCCATGATCGCGCGCAAGCTGCAGACGCTGATGGATGTAGGTCTATCCTATGTCCGTCTTGGCCAGCCCGCCACGACGCTCTCGGGCGGCGAAGCCCAGCGGGTGAAGCTGTCGCGGGAACTGTCCAAGCGGGACACCGGGCGGACCCTCTACATTCTCGATGAGCCCACCACGGGCCTGCACTTCCACGACATTCAGCAGCTGCTGAACGTGCTCCATCGGCTGCGCGATCAGGGCAACACCGTAGTGGTGATCGAACACAATCTGGACGTGATCAAGACCGCGGACTGGATTATCGATCTTGGTCCCGAGGGTGGCGCCGGCGGCGGTCGGATCGTCGCCGTGGGTACGCCGGAAGAGGTGGCGAAGACGAAGGGTTCCTTCACCGGGGAGTTTCTCGCGCCGCTGCTGAAGCCACGCGCGGCGAAGTCCGCACGCACGCGGGCGAAACCTGCCGCCGCCGCGCGCAAGCCGGCGGAGACGTCCACGGCCCGCAAGAAGGCCGCGCCAGTCCGCAAGCGCAAGGCCTGACTCGCCCGCAAACCTAGAACGAAGACTTCCGCGAAAAGCCCTAACGAACACGCTGTAGTGGGAGCCTGCGTCCGCGCAGCGGGCGTCGCGATCTGTGTCACGCTCGGGCCCGGCGGTAGTCAGCGATCGCAAAGCCGGGCTGCGCCCGACTTTTGCTCCCACCGGCAATACGCAAGATGCTTGCGAAACGTCAGTGGGAGCCTACGTCCGCGCAGCGG
>REEU01000280.1 GCA_007694905.1 Gammaproteobacteria bacterium | reverse complement strand
CTGATCGGTCGCATGACCCTGGAGGAGAAGGTCGGCCTGTGCTCGGGCGAGACCCTCTGGATCTCCACAGCGGTCCCGCGGCTTGGGATTCCGGCCTTCAAGATGTCCGACGGGCCCAACGGCGTCCGCGGCGACAGCCTGGTACCCGGTATCCGCTCTACCTGCTTTCCCGTGGGCAGCGCGCTGGGTGCGAGCTGGGACGTGGAGCTCATCGCCGAAGTGGGCCGGGCGCTGGCGGCGGAGTGTCGTGACAAGGATGTGGACGTCCTGCTCGGTCCCACCATCAACCTGCACCGGACGCCGTTGGCCGGGCGCAACTTCGAGTGCTACTCCGAAGATCCCCATCTCACCGCTGAACTGGCCATCGCCTACACCCGGGCGGTGCAGGGGTCGGGCGTGGCGGTCTGCCTGAAGCACTTCGCCTGCAACGAATCCGAGTTTCACCGCCACTCCATGAGCTCGGTGGTGGATGCGCGCACCCTGCGCGAGCTCTACCTGCTGCCCTTCGAGCGGGCCATTCGCGAGGCCGGCGCCTGGACGGTGATGTCGGCCTACAACCGCCTCAACGGCGTCTACTGCTCGTCGAGCAAGGCGCTGCTCGGCGACGTACTCAAGGGCGAGTGGGGCTTCGACGGGGTCGTGATCTCGGACTGGGGCGGGACCTACGCCACGGTGCCACCGGCGCTGGCGGGGCTGGACCTGGAAATGCCTGGTCCGGGTCAGCATTTGGGCGTGAAACTCCTCGATGCTGTCCATCGCGGTCTGGTGGAGGAGTCCGTTCTCGATGACAAAGCCCGGCGGCAGCTGCGCCTGATGCAGCGGACGGGCCGTCTGGAACGGCCGCAGCATGAGGCCGAGCGCAGCAGCGAGTCGCCTGCGCATCGCGCGCTGGCCGAGCGGGCTGCTGTGGCCGGCATGGTGTTGCTGAAGAACGACGGCCATACGCTGCCCCTCGGCGACGTGCAGACCCTTGCGGTGATCGGTCCCAACGCGATGGCGCCGCAGATTCAGGGCGGTGGCTCGAGCCGGGTGAATGCCCACAGCCCGGGCCGCATCGACGAGGCCATTGCACGCGCGTTTCCCGGATCCAGCGTCGCATTGCATGAAGGCTGCCGCGCGCACCGTCACCTGCCGTTGCTGGAGCCCGGAGAGGTGCAGGGGAGCGGCCGGGTCGGCTGGGAGGCTCAGTTCTTTGCCGGGTTCGAGTTCAGCGGCGAGCCGGTGGCCACGACCCACCCCAAGCGCAGCGAGCTGACTTTCTTTGGCCGCTTCAACGACGCCGTACCCGAGGACTTCTGCGCCCGGCTGACGACGACGTTCACGGCAACGATGACCGGGCGCCATCAACTTTCGCTGATCAGCGCCGGTCTGTCGCGACTGTATGTCGATGATGCGCTGCTGGTGGACAACTGGGCCGGGTGGCGGCAGGGCAACACCTACTATGGCGCCGGTTCCGAAGAGGCGATCGCCGAGGTCGATCTGACCACGGGTCAGTCCGTGCGCATCCAGGTCGAGTACAGTCGGGAGACCCGGCCACGCCTTGGCGGCGTTCGCATTGGGCTGCTCGAACCGGAACCGGAAGACCTTATGGCCAGCGCGGTGCAGGCAGCCTCCGAGGCTGACGCTGCGGTGCTGGTGGTGGGCCTCAACGGCGAGTGGGAGACGGAAGGGTCCGATCGCGTCGACATGCGCCTGCCCGGGCGGCAGGTGGAACTGATCCGCCGCGTGTCCGCCGTGAATCCGCGCACGGTGGTGGTGATCAATGCCGGCTCGCCGGTGCTCATGGGTGACTGGATTCGCGGCGTCCGTTCGGTGCTGCAGGTGTGGTATCCGGGTGAGGGGTTCGCAGCTGCGCTTGCGGCCGTGCTCGCAGGGCGTGCGGAGCCGGGTGGACGCCTGCCGACCACCTTTCCGGATCGCTACGAGGACCATCCGGCCCTGTTCAACTATCCGGGTGAGCTCGGTGAGGTCCGCTACGGCGAAGGTCTGTACATGGGCTATCGGGGCTACGACGCCCGCAACCTGGCGCCGGCCTTTCCCTTCGGTCACGGTCTCGGCTACACCACCTTCGAACTGGTGGAGACTGCTGCAGCCGAGGTGGTCGGTGATGCGCTGCACTGGACCATGCGTTTGCGCAATACCGGTTTGCGCAGTGGCAGCACCGTGGTTCAGATCTACGTGGCCGCACCCGGGAGCTTGCTGCAGCGGCCACCGAAAACCCTGTGTGCCTTCCGGAAGCTGACCCTGGACGCTGGCGCCGAGGCGGAAGTCGCCTTTGTGATTCCGTTGGCGTCCATCGCCTGCTTCGACCCGAATGCACGAGCGTTTCGGGTGGAATCCGGACGCCATCGCCTGCTGGCCGGCTTTTCAGCAGGGGAGCTGCGTCTCGCCACCGATGTAGACCCATGTCCTGCCTGATCGATCAGCTCGCCCAGTCTGTCAAGGCGCCGTCCGAGTGTGATCCACCAGCGGCGTTGATCGGCGCAGCACGCCGTTCAGTGACCTGCGCGTCGTCAGTGCGGAGGGTCTGATTGCGTTCAAGCTGCAGAGCTGCTGCAACGACCCGGACCGGGTCCGCGAACTCGAGGACATACGGTCGCTGTTGCATGCGAACCGTAGCTCACTCAACATGCAACGCGTTCGCGACTACTTCATCCTTTTCGAACGGGAATCGTTGCTCGATGAGATGCTCGCAGAACTCTGATGCTGATTCACCGACGCCGATCGCGGCACATGGAGGCGTGCGTCGTCGCAGCATTCCGGCGCAGCCCGTTCAGCGCTGGCTGGAGCTGATGGCGCTGATCGAGGTGCTGTCGCCGCGCCTGCGGTCCGCGCTTGGCAGCGACTGGAGGCTCTGAGCGTTGCGCTCGTGAAGGGCGTCTCCATGCAGGGTCTGGCGCGCCCCTTCGTCGCCGTGGCCACCAGTGCAGCGAGTCTCATCGCCTGGTCTTTCGGGTTGGCGGCCGGCGCCCTTCTGGCGGGAGAGGTGGCCCGACAGGGTCTGCGGAGAGGGCTGGATCTGGACTATCCGCTGCGCTGCGGCCGATCATGCTGCAGTACCCGTTCTATGCGGGCATCATGGAGCTGATGGCGGGCAGCGGTCTCGTATTCGTGATGTCGGACTTCTTCGTGCGCATCGCCACACCGGCCACGTTGCCGTTCTGGGCCTTCATCTCCGGCGGCCTGGTGAACTTCTTCGTCCCCTCCGGCGGCGGTCAGTGGGTGGTGCAGGGGCCAGTCTTCATCGAGGCGACCAAGGCGCTGGACGTGCCCATTCCCCAGGTGGTGATGGGTGTCGCCTACGGTGACCAGTGGTCGAGTCTGATTCAGCCGTTCTGGACCATTCCGCTGCTGGCCATTGCGGGCATCGCCATGCGTCGCGTTCTCGGCTACTGCTTCGTCACCTTCATTGCCAGCGGCCTGCTGTTCGGCGGCGGTCTGCTGCTGGTCGGCGCGCTGACTTGAGTTCGATAGCTGCTCCATGACTGCCACCGCTGGCTCAAGCGTTTCCGCGGAAACGCTCCACGCAGCCATGGCTTCTCACCCTCCGACGCTGCGCAGGTTGGGCGCATGACCGCCGCCTCTCACCGCCGCGCGCGAGCCGTGCTCGGTCCTGCCGCAGGAACACGCCTCCCACAGAAGCCCCGAGGTGTCACCGTCGCGCACTGACGTCTCCGCGGAGACGCTGCCAGGTGCGGCGCTATCCGACCGCCCGATGGTCGTAACCGTTGGACTATCCGCTGCCCGTTTCGGCACGGTGAGCTCCCGGCCGTCGGGTCCATGAAAGACGACGCGGCCGTCGACCCGCTCACACGCGTAACCGGCCTCATGCACCAGGCGATGATGATGCCGGCAGAGCAGGGTGCAGTTGGCAAGCGAGGTTTCACCCCCGTCCGCCCAGTGCCGGATATGGTGAGCATCCACGTAGCGGCGTTCGCTGCAGCCCGGGAACGTACAGCCGCCGTCCCGCTGCTCCAGCGCTTTGCGGATGTGCCAGGGTACGGCCCGGCTCTGTCGGCCCACCGACAGCGGATCGCCTTCGGCATTCTCCACCATCAGCACCCGCGCGGCGTCGCAGCACAGGCGTCGCGCCGTCGCCGCCGCAATCACCGTCCCCGGCGTCAGCCGCGGCCGCTGTCGGATATCCGTCTCGATTTCCGAATACGACGACGCAGCGTCGGCGTTCGCCTGCGATTGGGCAGTCGCCTCGTCGACAGCGACGTGCAGGACCACCTGCATGCGCTCCGCGCCGGTAAGGGCTTGCGGTTCGCTGCGGCTGCCCGTTTCCACCAACTGCAGCAGCGCGTCCATGGACCGTTGCGAGACAGACTTGGATTCCTCGGGTGCGCGACCGGCTGCTTCTGCGCACGCGACTGCGCACGCGACGCTCGCAGCCGCATCCATGCCGACTCCTGCGCCCGTCTCCGCAGCCTGCGCGGCGCTCCTGCCGGTAGAGATGGTCGCGCATGGACTCGATCAGCTTGATGAACAGGGCGCCTTCCTCCGGTGGCAGCCGCCCCTCGACCACCAGCATGACTTCCTCGTCCCAGTACCAGCCCAGTCGGCGCATGCGGTACTGGATCATGGGCCACTCGGGATCATCGACGTGCTGCAGCTGCCGGTACTCGGTGGTCATCCGCTCCAGGTCCGATGCGGTGGATTCGCTTGCCAGTCGCAGCAGATCGCGTTCGTTCTCAGGTGTGGCGATTCGGCTCAGCGCACGGACCTTGGAATAGCTGATACTTCCAGCGCCCAGCGCGGCGGACGTTTCGGGGAGAGACTCCAACGCCGTGGCGACACGCACTTTTTCGCGCGCTGCGCCGAGCGCGATGCCGAAGCGGGCATTGAGCCAGTGGGCCGTGGACTTCATCCCGTGGGACAGCGTGCCGCCGCGGCGTTCGCACTCGCGGATGCAGCACAGAAGCTGATATTCGGTGGCGGCGTAGCGGCGGCAGAGTCCGTCGAGGTGGGCTTCGAGTTCGACCTGGGACAGAGCTGAGAGGTCCTGATCGCTCGCGTTCGCCTGATCCATGGCTGAGTTCCCGATACTTGTTTATTTGTACAATACTGTACGAAAAATCAATTAACGGTGGAAGTTCCGGGCAAGATTGATTTGGAATAAAACGGGGAACGTGAGGCTCGGACTGGCATTGTCTTCGACAGACTGCAGGTGATGCAGCGATCGCCGAGTGATCCGGACGAAAGCGTCTCGCTGAAAGGCTCGGTCCGTCCGCGCTGCGCGCGGCCTGGACTCTCCCACAATGACGCGCTGGAACGAACGGCTGTGGGAGACTGCAGGCGCCGAAGGCGACGCAGCGATCGCCGAGTGATCCGGCTTGAAGCGCCACGCCCATCGCCACGCCCGCTGCGCGGACGTGCGCTCCCACTGGCTTAACGTAAGCGTCCTGCGTTACACCGGTGGGAGCTGAGGTCGGCCGCAGGCCGGCGTCGCGATCGCGCAACGCGGCAGGGAGTCAGCCTTCCGGCAGCGCGTACTCCAGCTCTGCCAGCAGATCGTCCACATCCTCGACGCCGACGGACAGCCTGATCAGACCGTCGTCGATGCCGAGCGCCGCGCGCGTCTCAGCGGGCACGGAGGCGTGGGTCATGATCCCCGGATGCTCGATCAGGCTCTCGACACCGCCGAGACTTTCCGCCAGCGCGAACAGCTTGCAGCGTTCCAGCATGCGTCGTGCTGCGGATTCGCCGCCTTTCAGGATGGCCGTGACCATGCCGCCGAAACCGTGCATCTGGCGGCCAGCCAGTTCGTGCTGCGGGTGGCTCGGCAGGCCCGGATAGAGAACCCGCTCCACAGCGGGATGCGTCTCCAGCCACTGCGCCACCGTCAGGGCGTTGCTGCAGTGCGCCTGCATGCGCAGGCTCAGCGTCTTGATGCCGCGCAGCACCAGGAAGCTGTCGAAGGGTCCGGCGATGGCACCGATGGAGTTCTGCAGGAAGCCCATGCGCTCGGCGAGGTCTTCACGGTCGGCGACGACGGCAATGCCGCCTACCACGTCCGAGTGGCCGCCGAGGTACTTGGTGGCGGAATGCACGACAACATCGAAACCGAACTCCAGCGGGCGCTGCAGCATCGGCGTCGCGAAGGTGTTGTCCATCACCGCAAGCAGGCCGTGTTCGCGCGCGAAGCTGGCAATGCGCTCGAGATCGACGATGCGGAGCAGCGGATTCGTCGGTGACTCCACCCAGATCATGCGCGTCTTCGGGGTCAGGGCCGCTTCCAGCGCACCTTCCGCGGTGAGATCGACGAAGCTGAAGTCCAGGTTCGCCGAGCGCCGACGGACACGTTCGAACAGCCGCCAGGTGCCGCCGTAGAGGTCGTCCATGGCGATGATATGGCTGCCGGCATCGAGCAGTTCGAGCACGGTGGCGGTGGCGGCCATGCCGGAGGCGAAGGCGAAGCCGGCAACGCCGCCCTCGAGGTCAGCCACGCAGCGCTCGTAGGCCATGCGCGTCGGATTCTGCGTACGCGAATACTCGTAGCCTTTGTGCACGCCGGGGCTCGCCTGAACGTAGGTGGACGAGGCGTAGATCGGCGTCATGATGGCGCCGGTGCTCGGATCCGGTTCCTGCCCGCCGTGGATCACCCGTGTGGCCAGGCGGTGGCGTTGCTCGTTGTCGTCGCTCATTCCGCTTTCCTTCATTCGAACCGGCGCCGCAGGTGGTGCAGCAGGTCGATGCGCGTGATCAGCCCGGCGAAGCGGTCGCCCTGGTTGACGATGGCGACGTGATCGTTGGCGAACACCGCCACCAGATCGTCGATGCTGGCGTCCACCTGCAGCGTCTGCAGCCCGGTCATCATGGCTTCCCGCACCGGGCGGCCGAAGCGCTCCTCATGGCCGTACACCGCCAGCAGCACATCGGACTCGTCGAGGATGCCGACCACCCGGTCGCCGTCGAGTACCGGCAGCTGGGAGATGTCGTAGAGCTTCATGCGCGCGTAGGCGCTGGTCAGCGGTTCATCGGGCCCGATCACCACCGCTTCGTGACTGGGGTAGGGGTGGGCGATGAGATCCCGCAGGTCGCCATGCTGCTCCCGCTCAAGGAAGCCCTGGTCGTACATCCACTGATCGTTGAACTGCTTGGAGAGGTACTTGTTGCCCGTGTCGCAGACGAAGGTGACCACGCGCTTCGGCGTCGTCTGCTCGCGACAGTAGCGCAGTGCTGCCGCGATGCAGGTGCCCGTCGAGGAGCCGCCGAGAATGCCTTCCCGGTACAGCAGTTCCCGTGCCGCGAGCAGGCTGTCGCGATCGCTGATGCTGTAGGCGTGGGTGACCATGCTGAGGTCCGCCACCGGGGGCACCTCGCCGCCGCCGATGCCCTCCACCACCCAGGAGCCCGGCTTCTCGGCAATGTGTCCGCTGCGGGTGTACTCCGCCAGCACCGAGCCCTCCGGGTCCGCCATCACCATGTCGGTGCCCGGTGCCTCGCGGGCGAAGAAGCGGGACAGTCCGGTCATGGTGCCCGCGGAGCCCACCCCGCAGACCATGGCGTCGATGCGCCCGTCCATCTGCGCGAGAATCTCCGGCCCCGTGCCGCCTTCATGGGCGGCGGGATTGGCTGGGTTCGCGAACTGATTGACGTGAATCGCCCCGGGCGTTTCGGCCGCGATGCGGGCTGCTTTGGACTGATAGTGGTCGGGGTGGCCGCCGGGTACGTCGGAGCGGGTCAGCACCACCTCGGCGCCCATGGCGCGCAGGTGGAACACCTTTTCCCGGCTCATCTTGTCCGGAATGACGAGAATGACCCGGTAGCCTTTCTGCTGCGCCACCAGGGCGAGTGCCAGGCCGGTGTTGCCGGCGGTGCCCTCGACCACGACGCCGCCGTCTTGCAAAGTGCCGTCCGCCTCGGCGGCCTCGATCATTGACAGGCCGATCCGGTCCTTGATGGAGCCGGTGGGGTTCTGGCTGTCGAGCTTGAGGTAGAGCTCGCAAAGGCCCGTATCGAGCCGACTGGCCCGGACCATGGGCGTGTTGCCGATCAATGAGATGGCATCAGGCTGGATTCGCATCGAAGCCTCCGTGCGGCAGATGCGCAATGGGCAAACGCCATTGTGCCACGAGTGGGTCGATTACTTGTGCGCCTGCAGGGCAGCAGCCACCAGCCTCGCCTGCAGGCGTTCGCGCCAGGAGCGAGGGGTCTGAAGCCCCATCCTTTCCAGCGCTTCGGCGTGATCGGCCGGGCGCGCGCGCAGTGCCATCAGCAGCAGCTTCAGCCGCTTGTTCTGCATGGCTTTCAATCCCTTCAGCGCGGTCGCGAGCTGCTGCTCCACCTCGGTGAAGTCGCTGCCGAAAGGATACTCCGGAAACTGTCCGCCGCCCGCATGCTCGTCGAGTTCCTGCTTCAGACGCTGCGGCAGGTTGTTGCGGGCGGCGGCAGGAAGGCTGAAGTCCTGGGCCAGCTTGCCTGCCGACTTCGCCTTCTCCATGAGTTCGTCCTGGAAACGGCTGTCGCAGACTCCGAGCAGCGCCTCGACGCACTCCTCGTCGCTGCGCCCGCGCAGGTCGGCGACGCCGTACTCCGTGACGACGATATCCCGGAGGTGGCGCGGAATGGTGGTGTGCGGGTATTCCCAGACGATGTTGGAGGCCAGCGCGTCGCCGCCGCCTCGGGTACTGCGCAGCATCAGGATACTGCGACCATCTTCCATGGCCTGCGCCATGGCCACGAAGTTGTACTGGCCGCCGACACCGCTCACCACCTGATGGTCCTTCAGGCCGTCCGAGACCGCGGCGCCGGTGGCGGTCACCATCATGCAGGTATTGATGAAGCGGGCGTGCCGGCGCTGGGCGATGTCGAGTTGCTCCCGGCCGCCATAGAGCTGGTTCACCTTGCCCACCGAGGTCATCCGGAAGCGCGGCCGCTCGTCTGCGGTGAGTTCGTTCAGGAAGCGGTAGAACTCGCGCGTGCCCAGGAAAAACGCACCGTCCATGACCGCACCCGTCCCCGCGAGTGATTCGGGCAGCCCGCCGTTGTCGGCCTGCGCCTGCAGGTCCTCGTCGTCGAACACCTCGCGTTTGAGGATTCCGGCCCGGTAGAGATGCATGAAGCCGTCCATGAACATTTCGCTGGCACCGTAGAGACCGCGCTCGAACGGCGCGAGATCACCGATGGCCTCGACCAGCGGGGAGGGCTCGGAGACGAGTGCGCGGTAGCGGGCGTTGTCGTTCTGGCGCAGGATCAGGGCGTGGACCAGGGCGTCGCTCAAGGAGCCGATGCCGATCTGCAGCGTGCCGGCATCCGCCACCAGCGTGCTGGCATGCAGCCCCACCCAGTAGTCCTGTGGGCTCACCGGGGAGCGCGGCAGCGCGAACAAACGGTAGTCGTGGGTGGCAGGCAGCACCTGATCGAAGAAGTCCTCCCCCACCAGAGCATCGCCGTGCATCAGCGGCAGCTCCGGGTGCTCCTGGCCGATGAGCATGCAGTCATGGTCGGGCCGCTGGGCGAGCAGACGCTTGAGGTCCAGGGTGACGTCGGGATTGCAGGCCAGGCTCAGGCAGGGGCGGCCGTCCACCTCGCCCCGGGCGACGGTCTGCATGGCGATGTTGATGCCGCGGTCGATCAGGTCGCGGGCGACGTGGGTGTAGTTGCTGCTGATGTAACGGCGCTGGGCCAGCGGATTGCCAAGCTGACTGCCGGACTGCAGGTAGAACTCGCTGATGCGAATGTTGTCCGGGACCTCACGGCGGGCCAGGTCTGCCACGTACTCGAGGCGGGGGTAATCCGGTCCGTAGAAGCGGTCGAGAAATGGCCGCAGAAAGCGTGCCTCCAGGTCGCTGCCCGGGTCCGGCGTGTCCAGCGACAGGGCGGTGATGATGTCGAGACGGATGGCGGGATCCCGCTTCGCGCGCCGGTAGAACGCGTTCACTAATGGATTCGGTTTGCCGAGGCCCAGCGGCAGGCCCATCACCAGGTGCGTGCCGAGGCGTTCGAGCGCCGACTCCACGCAGGCGTCGAGAACATCGTCTTGCGACATGCTGTTGCTTCCGAAACCGCTAAGTCCATGACGATAGCACGCTGGCGAAGCGTGGTTGACCCGGCAACCCGAATGCGGAGGATAGAGGCCCCTAGCGCTTGAGCGGATACATGCATGGCCACTGAGATCGAACGCAAGTTCCTCGTCGAGGGTGCGGCCTGGCGGCATGGCGCCGAAGGCAAGCGCTACCGGCAGGGCTATCTGTCCACGGACAAGGTGCGCACGGTGCGTGTTCGCACCATCGGCGACGCCGGTTTCCTCACCATCAAGGGGGAGACCCGCGGGATCTCGCGGCTGGAGTTCGACTATTCGATTCCGGGTGAGGAGGCCGAGAGCATGCTCGAGGCGCTGTGCTTCGAGCCGATCATCGACAAGACGCGGTATCGGGTCCAGGTCGGTGAGCATGTCTGGGAGGTGGACGAATTCCACGGCGTCAACGCCGGGCTGATCGTCGCCGAGATCGAGCTCGGCAGCGAGGACGAGGCCTTCGAGCGTCCCGACTGGCTCGGCGCCGAAGTCTCAGACGATCCGCGCTACTTCAACTCCAACCTGGTCGAGCATCCCTACACGACCTGGTGATCAGGTCGCGAACGCCGCGGCAGTTCACTTTTCTGCGCGTCCAAACGCGAATCAGTGAGATAGCGAAAAGCATGCCAGCCCGATTGGCGCAACGGCAGCCGTCCCCGGATGGACAGCGTAAGCGGTTGCGTTGCCGTATTCGGACTGTCAGAAACACTGCATTCGTGGCTGTGGTTGGTCCGGTCCCTGGATGAGGTCTGGCTCTATCCGCCATGTGAAGCCGGATCTATGGTTGGCAGCTTCGAATCATCGGCAGGCTGAGACAATTGGAGCTGCGCGCTGCTTCCGTTTTCGGCCCATCGGGCGGAGTCGCACACCGGGTGTCTGCGGGCCGCTTGGAGCCGAACATCGGTGCAGGAGGAATGTAGATGCTTGTTGGCGTCCCGAAGGAGATCAAGAATCACGAGTACCGGGTAGGGCTTACTCCCGAGAGCGTCCGGGAAGTCGTTCAACATGGTCACGAGGTTCTGGTTGAGACTGGCGCTGGCGCTGGCATCAACGCCAGTGACGCCGACTACGTGACGGCTGGGGCACGCACCGCGGCCTCTGCCAGCGAAGTGTTCGAGCATGCCGAGATGATCGTCAAGGTCAAAGAGCCTCAGGCATCCGAGCGGGCGATGCTGAGCGATGGCCAGATTCTTTTCACGTACCTCCACCTTGCCCCGGATCCCGATCAGACCCGCGATCTCGTTGCGACGGGGGCGACCTGCGTTGCCTACGAGACAGTGACAGGCGCGCAAGGGGGGCTGCCCTTGCTTGCGCCAATGTCCGAGGTGGCGGGACGCCTTGCAGTGCAAGCCGGTGCACACTGTCTGGAGAAGCCCCAAGGCGGCCTTGGGATGCTTCTTGGAGGCGTGCCAGGGGTTGACCCTGCCAAGGTCGTCATCATTGGCGGCGGCGTAGTCGGCAGTCATGCGGCGCATATTGCCATCGGCATGGGCGCGGACACCTGGGTCATCGATCGTTCCAGCGAGGCGTTAAAGCGGCTTTGGACGCAGTTCGGTCGTCCCCTTAACACCGTTTACTCGACGCAGGTCGCGGTGGAGCGACACGTGCTCGAGGCTGACTTGGTGATCGGGAGCGTTTTGATTCCTGGCGCTGCCGCTCCCAAGCTGGTCAACGCTGAAATGGTGCGTCGCATGAAGCCCGGTGCGGTCCTGGTCGATGTGGCCATTGATCAGGGCGGATGCTTTGAGACCTCGCGGGCTACCAGTCATGCCGACCCAACTTACGTCGTCGACGACGTCATCCATTACTGTGTTGCCAACATGCCGGGCGCGGTGCCCCGCACCTCCACCTATGCGCTCAACAACGTCACCCTTCCTTATGTGCTGAAACTGGCTGACTTCGGCTACAAACAGGCGCTCGCGGACGATCCGCACTTGCGCGAGGGCCTGAACGTTCACAAAGGTCTGGTCACTCAGCGCGAGGTCGCGAACGCACTTGGCTATGCGTTCGTCGACCCACTCGAAGCCCTTCAGGCCTGACTGGTTTTGGCTCCCGCATCAAGAAAGATCGAATGCGGTAAGTTTGAGTCCGTCGACCTGCTAAGGCCTATCGCCGCTTATGACCGGGCCGCTATTACGGTAAGCGCTGAGGGGGCGTGGTGTGGCTAAGACCAGCGTAATGCAGATATCAGCTGTTGCTATTGGCCTTGCGGCCGTGCTCCAAGCGTCTGATGCCAGGGCGGCCGATCAAGCTGGAATTCACAGCAGCTCCACCACTGAGCCGAGCGTACAGGATGACGTCATTCGTTATCCCGCCGGTTATTTTGGCCGGTATCGACCCATGACCGCTCTGGATATGGTCCGCCAGGTGCCTGCGTTTCAGGTTGATGATGGGGAGTCGGTTCGCGGTTTCGGTGGTGCGGCTGGTAATGTGCTCATTGATAAGCGCAGGCCTAGTGCCAAGGAAGATTCGACTTCGGATATCTTGAATCGGATTCCTGCAGGCTTCGTTGACCGTATCGAACTGATTCGGAGCCAAGTGGACGGCATCGATCGTCAGGGTTATGCGGTCGTGGCCAACGTCGTCCTGCACGAAGATACACCCCCTTCATTCCGATGGGACCTTTCGCTTCGTTACCACCTCGATTGGGGTTGGACAACGGCGCCGAGTCTTTCCATCTCCCACCGTTGGCGTGATATCAGATACGACTTAGGCATTTTCGGAAATCGTTAC
>REEU01000180.1 GCA_007694905.1 Gammaproteobacteria bacterium | reverse complement strand
AGGCGGAGCGTCCCTGGCTCAAGGAGCTGCATCTGCTGACGGCCAAGCCGGTGATATACGTGGTCAAGGTCAACGAAGATGGATTCGAGCGTAACGCCTGCAGCGAGCGCATGGTGCCGGCGGACTATCTCGCCCAGTTGCCGGTCTACCCGCCGAACCCCGAGGACCGTGAGCTCGTTGCCGAAATGAAGCAGGCAATCATAGACCTGATGCACCAGCACGGCGGCGCACACCTCCAGATCGGCAAGCTCTATCCCCATCTCACCGATCGCAATCCTGCGGCCGAGCACCGGAGGCGACCGACGGATGAGCGATTTCGCGACGCTGCGCTGCTCGCGCGCCTGGCCAATGGTCCACCGCGAGCGTTCCTTCGTATCCAGTCCCTGATTGCTGCCTCCTGAGGTACGAGTCTTAGCGGACCCAAAACCCCGATCTGACCGCCGGTTAAAAAAACCGTCAGGCTTGTTTATTTCCAGGTTGCCAGTGGTATTCTCGAAATGGCCAAGTACCGAGCCGCATCCGCTTTTGCGACCTCAGGCTGGTACCGTCCCTTCAACGTAAGGATGTCTGAATGAGTGAGATCAAACCGATCACGATGCCCCGCTGGGGACTTGAAATGATGGAAGGCACGCTGAGCGCCTGGCATGTAAAGGTCGGCGAGGAAGTTGCGGTCGGCCAGGTCCTCATGGATGTCGAGAGCGAAAAGATAGCCAACGAAGTCGAGAGTGAGGTCGCCGGCACATTACGACGAATCGTCGTGGATGCGGGCGATACCGTGAACATCGGAACCCTGCTCGGTGTGATCGCTGCTCCCGAGACGCCAGAAGACGCCATAGACACATTCATTCGCGACCACCGTGCCATCACCTTCAACCAGGGAGATGAAGAGCCTGCGACGCCAGAGCCGGTGCAGGCGTCTGCTGCGGCCAAAGTCGATCCAACGCCCGCTGGACGGAATTCACAGCGCACTGATGCTCCGCATGCATCGCCCACCGCGCGACGCCTGGCTGCGAAACTTGCAGTGGATCTCAGCAAGGTCAAGGGCACAGGGCGGGGCGGCAGAATATCCACTGAAGATGTCGAGACTGCTGCTGCAAGTAAGTCACGGGACTCTACAGGTGACACGGGTGTGTCAGTGGAGGTCAAGGTTACGCCGACGGCCCGGCGTATGGCTGCAAAGCTCGGCGTGGATCTGTCGACCCTGGAGGGTACGGGGCGCGGCGGACGAATTTCGGTTGAAGACGTGGAGCGGGCTGCTTCGCGCGCCCCCGATCCTCGCCTGCAGCAGGAGCGGCTGGCGACGGATGGCACCTCGCAGGTCGAAGCCCAGGACTTCGCCGATAGTGACTACGAGATCATCAAGCTCGACACCATGCGTAAAACCATCGCCCGCCGGCTGGTGGAGTCCAAGCAGGAGGTGCCGCATTTTTACCTGAGCGTTGATCTGCCTGCCGATGAGTTGCTCGAGGCGCAGGCAGCGCTCAAGGCGGATGGCTCGCGGGTGACTCTGAATGACCTGCTGATCAAGGCTTGCGCTCTGGCACTACAGGATGTTCCGGAAGCCAACGTGCAGTTTCACGGTGACATATTGCATCAGTTCAGCGACTCCGATGTTGCCTTCGCGGTTGCGACTGCGGGTGGTTTGATCACGCCGGTTGTGCGGAAAGCCAATCAAAAGTCCCTGGATACGCTCGTGACTGAAATTCGCGACCTGGCAGAGCGGGGTCGCGCCGGCAAGCTGGCCCGCTCCGAGTTTCAGGGCGGTGTGATGACGCTTTCCAATCTGGGCATGTATGGCATCGATTCGTTTGCGGCGGTGATCAACCCTCCGCAGTCGGCGATTCTGGCGGTGGGTACGGCGAAGCCGCGTGCGGTTGTGCGCGATGGCTCAGTGGTCGTGCAGAGCGAAATATCGGCCACGCTGTCGTGCGATCACAGAGCGATTGACGGTGCTCTGGGTGCACGTTGGCTGGATGCCTTGCGTACGCGTGTGGCTACACCGCGTGTATGGTTGGGTTGAGTTGACCATGGGGGAGGGGGTATGGACGGCCGTATTCGTAGAATCCGAGAACAGGCTGCGCTGCGGGATCTGGACGCGATTGTTCTGAGCAATCCGTACGATGTGCTTTACGCATCAGGTTACAACTCGATCCTGGAGCGCTGGTGGCTGCAGGAACCGGTATCTGCCGTAATCGTGCCGACCGAAACCACGAAGCCGGTCATGCTCGTGATCCCCGAGGCCAATATCGCGTTGTTGGCCGTCATGGGGGAGCAGGGACGACCGGATAGAGCCGATGAAATCCGTCCCTTTGAACTACTGAATTTTTGCGAAGTCGCTCGGGCTGAGGATCCACACTATCGGCTTGGCGCCATTGTAGCAGCGGTCATGGAAATCCATGGCGAGCGTGTTCGTGGTGCTAGCCAGCCGGACCTGATCGCTGCAATAAAGCTTGCTTTGTCCGATCATGGTATTGAGGGCGGGAAAGTTGCCTTCGATGACCTGCGTGTCGGTCATTACGTTGCGCGAGGCCCTGGTGCGCTGTCCATTGAGGTCGAGGATGCGCTTGATTCGATGCTGCTTGCGCGGATCGTAAAGACCCCGGAAGAACTTGCTGCTTTCCGACGGATTGGGAAGAAAGCGGACTACGCTGTGCAGGTGGCAGCCAGTCTGTTACGTCTGGGAGTCACCTGGGATGAGTTTCAGCACGACGTTTCCAACGAAATGATCAGGGCGGGCATTACGCCTGTTGACGACGGTGCGATGCTTTTTGGTGGTGCATTTTCAGGCGAGTTCATTCCGGAGCTGTTTCGCACACGACACGATCGCCCACTGCAGGAAGGGCAGATTGTAATTCTAGAGACTCTGGGGACCTGTGAGGACTACTGGATCGATATCAATCGCACGGCAGTCATTGGAGTGCCGTCCAAGGCGTATCAACAGTTGCACGATACGGTACGTGCAGGCTACCTCAAAATGATCTCAGCCATGCGACCTGGGGTTTCCACCGGCGACCTTGGCGCGATCGGTTTGGCTCATCTGCGCGACCACGGGGTCAGTGCCCCGGAAAAGCTTCTTGTGATGGTCCATGGCGTCGGTCATATGCCTGTGGAATTGCCGATTCCCTATCCTGCCAACGGCATTGCTGGTGCTCGGGGGTTCACGTTGCAGGAGAATATGGTGGTCAGTGTCGATTGTTTGTATTTCGGCAGCGAACACGGACCCTGTCACATGGAGAATGTCTACATCGTGACGGCCGATGGTGCCGAGTGCACCTATCAGACACCGTTGGAGCTGATGGGTCCACGCTGAGCGCCGTGCAGGCGGGGTGCCCCTGGAAGCACACCCCGCCTGCCGGTACTGCCGTTTCAGTCAGATGCCGCTTCGGCAGGGCCGAATACCAGCAGCACGTTGCCGGGCAAGCGTCCCCCGAACAGATAGCCGGAGTTCACCAGTACGCGGCCATTGGCGATCACAGGACCATCGGATTCTATGGCGCCGCCATGCGCCTGCTCGCCAGAGACCGTATCGAAAGTCTGCTTGGTGTCGAAGTCCCACAGCAACTCGCCACTGGCGCTGTCATACGCCCGCAGGTGGCCATCGAAACCGCCGGCAAAGACGGCGCCCGGCATGGCTGTTACGGCGGCAGAGAAGCCCGGATCGCAGGCCGGGCGGAGATGGTCGGGGCAGACATCCGGGGCGGGCGCGTACCACAGCTTGTCTCCGGTTCGGGCGTCCAGCGCAAACAGTCCGGGCACAGGATCTTCCTCGAAAGTGCCCAGGAAGTCGGTGTCTGCGTTGGGCGCATAGAGGACATCCGGTTCTGCCGCCATGCCCCAGTGGACACCACCCGCATAGCCACCGACCCCGAGCCTGGTCGTCCACAACAGCTCGCCCTTGTTGTCCGGGTCCAGGGCATAGACGGTTGCGGACTTCCGACCGACGAGGATGACATCCCGGCCATCGGAAAGCGTCAGCAGAATGGGCGATGCGCCGATGTCCAGGTCCGGCCCATCTTCCTCCGGGCAGTTATCAGGCAGGCCAAGAAAACAGGCCATGGTCCAGGCATCACCGGCCTCGGCCTGCCAATGCCACTTCAGCTCCCCGGTATCGAGATCCATTGCAAGCACCGAGTTGCTCGTGTCCGCCGCAGGTGAGGTATAGGCCTGGCCGGTGCCCACGTACAGCAGATTACGCCGCTCATCGATCGTCGGGCTGTTCCAGATGGGCGCGCCTGCCGGATGCCACTGGCGTGCGCCCGCGCTGTTCGTCTCTCCGGTGAGTTGTGGTGCCTCTGCGATACTGTGGGTTTTCCAGAGCATCTCGCCGGTATTGGTGTCGAAGGCCGCGACAGCGCCGCGGAACGTGCAGCACTCGTAGGCAGGATCGTTCGCGGAGGCCCACTCCGTGGAGGAGATCGGCACGTACAGGCGGTCCCTGTGCAGACGCGGTGATCCGGTGATGGTGGCCACGGCGTGATCGTTGATATGGCTTTTCCATATCTCCTCGCCAGTGAACGCGTCTACGGCGTAGACCCAACCATCAAAGTCACCGAAGTATGCGCGGGGTCGGGCGGTATCGTCATCCGGATCCCAACCATCGATCGAGATGCTGCTGCGGACTTCCGCTTCTGCCTGGTAAATCCAGCGTGCGCAGCCGGTTTCGAAGTCCAGGGCGTAGATTTCGCCGCTTTGCCCACCGACAAACACGGCACCGCCGGCGACCATGGGCTGCGAGCGCGCACGGGTGGCGTTCGGATAGGCAAATGCCCACTTGAGCTCGAGGCTAGGAATCTCCGCCGCCGAGAATCCAGGCTCGCTGGCGAAGCGATGGCTGGTCAGGGTCATACCCCAGCCATCCAGGGCGGGTGGCTTCGAACGGTCGAAACCCCGCCGGTCTTCTTGACACATCAATACGGCCTGTGCGGCGGGTGCCCCCAGCGCACGGCCGCCAAGGAATTCCGCGAGCTGGATCTTGTCGTCGTAGCTCAGTTCGGTGGACATGGGTGCCATGACCCCATCGACCATGGACACGAGGATCGCCTCGGGCCCCTGCATCTGGAAAGTGACGCTGTGCGGCGCATACGGCACACCGCCTTCGTGACAGCTCGCGCAGTGCTCGATATAGAGTTGCTGGGCATGGGCGGTCAGTTCGCTTGCGACCATCAGGCCCTCGCCGCCTTTACCCCCGGGCTGCTGCCTGGCTTCACCCGTCGCGGGCGCATCGGTCACTGCAGGCCCCTCGGCACTGCCGCATGCGGCAAGAAGGGTAACCGCGGTGAGTGTCATTGCCAGCGAAGATGTTCGGTTGATCATAGGATCCTTCCCCCAAAGAAAGTCATCTCGAGCTACCCTTGCCGTCCGGCAGCGCCAGGGCAATCAGTTCATCTCCCGCCTTGGAGCCGAACCAGAGGTGATGGCCGGTCGCGAGCACCACGTACTGCCGCCCATCTGCCTCGTAGGTCATCGGTGAGGTCTGTGTGCCTGCTGGCATCCGCATGGACCACAGCTCGCTGCCAGTCAGGACGTCGAACGCCCTGAGCATGCGATCCATCGTGGCGGCGATGAACACCAGCCCGCCGGCGGTGACCAGCGGTCCACCCAGATTGGGCGTCCCCAATCGAATGTTCAGCGGCACAGGCAGGTGGTCACGAATCGAGCCCAGCGGACTGCGCCACCGGATCTCTCCGTCTCGCGTGTCGATGGCCACCAGTTCACCCCAGGGTGGCGCGACACACGGCGCGCCCAGTGGCGAGAGCAGCCAACGCCGGCTGATACCGTAGGGAGACCCCTGCATCGCTGCAACGTCCTTGCCATCGACCAGCGTGATACCGTCGACGCCTGGAATCTCCTCCCGCGGGATCAACTCGACGACCTGGGGGACGTTGGTCAAATTGACGACCAGCAGGTCATGGTCGAGCGACCACGCTGCGCCCCCCCAGTTCATGCCGCCGGCAGTGCCTGGGTTCAACAGCGTGCCAGGCGAGGTGGTGGGTGGCGTAAACATCCCCTCATGATGGAGGCTGGCAATGAGCCGGCGGCACGCGCGGCGATCCCAGAACGTGAAGCCCCAGGCATCTTCAGGACGCACCCGCTCCGGCAGCAGCGGTGCCGGCCTGACCGGGAAAGGCTGTGTCGGGCTCAGCCACTCGCCCGGCATCGCGCTCTGCGGAACAGCACGCTCTTCCAGTTCGAACAAGGGCTTCCCGGTCTCACGATCCAGCACGAAGACAAAGCCCTGCTTGGTCGTCAATGCGAGCGCAGGGGTCGTGCCCTCTGCGGACGGCAGATCGAAAAGCAGCGGTGCAGCGGGCGTATCGTAATCCCAGATGTCGTGGCGCACATGCTGGAAATGCCACACGTATTCGCCAGAACTGGCCCGCAGGGCGACGACTGAACCGGTGTAGAGATTGTCGCCCGGGCGGTCTCCGCCCCAGAAATCGGGTGCGGCCGAGGAGACCGGTAGGAATATCAGGTCCCTTTCGGGATCCACGCTCATCGGTGCCCAGACGTTGCCCGCCCCGGAGTGCGGTGCGGAATCATTGTGCCAGGTCGCCCAGACAGGATCGGCCGGATCACGTGGGATGGGGTCGAACTGCCAGCGTGGCGCGCCTGTCAGTGCATCGAAAGCATGGACCGTGCCGTCGGGCGCCTGGCGGCGGAGGTTGTCCATGATGAAGGTGCCGACAACGACGACGCCATTGACCACGGCGGGTGGCGAAGTGATCTTGATCTCGCCCGCAAAAACCGTCGGCCCGTGGGGGACCGCAATCTCGCCGTTGTCGCCGAAGTCCTGGCAACGACGGCCGTCTTCGAGATCGACAGCGATGATCCGCATGTCGTTCGTACCGCTCAGCACTCGGTGACGGCAGGGTTGGCCGGGCGCGATGTCCGGGGCTTCCCAGAGCGCCACCCCACGACAGTTGTACTGGAAGGGCAGACCGTGTGACAGGTCGATATCCGGATCATGCACCCAGAGTTCGGCACCCGTTGCGGGGTCAAGTGCAATGATGCGGTTGAATGGCGTGCAGAACACCAGCTTGCCGCCGGCGAGAATCGGCGTGACCTGCGTGGAGCTGTTTTGAATCAGCTCAGGGCCACGCCGGGTCAACTCGCCGGTGCTGTAGCGCCAGGCGATCTGGAGCTGACCGACGTTCTCCGGGGTGATCTGGTCCAGCGCGGAATAGCGCGCCGAGCCGCCATCTCCGGCATGGGATCGCCAGCCCGCTCCCGGCCCGGTCTCCGAGCCGAAGGTCAGCGGACTGATGCAGCTGAATGCGAGCCCCGCGGCCAGCGCCCGCCGAAGCGGGCCGGCCGCGCGGCTGCCCCGTCGGAGTGTCATCGCCTCAGCCCGTGGCGGCTGCCTTGACGTCCGAATCGAGCAGTACACGTCTGACCGCCGATTCGATCTTGGCCACCGATGGCACATACTCTTTTTCGAGTTCCGGGTGCGCTGGCACGGGTGTATGTGGTGCCGTGACTTTCGCGATCGGCGCGCGCAGACACTCGAAAGCCTCGCAGGCGACCAGGGAGGCCACTTCGGAGGCCATGCTGCACATCGGGTTGGATTCGTCGACCACCACCAGGCGGCCGGTCTTGTCGACGCTATCGAAAATCGCGTCTTCGTCGAGCGGCGAGGTGGTCCGGGGATCGATGACCTCCACGCTGATGCCCTCACGCGCGAGCCGGTCGGCGACCTGGTTGGCGAACAACACCATCCTGGAGAAGGCGACCAGAGTGACGTGTTCGCCTTCGCGGGTGATGTTGGCCTGCCCGAACGGAATGGTGTAGTCCTCGTCGGGCACTTCGCACGCTTCCGTGTAAAGCGCCTTGTGCTCGCAGAAAATGACCGGGTCGTCGTCACGAATGGCCGTGGCGAGCAGGCCCTTGGCATCGTAGGCGTTGGATGGCACCACCACCTTCAGGCCGGGAACCATGGTGAGCATGGGGTAAAGCGCGCCGGAATGCTGCGGGCCGGCACCCATGCCGGCACCAATCATGGTGCGGATGGTGACGGGTGTCGTGGCCTTGCCCCCGAACATGTACCGGAACTTGGCGATCTGGTTCATGATCTGATCCAGACACACGCCGATGAAGTCGATGAACATCAGTTCGGCGACCGGCCTCATGCCGGCAAGCGCTGCGCCACCCGCGGCACCAATGATGGCCGACTCGGTGATCGGTGTGTCGATGACGCGACGTCCGCCGAATTCCTTGTACAGACCGGCCGTCAGCCCGAACACGCCTCCTGCGGCCTCTTCGGTGTCCGAGGTTCCGCCTTTGCCGCCCGCCACGTCCTCGCCGAGCACGATGACCCGGGGGTCGCGACGCATTTCCTGCGCGAGGGTTTCGTTGATGGCCTCACGTACAGTTTTCTTTGCCATGTGGTGATTCCCCCTCAGTATTCCAGATAGACGTCGGTGTAAAGGGCTTCGGTGTCCGGATTAGGCGCGGCCTTGGCCACCGCGACCTTCTCGTCGATAAGCTCTCGAAGCTCCTGGTCAATGGCGTCCATGTCGCTGTCTTCCAGCCAGCTTTCTGCGAGTACCCGTTCCCGGAATTTCTTCAGTGGGTCGCCACTGCGGCGGACCTCGTCGAGTTCTTCGCGGGAACGGTAGGCCTGCGGATCCCCCTGGAAGTGCCCGTACCAGCGCGATGCAACGGCTTCGATTGCGCTTGGTCCCTGACCCGAGCGCGCCCGTGCGACCGCCGCGGCCATGGCGTCATGGACCGCGAAAAAGTCGGTGCCATCGACCTTGGGGGCAGGCATACCGAAAGCGCCTGCACGCGCGGCGATGTCGCCGCCACCGACGTGGTACTTCGCGCCGGTGAATTCGGCATAGCCGTTGTTTTCGTACATGAAGATCATGGGAAGCTTCAGCACGGAGGCCAGGTTGAGTGCTTCGAACACAGTCCCCTGGTTGGAGGCGCCGTCGCCGATGAAGGCAAGGGCGACGCCGTCGGTCCCCTGGCTCCAGGCAGCCAAGGCAGCCCCCACCGCGATCGGCGGTGCAGCCCCGACAATGGCGTTGGCGCCGAGCATACCCTTGTTCATGTCGGCAATATGCATCGAGCCACCCTTGCCGTTGCACAGGCCACCCTGCTTGCAATAGATCTCGAGCAGCATTTCACCGATATCGCAGCCCTTGGCAATGCAATGGCCGTGGCCACGGTGTGTGCTGCCGATGTAGTCGGTATCTCGAAGGTGCATGCAGGCGGCCGCTGCGATCGCTTCCTGACCGCAGTACAGATGGATAAAACCTGGCACTGTGCCGGCCTCGAATTCCCGGCGCATGCGCTCGTCGAATTCGCGCTGCGCACGCATGCGACGATAGCCGTCCAGCAGCTGCTCACGTGTCAGTGACATGATCGATTCTCCCCCAGCTCCAGAGTTTCGCGTGGTCGGCATGAGCCATGGCGACCGCGTCGCTGCTGACATCCCGCAGCAGCTTCGCGTTTCATTTAAGCACGCTGTCAGCCCGGTGTCATCTTAAGAATTTTCATTGTTTTCATTGCATTGCAAAAAAAAGCGTCAGCGCTGATCTTCAAAAACAGTACTGCTTGCTTTTTTTAAAACGGCAACGCAAACTTCCTTGGACTTGTAGACAGCCCCGCATGTCAGGGTTGTCCAGGCCGCTTCGGGGGAGTGCGGTATGTCCAGCAGAGTACATGATCCTGGCGCCACCGGCGCGCTGCTTGCCGATACCAGTCAGCTGCCGTGGTACTCACTTGGCGAGGGCATCGAGTTTCAGCTCTTGCGTTTCTGTGCGGTCACCGGGCGATGGGCGCTTTACGTGCGCATGCAGCCGGGTTCGAGAATTCTGCCGCACAAGCACCTCAGCTCCGGCGAATTCTTTGTCACCAAGGGTGAGCTGCTCTATGACGTGGGCAGCGCGCCTGCCGGTGTCTACGGCTACGAAGCCCTCGGTGAAATTCACGAAGTCGCCCGCGCGGATGTCGAAACCGAGTACCTGTTCATCGGTCATGGGCCGGTCGCCTATCCGGCTGACGACGGCACCATAGCCTACGTGCTGGATTACGAATTTCTGCGTCGTGTCGCCGATGGCGACCTCGAGGCCAACGTCGCTCGTGAGCGCGAGGCGGGCACGGCGTGAACGCATCTTGAGGATCTGCCTGGCCGGTATCGACTGGCCGGCAGATTGACTGTTCGGCGTCCGCGCTCGATGCGGGGCCAAGGCAACCACTGGGGGAAACATCGATGCTTCGTCTGTCACCTAAGCCCATCGTCGGCGCCGTTGCTCTGGCGCTCGGAACCACCAGCATGGCCAGCCTTGCCCAGGAGGCCGAGCAGAGACGCGATCTGGGCCAGCTCGAGGAGATCGTGGTCACCGGCACCATGCGCCGGGCCTCGCAGCAGGATGTGCCGATCGCCATCTCCACCGTGACCGAGGCCGACCTCGCGCGCACGTTCGTCAACGACGTTCGTGCGCTCGATCGGATTACGCCAGGCCTGGTGCTGTCGGCCCCGGCGGGCTTCAATGCGACAGGCGGAGGCATGCGCGGCACGGGTACGAACATCATCCTGGTTACCCAGGATGCCCCTGTCAGCTTCCTGATGGACGAGTTCGCGCTGAGTCATGTGACGTCGCAGTTCCTGACACTGTTCGATGTTCAGCAGATTGAGGTCTACCGCGGCCCGCAGGGTACCCTGTTCGGCAAAAACAGCACGGGCGGCGTGATCTCAATTACCTCCAAGCGCCCGGTGATGGACGAGTTCAGTGCGGACTTCGAGGTCGGTTACGGCCAGTACCAAAATGGCGCAGGCAACCGCTCGGTCAAGGCCGCGTTGAACATTCCATTCGCTGAGAATCTGGCGTTCCGGCTCGCGTCGATCTACGACCAGAGTGACGGTTACTACAAGGCGGACAAGGCCACAGCGACTTTCCCGAACCAGGTGCCCTTGTGGGGTTTGTTCGGCATTCCGGAGGGTACGCTCCCTCCTGAAGAAGTTGGCCTGGCCGTGGCAGGCAATGGCCGGCGTCTCGGTGGCAAGGACGTCATGGCCACCAAGGCCAAGCTGCTCTGGGAACCTACCGAAAACTATAGCGCCTACCTGATTTTCGAGAATGTGCGTGATCGGTCGGACTCGCCGCCCGGGGTGAACGAGAGCACCGAAGCCGACCTGCTGACCCAGCTCGGGTTTCCGGGGATCCAGCTTGCAGGGCAGCGGGATGTATTCAGTACGCTGATCACCGGTAACGATGACATTCGCATGGATGCCGGACATCGCGTCGATGCCAACGGTCTGTACCTCACCCAGACGCTCGCACTCGGCGCGGGTGAGATCACCTCGATCACCGGCTATCGGGAGGAGCGCCAGCGCCTGCCAAGCACCTACACCGGTGAGGCGTTCCGTACTTTGTTCGACTCCAGCCGACATACCGAACGCTACACATTCCAGCAGGAGCTTCGATTCGCGTCGCTGCTGGACGGCCCGTTCAACTTCGTACTCGGTGCAAACTACTTCAAGGACAGCTTCAACTTCAGGAGCTTCTACCAGGTCGGTCTGACATCACTGATTCCGGTGTTTGATCCGGAGACCGAAAGCTTCGTTCGAGCAGACGGCCGGGTGAATCTGGACACGCGGGATCTGCGTGACTACCAGTTGCAGGGCACAGAGCAGGATCGCGACGAGTACGCGCTGTTTTTCGACGGTACTTTTGAGGTCACCGACCGGCTCAACCTGACCGCTGGTATCCGTTTCAGTCGTGATGAAAAGGATTATGTGCGTTTCGTTGACGGCGGCGGGCTGTGCTCAGAATTCACGGAGCCGCAGGACATCATCTTCGTGGACGGCGTCTGCCGCGACGTACGTTCGCAGATGATCAGCCGTGCGGGTATCTCCGCGCGTGAGTGGGACGGCAACAGTGTGCCGCTGCCGCCGGAGAATTTCGGTGTCTTCCTCAATGCCAGCGACAGCTGGAACGAGACCACTTGGCGGACCGTGCTGGATTACCGGTTGAACGATGACCAGATGGTCTACCTGAGCTATGCCACCGGTTTCCTGTCGGGCGGGTTCTCGGAAACCTGTGCCACGGTGGAGTTCTGCTCGTACGATCCAGAGACCAACGACAACATCGAGATCGGTTACAAGGCCGACCTGCTGGATGCGAGGCTGCGTCTGAACATCGCCGCATTCCGGACTCAGTACGATGACCTGCAGCGCGCCGTCGTGGCACCGTATGTCGCCGCGGACGGCTCCAATCAGCAGGAAACCGTGACGGTCAACACTGGTCGCTCCGAAGTCAAGGGTATCGATGTCGAGGCCACCTGGGTCCCCACCGATAACTGGCGGATCACGGCTGCGGTCAACTGGCTCGACCACAAGTACAAGCGCGGTGTCCTGCCGGCCCTGCGCGGCGCCGGCGAGGAGATTTCGCTTCTCGACTTCGATGTACCGTTCTCACCCGAATGGAAGCTGATGGGCAGTGCAGCCTATGAGTTCGGGCTGCGGAACGGGCAGAGGGTCACGCTCACCGGCGCGGCGAACTATCAGTCCAAGGCGGAGACCGACGTGTTCAATGCACCCGGGACGCAGATGGATTCGCGTACGCTGGTGGATGTCTCTGCGACGCTGCATGATCGGCGTGATCGCTGGGCACTCACCGGATACATCTCCAACCTCACGAATGAGACCTACCGGTTCTCCGCGTTGCCCGTTGCCGGGTTGTGGAACTTCACGAACTACGGCCCGCCGCGCTCGTACGGCGTCACCCTGTCCGTGCGATTCGAATAGGCGGACGGGCCTCTCACAGGGCGAATGCCTCGGGTCGAGTCGGTGAATGTGGCGCCTGCTCGACCCGGGGCTCCGACAAGTGACAACCGAGGCGCCGGGAGATGGCGTGACTTTCCCTCGACACTGGGAGTGGCAGTACCATGCACTACGAAACCCCCGAACGCGCCCGCGAACTTGGCGGCCTGCGTCTTGCCCTGACCG
>REEU01000199.1 GCA_007694905.1 Gammaproteobacteria bacterium | reverse complement strand
CGAGAATGGTGACAGCAAAGAAATACCAGAGTGAGTTGTAGCCGACCGTGAACTCGTCGAACGGTTCCACGGCCATCTGCAGCGCAGAGACGGCATAGCCGAGTGTCCAACCGGTGATTACCAGGTAGTAGCTGGTGATCGCGACGGTGAGCAGCACCACGAACCAACCGTAGACCGTCCCCAGTCGATTGACGTGGCGAAAGGTGCCGACGACGCTGCCTTGAGCCAGCCGGCCGGCGCCAACCTCGAGCATCATGATCGGCACCGCCACTGTCACCAGAGCGATAAGATAGGCAAGGATGAATGCACCCCCACCGTTCTCGCCGACCATGTAGGGAAAGCGCCAGAGATTACCGAGCCCAACGGCTGCCGCGGCCATGGAGAAAACGAACGCGGGCTCAGACGACCACTGGGCGCGCTGAGCTTCGGTTGCCTGCGCATCGCCTGATTGCACCAAGACCACCTCCAGCATCGCAACGAGACGCGGCGCACTCTACGCAAACGATTCGGTCAACCCAAATCGCAGGGTCATTCACGCCTGCAGCACGCTGGCAGCACGAAGCGGTTGCGAACACGTACCCGTCGCAGACTCAGGGAAGTGCTGATCAATTCCTTAGCGCTGCTCCACCCAGTAGTCAGAGACGGTACCGTCGCGTATCTCGATGGCCAGGGTTTCCACCGCATCATGTTCGACGTTGACACGGAACAGCAGGAACAGGCCGACGCGGGACTTCGACGTGCTGCGATTGAGGTAGCGCCACACCTCCGTGCTGCCATCGTAGCTGCTGCGCCGATCCGGCGGACCGAAGCTGCGCTCGATCCACTCAGGACCGGCGCGCGGGCCAGCGTCGACCCACGATCGACGCCATCGGCCACGCGCATCCGTTGGAGCTGAAACCCCGACCGCCGCGTCGGAGACCCCGATCAGTAGCCCAGGAGGCGCGCGTAACGCTCGCGATGGAAGGCCTGATTGCCGTAGATCGTCTCCATCGCGCGGGCGCGCTTGAGATAGAACCCGGCATCGTACTCGTCGGTCATGCCGATGCCGCCGTGCATCTGGATCAGCTCGTTCGAAACCAGGTGCAGGTGATCCCCCATCTTGCACTTCGCCAGGGAGCACAGCTCGGCGACGTTGCCAGCGTCAGCGTCTATGGCAGCGAGGGCTGCCTCGACGCAGGAGCGCGCCAGTTCCATGCCCGAGTACATGTCGGCCGCACGGTGTCCGAGGGCCTGGAACGAGCCGATTACACGGCCAAACTGCTTGCGGGTCTTCAGGTAGTCCAGCGTCATCGCGAAGGCACCCCCGGCGATGCCGAGCATTTCAGCAGCCAGTCCCGCGCGGCCACGATCGAGCAACGTGTCCAGCAGTTCGAAACCCTCATCGAGGGAACCGAGGAGTGCATCGGACCCGATCTCCACCTTGGCGAACGTGACGTCCGCATAGCCGCGGCTGTCGGCGGTGACCCGCGCCGACCGTGTGACACCCTTCGCATCTGCGGGGACCAGGAAAAGGGAGATCCCCTGGTCGCTGCCCGGCTCTCCGGATGTGCGTGCCGCCACCACGAACGCGGTGGCCGCCATGCCTTCCAGCACACCGACCTTCGATCCGTCGAGGACGAAACCGTCGCCGCTGGCCGAGGCGGCGAGCGCCGTCTTCTCCGGGGCGTGTCGTGGGCCTTCATCCACAGCGAGGGTCAGGATGGCCGACCCGTCGACGAGATTCGGCAACCAGGCCTGCTTCTGCTCCTCGTTGCCACCGAGCAGGATGGCAGAGGTACCCACCAGTCCCGATGCCAGCAGCGGCGAAGCGGTGAGCTGTCGCCCGAGCTCTTCGAGAATGAGACCGAACGTGAGGTAGCCGAGATCCGATCCGCCGTACGCTTCCGGCACCAGGATGCCGGTCCAGCCCATGTCGACCATGGCGGAAAAAGCCTCGGGCGCGTAGGCCTGTCCAATGCGGGCGTCGCGCATCTCCCGGAACTTGCGCACGGGCGCCTTCTCGCTGACCCATGACTTGGCCTGATCACGGATCAGGCTTTGTTCTTCGCTCAGTGCTGCCATCTGTCGTCGTCCTCGTTACGTATTCTGCTCAACCCTTCTGGGTCGTCTCGGGAAGCCCCAGGATGTTCTTGGAAATGATGTTCTTCTGCACCTCGGCTGATCCGCCGTAGATCGAGATGGCCTTGCCCCACAGCCATTCGCGCACGGTCGAGAGCTCGTCGGCTGCGAACACATCACCCTCCCAGCCGAGGCCCTGTTGGCCCATGATCTCGAGCATGAGTTCTGAACGGGCCTGGGAAATACCGGTAGCGGAGTTCTTCATGATGGAGGCTGCCGCACTCACTTCGGGATTGCCCCGGGCCTCGGCCGCGATGCGCTCTGCAGTGAGCTTGTGCGCGGCGGCGTCCATGAGGTGCTGGGTCAGACGGGCACGAAGATCCGGGTCGTCGAGTCGGCCCGAGGTGTCCACGCCGACATAGCGCTTGGCGATGTCGTGGAGGCCTTCAGGCTTCTGCCTTCCACCCGGACCTGCGGCGCTGGTCTGACTGGCACGCTCGTGCTGCAGCAGGCGCTTGATGACGTTCCAGCCGTCATTGAGCTCACCGAGCAGGTCGTCCTTCTCAGCTCGCGCGTCGTCGAAAAACGTCTCGCAGAAAGGCGACGCACCGGAAATCAGCCGGATGGGACGCGTACGGACGCCAGATTGATCCATGGGCAACATGAGGAAGCTGATACCCTTGTGCTTGGCGACACTCTTGTCGGTACGGACCAGGGCACCGCACCACTGGGAGATATCGGCCCCGGAGGTCCAGATCTTCTGGCCGTTGACCACGAAGTGGTCGCCACGATCCTCAGCCACCGTACCGAGGGAGGCCAGATCGGATCCGGCATTGGGCTCGGACAACCCCAGGCACCAGCGCACCTTGCCGCTGGCAATGCCGGGCAGGTGACGCTGCTTCTGCTCTTCGGTGCCGTACTCGAGAATGGTCGGACCCACCATGGTCACACCCATTCCCGCCAGCATTGGAATGGGATTGATCGCTCCGGCGCGGCCCATTTCCTGGGCCAGCACCCGCACGTGCGCATGATCGAGACCGGCACCGCCGTAAACCTGCGGCCAATGAGGTGCGCCCCAGCCACGCTCAGCGAGACGTTCACGCCAGCGCTCCATGTCTGCCGCGTGCTTACCCTCCGAGGCGCCTTCCATGGCCGGTGGCACCCCCTGCAGCGCCGACGGGAAGTTGTCCGCCAGCCAACTGCGGACGTCCGCCCGGAATGCCTCGATGTCGCTGCCCTGATCGGTTCTGGTTGCGGTCGCAGTCATGACTCTCTCTCTATGCTCGCGAATGCCCTGCGTCGTGCGCATCTCGGTCCCTTGGGAACGCATGCATGACGACATGTAAGGCGCGAAGCTTAACCCGCCTGCACGCGCCAGGACACTCCGTCACGTTCTGCAGCCGGCACACGGCTGCGGTAGCCTAGGGAAGTACTGATCCATTTCCTGAGGGGCGATACGCCTCCCACCCAATTTTCGAGCATGGACAACGACGTGGCCGACTCATGGAAGAACAGTATTCAGCGCTGGGCGCCTTTGGCCTTCGCCGCCGGTGCACTCGTCTCCTTGCTGCTGGCCATGGCCATTCGCGGCGTGACGGCCATGTGGTTCCTGGCCCTGTTCGCGGTCCTGCTTCCGGCAGCGTTCAGCTCAGCACTGATGCGCTGGTGGCCGCGGGGAGCCGATCCCGGTACCGAATTCGACTGGCGCCGCAATCTCATTCTCAGCGGGGCGGGGCTGCTGCTCGCGGCCGTACTGACGCTGCTGCTGGGCGTAGCCTGGACCGGCGGACGCCTGGGCAACATGCTGCTGGTCGCTGGCGCCATGCTCTTGCCGCCGGCAGCCCTGGTGGCGGCACTGGGCTGGTTACTTGGCCGCAGAAGTCATCTGGACACCGAAATGCCCGCCGGTGAGCACGTGCTCCATCGGGCGAAGGAACACTGGGGCGTGCTGTTGCCGCCGGCAGGCGTCCTGCTGCTCGCGGTGCTGTGTCTCCTGATACCCTTGGGGGTGATCGGTTTCAGCGCCGCCGCAGTCCTCTACCTGCTGGTCCTGCCGGGTACCGGCGTGGCCGCGCTGGCTGCGTTCCTGAACACATCCATGGTAGTGACCGAACGTCACCTCCTGATCGAGAAGGGCATCTTCCGCAGGCGTGTGCGCAAGCTGGCGCTGGAAAAGGTCGACGCCTGTGGCGTGAAGCGCGGTTGGCTCGGGCGGCTGCTCGGCTACGGCCGCGTCAGCGTGATCTGCCTCGACGGCAGCAGTCTGACTGTTCGCGGCGTCGCCGACCCGCAGACGCTGCGGCAGTTCGTCCTGGCGAAGGCTTCCTCCTGACCGCGCTGCGGGCAGGCGTGATGCTCTAGTACGCCCCCACCCTGCCTCGCTGCAGGCGCAGCACGCTGCCGGCCCGGCTGTCGACATCGAAGCGGCCGCCGCGTACTACGACGGTGCCGTTCAGCACCACCAGTTCGATGCCCGTAGGGGAACGGTCAGGCGCCTTGCGGGTGGTGTTGTCACCGATGGTTTCAGGATCGAACAGCACCAGGTCTGCGGCCAGGCCCTCCTCGATGCGACCACGGTCAGCGATGTTCATCCGCTCGGCGGACATGCCCGTCATGCGATGGATCGCCTCCTCGAGCCCAAGCAGACCGAGTTCGCGGACGTAGCGGCCGAGGATGCGCGGGAACGTGCCGTAGGAGGCCGGATTGTCGAAGCCCTGTCCGGTGAGGATGGTGTCGGTCTCAAAGCAGGTGCGCGGATGCTTGAGCACCTTGCGCAAAGACACTTCCTCGTCATCGCGGCCGGAGTAGTTCCAGTTGATGATCCGCGTCCGTCCACCGAGCTCGGCGATCAGATCGAGGTAGGTCTCGGTGGCGTTCTCGCCCCGCTCAGCGGCGATCTCCGCCACGGTCATGCCCTCGTAGCGGGCCTTGCTGCGGTCGGGGACCCACATGATCTGGGTGTCATCCCAGCACATTCCGAACGTGGCCTGCTGCCGCTCCAGGCCCGCCCGCGCTTTCGCGCGCAGGTCAGGGTCAGTCACGGCCTCGGACAGCCGTGTCAGGCTCCAAGGCGGCATGAACACCACCAGCGTGGTGTTGCCACCAACGTACGGAAACGCGTCACAGGCGATGTCGACGTCCTCAGCGAGCCGGTCGAGATGCTCGAGCGCAGCGTCGGTGGTGGGCCAGGTGGCATCACCGACGAAAATCATGTGCGAGTGCTGCACCTTGACTCCATGGGCCCGATGAACCGCTGCAGTCTCGTCCAGGGCCCGGATGTTGGACGGCGTAGCTGCAGCATCGCCGCGTGCCACGACGGCGACGTAGCTGCGCGCATGAGACGTATACAAACCGCCCCGTTCCTTCAGCGGTTCGCTCACTGCAATGAGTTCGTCAGTGTCTGAAAAGACGCCAGGCGCGTACCCGAGACCGGTGGACAAGCCGATGGCGCCGCCGTCGAGCGCCTCGCGAACGGCATCGGTCATGGCCGCCACCTGCGCAGGCGCCGCGCCCTCGTCCACCCTGTCCATGACGCCACTCTTGATGGTTCCGTGACCCACGAGTTGGGCCAGATTCACGGCCACCCCCTGGCGTTCGAGCAGGCCGAGGAACGACGCCATGTCAGTCCAGCCGTAGTCGAGGGCTTCGTCGTGCAACATGCGTCCCACGTTGCGAACGCGACCTTCCCGTCCAGGCAGGATCGGCGCAGGAGACGAACCACAGTTGCCGCCGACGATGGTGGTGATGCCCTGCTCCAGCAACGGCGCCAGCACCTGGCCGTGGTGAGGCTGCGGCAGGACCCAATCCGAGTGGGAATGCATGTCGATGAAGCCGGGCGCCAGGGCAAGGCCGGCCGCGTTGACGACCTCAGCGGCGTCGACCCCTTCCAGATCGCCGATGTGCACGATGCGGCCGGCACGTACGCCCACGTCACCGCGGCGAACCGCAGCGCCACTGCCGTCGTGAATCAGGGCATCACGAATAATCAGGTCCATGCGCACCTCCCTGCTTCGATATCAGCATCAGCCGCCTCCGGCACTGGACTCGACGGCCCCATCGTCGAGCTCCCGGCGTCGACGCTCCTCGAGAATGCTGCGGTTCCTGCGCTGGGCGACCTCATCCAGCGGAAAGAACCAGAAGAACACGGCAACCAGGACGCTGATGACCACGGCAGGCCAGACGTACACCGCACGCAGGGCGTCCAGCGTCGCCTGGGTGTTCTCGCCTCGCGGGGTAAAGCCGATCATGTCCAGGACCACGTAGCCGAGTCCGATGGCCAGCGCCGCGCCAATCTTACTCGTGCTGGTGAGCATGGCGTAGAACAGACCGGTGCGCTGACGGCCCGTGATCACGCTATCGTGGTCGGCCACGTCCGCCATGATGGAGCGGAACAGGAACGGACCGGCCGCCATGTTGATCCCGAGCAGCACCCACACTGTCAGCGCGAACGGCACGTTGCCGACAGGCACCAGCAGGATAAGGGGCAGCGTCGCGGCGTTGAACAGAGACGATCCTGCAGCGGCGACGTGCTTGCCGAAGCGACGGGCCAAAAAAAGCATCAGCGGTATGAAGCTGACCCCGGAAATGAAGTAGCACAGCAGCAGCAGACTGGAAACGCGGCCGAGCCCGAGCGCGTCCTCGGCCAGGAACAGGAACATGCTCGCCACCAGGCCGTTACCGATCCCTGCCAGCAGGTCCGCACCGAGCACCATGCGCAGCGGCCGACTCTCGACCAACGCGCCAACGGCCTGGCGCATGGCGATGGGTGACGGTTGCGGCGTCGGCCGCTCGGGCACGCGCGTCACCGCCCAGAACACGGACAGCGGCAGCAGGATGAGCACGAACCAGCCCATCACGGCCACGCGCGCCGCAGGCAGATCGTCTGGTTCCGTCCACTCGATCAGCACCGGCAGGGTCAGCACGGTGATCATGCCGAGGATCAGTGCGATTTCCCGCGCGCCATGGACCCGGGAGCGCTCGTGGTAGTCGGGGGTCAGCTCGGCCCCCCAGGACATGTGCGAGATGGTGAGCAGGGTCCAGCCAATGTAGAGCACGAACAGCCAGAGCAGCAGGTAGGACCCGGTCACCTGGCCCTGGGGCATGAATACCATCACCACCGCCACCAGCATGATCGGCACGGCTGCGACGATCCAATGGCGACGCCGACCCCAGCGGCTGGACACGCGATCCGACAGCAGTCCGAGTACCGGGTCCGTGAACACGTCCCAGAAGCGTGCGAGCAGGAAGATGCCGCCGACGATAGACAGGCTCAGGCCCAACGAGCCCGCGTAGAACGGCGGCAGATGCACGGCCAGGGGCAGCCCCATGGCGGCGATGGGTGCAGCGGGCAGTGCATACGCAAACAGGCGCTCGCGGGTGAGTTCGGGGCGGTCCGGGGTGGCGGATCGCGTCATTCCGGTGTCTCTCTCTACTGCTTCGACGAGCCGGCTCGAGCGTCCGGCAGCTCTGATCTCCCCACACCCTGACAATCAAACGCGAGCGTGCGTCTTCGAGTATGAACCAGGGTCGCGACTGCCGTCACGCCACCGGATCGAGAACCACTACCGGAATCCGGCGCTCACCCGCCCGCTTCCGGTAAGCGTCATAAGGCGGGTAGATTTTCGCCATCATCTGCCACAGCCGTTCACGCTCCGCCCCCTCGGCCACACGCGCGCGCGCCTTGACATGCTTCGGGCCCACCATCAACTCACATTCCGGATCGGCCTCCAGATTCAGGTACCACAAGGGATGGGTCGGCATGCCGCCCTTGGAGGCGATCACCACGTAGGCAGCATCTGATTCACCGTAGATCAATGGCGCAGGGCGCGGCTCGCCGGTCTTGCGGCCACGGGTGGTGAGCAGCAGCGTCGGCAGCACGCCGGGGCCGCCCACTGGGGTCGAATCCCACATGTGCGCTTGTTCAGGGTCGCTCTGATAAAGCTCGATGTGGGCTTTGATCCAGGGCACCTCGCTGAAGTTCGTCATCTCTCCCCTCCTCGCTGGATGAACGCAGGACGCACGGCAACAGGGTACGCGATCAGGCCACCGGGGGCTCTGTTCGCGTGCCCGCATGCAGGTAACATGGGAACCCCCGACCCAAAGGAGGCACCGATGCGCGCTTTGCCGTTGTTCGTCGTTCTGGCGGTACTCAGCAGTCAGAGCCTGGGCCATGCCCGCTTGAGTTCGAGTGTACCCGCCGATGGCGAGGTGCTTGCTGCCGAGGCCAATGCCATCACGCTGCAATTCACCGAGGCCATTCAACCGCGCTTCAGCGACTTTGCACTCCACTACCTGGGCACTCGTCCTGACGGGGAGCCCGACCGGGACAACCGCCTCCCTCGGGAGACAGCGGTGGCGGACGCTGCACGCCAGGTGATCGAGGTGGCGGTGCCTGAAGGTGCCCGGCCGGGCTGGTACCTGCTCGACTGGGAGGTTCTGGCGGAAGACGGACACACCACGAGCGGTACCGTTCGCTTCCAGATCGAACCCTGATGAACTATGGGATCGACGCGCTGGCCGAGGCGATCCGGCTGGCGGGCGTCGTCGTCATGGCGACGGCGGTGGCACTGGAGTGGCTGGACCATCGGCGCCATTCTGCACTCCTGCTGATCAGCGCGGGCGTGCTCCTGCTCAGCGTCGGCAGCCTCGCGGTCCTGGTGGCCACCGTGGCCCCCATTGCCGCAAGGCTCGAAGAATCCGTCCTCCCCCTCGCCCTGGAATACTTCCGCACCACCACTCACGGCCCGCAACTGCTGACGCCCATTCTGCCTGCGGTTTATGCACTGCTGCTGGCGGAAGGCCTGCGCGTGGTTGACGCACCCGGCTTACGACGTGGGCTGTGCTGGATGCTCACCGCAACGCTGGTGGCGATCCTGGCGCTGATGGCAGCCGGTGGGCACGTGGCCAGCAGCCGCCTCGAACACCTCGGCATGGTGCTGCAGATCGTGCACATGGTCACTGCGGTCGCGTGGGTCGCCCTGGTGCTGGCGCTGCTCCCCCGGATGCTCAGGCGGGATCCGCTGGCGGATCTGCTTGGACGGGTCGGCAACTTCGCCCTGGCGCTGGTGCTCGCACTGTTTGCCAGCGGCATCGGCAGCGCCTGGATTCATGGCGCACCCCTACCCTGGCCCATGGACGACGCCTACGGTCAGCTGCTGCTGCTGAAGACTGGCACGCTGCTGCTCGCCTTGGCCGCCGCAGGCTGGAACCGGTTCGTTGAATTGCGCCCCCCCGTGGTCAACGAACCCGGGATCCGTCGGATCCTGGCCCTGGAGACATGCATCCTGTTCGCCGCATTGATGCTCGCGGCATGGCTGACACGAACCCCACCCCCCGGCTGAGACGATCACGGCAGCAGGGCATCGAGGCGCGACCAGAGGGGATCGAGATCGACGACGCTCTGGGTCATGGCTGCCCGATCAGCAGCCATGACGGTCAGGCCCGCCTCGAGCGCCTCGCGCACCGTGACCGGGAAGGTTGCGCCGTCCAACCAGGTCGCGGCGAGATCTGCGGCCATGGCCGGGTCCGCGCCGGAGTGGTTCGCAACGCTGCCGTCTCCGAAACTGAGCGTCTCTGGATCTGCCAGCGCAGGCAGGACATCCAGTCGACCGGCGCGCAGATCCACCTCCATGGAGGCCTCGGTTCCCGCCACGAACCAGGCCCGACGTGGTGGCACCACGTGGGAATGGGTGTGGAAGGTGCCGATGACACCGCTGCCATATTCGATGGCGAGGACCTGCACGTCCGCCGTATCCGCATCCGCGTCGAACACACGTTCGTCCCCGCCCCAGCCGGTGGGCCACTGACGATAGCGAACGCCATCATCCAGATGAGCATGGGCCGGCGTGAAGATCAGGTTGCCGGCGAAACTGGCCATCCGCCTTGGTCTCGAAGCCGCCACGGCGTTGAGCAGATCAAGGTCGTGACAGCATTTGTCCAACAGGTAGGACCCGGCGTAGCGTTGCAGGCGACGCCAGTCCCGACGCAGATAACCGCCGTGCTCCGGAGGCAGGTGTTCGTTCGCCTCGAAACTGACGACTGCCCCAAGGCGACCGGAGCGGATGGTCTCGAGGGCGGCCCGAACCACTGGCAGAGAGCGCAACACGAGGCCCACGATCACCCGATCCCGTGGTTCCCGCGCCAGCCATGACGCCACCTCGAAACTCTCCGCTTCGGTTCTGACCAGAGGCTTCTCACAGAAAATGCGCGCATCGGTCGCGAGCGCCAGTGCGAGATGCTGGTGATGGAGATGGTTCGGAGAACCGATCATCACCGCATCAGGACGAACCTCACGCAGCATGACTGCTGGTTGCTCATACCGCTTCGGGACGATTCCATGGCGCTCGAGCCGGGCGAGCCCTGCCGGCTCGGGATCCGCATACGCCACGCAGTTCACGGCAGGGGCGGTACGGATCAGGTGCAGCAGAACGTGGGCGAGACGCTGCCCGAGCCCGATACAGACCACGCGCAGGCCGTCGCTCATGGCACTTCCGGAGACGGCGCGGGCTCCACCACGGCGGTGATGCCTTCGAAACGGATGACGCGGACGTTGTCACCGGGCTCCGGATACTCGCCGGCAGCGCAGCGGGCAGGGAAGAAATCACCTTGCACCCGAATGCCGATGCGTTCGCGCTGCCGGATGACCTCGAAGGTGCGGCCTGAGACGCGAAAGTCGGTGCGCGCGCTGCTGCCCGAGCGCCAGGCCAGACGGCGCAGACCGATGAGCACCAACGGGGTCGCCAGGGCGCCGGCCACCGCCGCAGCCAGCAACTGTCCCTGCCACTCGGCACCCAGCAGTGCTGCCAGCATGGCGCCGAGCGCAGCCAGGGCAAGTACCAGCAGGACGCCACTGGCGCCGCCCGCCAGGGCAATGTCTGCCGCGACGAAGACCAGCGCCAGCACCAGCCAGATCTGCCAGTGCGTCATGTCCATGCCTTCATCCACACAGCCGGAAAAGCTGGAGTGTGTCAGGCTGAAGCTGGAAATGCAGCGTCCGTAGAGGTCATGCTAGTGCTTCGAGCCTGAAGCCCTGCGAACTTCGGGTGCGGGACACCAGCGGACAGCGACGAGGCACGTAGCATGACATCCCGGTGGACGAGACTGCTCGCGCTGTTCCTGACAATCAGCCTCTGCCTTGTCGGCTGTGGTGATCCGGAGCCCCCAGCCAATCCCGGCCACCTGGTCATCATCGGCGGCGGGCTGAAGCCCGACAATACCGAGATCTACGCTCGCATGGTCGAACTCGTCGGTGACACGGGGCACTGGGCCGTGCTGCCGACCGCGAGTGGTGTGCCTGAATCCGCAGGCGCGACGGCGGTGCAGCGCCTGGCCCGATACGGCGCAGAGGCCCGGCTCATCGACATTCGTGCAGGCGACGTCGACAAGGCAAGGGATCCGGACTACGTCGAGCAGCTGACCGCTGCTCGCGGCCTGTTCTTCACCGGCGGCTCTCAGCAGCGCATCGTCGACGTGTACCGCCCGGAGGCTGGAGACACACCTGCCTACCAGGCCATGCGCCGTCTCCTTGCCCAGGGTGGCGTGATCGCAGGCACCTCCGCAGGTGCCGCCATGATGAGCAATCCCATGATCGAGCGTGGCGATGCGCACACCGCACTGACTCGTGGCCGTGCATATGGACCCGACCGGGATGCCGAGGACGGTGTCAGCATCGCCAAAGGTATGGGCTTGTTCCCCTACGGCATGACGGACCAGCACTTCCTGAGCCGTGGCAGGCTCGGCCGGCTCATCGTCGCGCTGGACGAGACGCGCTTCGCCCGGGGCTATGGGGTCGATGACAACCGGGCCATTCACGTGGATCTGGCTTCTGCGCGCATCGAGGCCCTCGGCGGCCCAGGGGCACTGCTGCTGCTGGACGCCGGCGATGTGCGACGCAACGGCGACGTTCGACTCGGGTATCGGGTGGCCATGCTGGGCAGCGGCGATGTCGTGGACGGTCTGTCCGGTCGCGTCATGCCCGCCAGGGGCAAGGTCCCTGCGGGACGCCCGCCGGGCAACATCGAGGAGCTGCCTGTGATCGAGGATGCCTGGTCCAGCCACGCCATTGATCAGCTGATCCTGCTCCTGGCCCAGCAACCGGCCACTTCGGCCCGGATACTCGACTCCAGCTTCGAGCTCGTCTTCGAGGAGGACGACGCCACCCAATACTGGGTGGCCCCAGAGGGGGACGCCGCCTCCCTCACCGTCATCGGACTCCGGCTCGACGTCTTTCCGCGGTCCCGGGACTGATGCCTCACCCTGGAACTGGAGCCATGAGCGCCCGCAAGCGCCGGACGCAGTCGCTCGGCGAGGAACTGGCGAACGCAATCAGCCATGGACTCGGAGCCGTGGCAGCGCTCATCGCTATGCCCGTACTCATCGTGCACGTGGTCCGCGACGGCCGGGACGCCACCAGCGTGTTCGCATTCACACTGTTCGGCGCCACGCTGTTCCTGCTGTACCTTGCGTCCACGCTTTACCACGCCCTGCCCCTGGGCGAGGGGGGTGCCCGGCAGGGGCGCGCCAAACGCCTGTTTCGGCTCTTCGATCACTGCGCGATCTACCTGCTGATCGCTGGAACCTACACGCCGTTCGCGCTCGGCGTATTCCGAGAGAGCTGGGGCTGGCCCATGTTCGCCATCATCTGGGCGCTGGCCATTGCCGGCGTGACCCTGAAGACGCTGGGGCTGGCCAACAATCCCTTCGTATCGGCGAGCATCTACATCGGCATGGGCTGGTGCGCCCTGTTCGCGCTCGACCCGCTACTGGTCGAATTGCCGCGTGCCGGGCTTTTTTGGCTCATCGCCGGCGGGGTGGCCTATACCCTCGGCGTCGTGCCGTTCGCCCTGGACGAGCGCATGCGCTACGGCCACTTCGGCTGGCATCTGTTCGTGCTGACCGGCAGCATTTGCCACTTCGTGGCAGTGGTCCGCTACGCTTGATCGCCGATTCAACCCGCCACTTCGCGCTGCTCGTCCAAATCCAAGTCCGCATCTGAGATGCGCTCAGGCTCTTCGCCGCTGCTCAAGAGTTCGACGGCACGGTCGGCTGCGTCCTGGAACGGTTCCAGGATGAGATCTGCGCCGGCTTCCTTGAGCGCTTCACCCTCGGCCTCCGTGTGGCTGGTGACGGCAATCTTGCCGTCAAATCCGGCAGCACGCAGAGCCTGAATGAGCGTACGGCGGTGATCGTCGTGGGTGAGCCCCGGCAACAGGGAGGGCACCGTGGACACCGCCCAGCTGATGCGCGTCAGGGGCAGACTGCCGAGGAATTCGGGGTCCGTCGCGTCGCCGTACTCACAATCCAGCCCCCGCTGCCGCCACCGCTCCACTGCCGCCGGGTTGAAATCCACGCCGAGGACGTCGAGACCGTTGCGCTTGAGTCGCATGCCGATGGCGCTGCCGAAGCGCCCGGTGCCGAACACCAGTACGTCGATGTTTTCCTTAGGCGTCGGGCCGGCTTGCTCACGGGGGGTCTCGCGCCGTTCGAAGACACCAAGCCAGCGTTCGAAGAACGCAAACAGCTCATGGGACCATGTGATCATGTAGGTGGATGCGGCAATGGTGACCAGACCCACCAGGGTCACCAGACTCAGCACGTCGTTGCCCACGTGGCCGATACTCACGCCCATGGCAATGAAGATCAGCGAGAACTCGCTGATCTGGGCCACGGTCAGACCAGCCAGGAAACCAGTGCGCTTGCGGAACCCCATCACGCCCATGATCAACATGACGATCAGTGGATTGCCGATCAGAACGAACAGCGAGAACACCATGGCGCCGCCGACCTGGGCGCCGAGGTTTCCGAGGTCCAGTGATAGCCCGAGAGAGATGAAAAAGAACAGAAGAAGAAAGTCGCGCAAGGGCGCCAGACGCGCGGCGATGGCTTCCCGGTAACGCGTGGACGCGAGCGCGACCCCGGCCAGCAGACCGCCGATCTCCTTGCCCAGGCCGACCATATCGCCGAGCGCGGCAAGCAATGCAGCAAGCGCGATGGCAAACGTGATCAATAGCTCCGGCGAACGGGCCAGGCGGTCCGTGAGCGGTACGGCGACGTAACGCACAAATACGGCCACGGCAGCCAGCAGCAGTACGCTGTAGATGAGAAGCCGGAAAATCTCACCGGCGGGCGCCTCGTCGCCACCGGCACCAATCCCGATCGCGGACAAAACCACCATGGCAAACACCACCACCAGGTCCTGGACGATGAGGAACCCAAGCGCCACCTGTCCGTGCAGAGCGTCGATCTCGCGTTTGTCCGAAAGCAGCTTGACGATGATGATGGTGCTCGAGAACGTCAGCGCCACCGCGATGTAAACGCTCTCGATAGCGGAAAACCCCAGCCCGAGGCCAATGAAGAAACCGAACACGGAGGTGAACAGCACCTGGCCCAGACCGGTGAACAGCGAAACCGTGCCCAGCGAACGGATCAGCTTGATGTCGAGCTTGATGCCCACGAGGAAAAGCAGCACGGCAATGCCGAGCTCGGACAACAGCTCGATCTCTTCCTTGGAGCGGATGAGATCGAGCACGTCGGGGCCAACCAGCAGGCCGACGGCGATGAAGGCGACAATCAGGGGCTGACGCAGCATGAGGCCGGCAAACCCCACTGCGGCCGCCAGCACCAGAAGGGCGGCCACCTCGACGAACACGGAATCGGCAATGAGTTCGTTCACGATCGACGTCGAGTCCGGTTCACACGGGGGACACGGGTTCCATGCGAGGCTCCCGTACGGGTGGCAGATGATCTTCGAGGTCGGCCAGCAGGTCGGACTTCAATGATCCGTAGCCCGGGTCGTCCCAGAGGTTGCGCCACTGCTGAGGATCCTGCGTCAGGTCGTAGAGCTCGCCCTCGCTGCCGGAGTACAACGAGCCAGGGCGGCAGGCAGTGACGATGTAACCGTCGCGATACAGGGTCCGAAGCGACACGGTGGTCCCGTCCATGTGGCGGCAGTCCCACTCGGTGAACATGCGCTCCCGCCCCTGCGCATCCGCCTGCTTGTCATCCATCGGCAGCGGCAGTCCCTGCATGTATTGCGGGACCTCGACCCCGGCAATGCTCAGGAACGTGGGTGCGAAGTCCACCTGCCCCACGGGTGCTGCCACTGCAGCTGCCGGCAGTCCTGCAGCGGGTGCAGGGCGCCAGATCAGCGGCAGCCGCATCAGCGACTCGACGTGGAACGGTCCCTTGAACAGCAGACCGAAGTCCCCCTGAAATTCGCCATGATCAGTGGTGAAGATTACATCGGTATCATCCGCCCAACCCCGGGCAGCGACGTGCGCGAGCACGCGCCCGATGGCTTCATCGATCAGTTCGTTCTCGATGTGGGTGAGCGCATTCACCTCACGCACCTGATCCGGCGTCATATGCGCCGGAACAAACGCAGGCGGCGCCTCGAAGTTCGTTACCCGTTCTCCTCGCCACCATTCCAGCCAGTGCCGTGGCTTGTCCGCGAGAATGGCTTCGATGCGCTCGGGCGTGCCCGGGTAACCATCCGGCAGATCGAGATCGCGCCAGTCCACCCGATGCAGCTCCGACGCCGGGGGATCCCAGGGATGGTGCGGGTCGGGGAAACTCATCCACACGAACCAGTCGGCGTCGGCGTCCAGGCTGTCCAGCCAGACCATGGTACGATCCGCCACCCAGTCGGTGTGATAGAACTCCCGGGGAACCTGATTGTCCCTGTGGGCCTGACAGGCGCCCGTGTCACCACCCCCTGCGCTGTTGGGTTCGAAGCGGTCATTTAGGTTGCGGTAAAAACCACCGAGTGCCTCGGGGTGCTCCTCCCGAAGGAAACGGCCATAGTGAAGGATCAGCGGTGAGTGGGTCGCGAGCTCCATGTGGTCGAACCCCCGGTGCGGCCCATGTTCACCGAGCTGCGCCATGCGGTTCTCGTAGAAGCGCTGTTCCCGGTCCAGGTGCGGCTCGAAGTGGGATTTGCCGATCAGCGCAGTACGATAGCCGGCCGCAGCCAGCTCGCCTGCAACCGAAGGCGCATTCTCCGGAAGCGGGACGCCATTCATCCACACCCCATGCGTCGACACGTACTGCCCCGTGATCATCGTCGCCCGCGCCGGCATACACACCACGTTCTGATTGTGTGCCCGGTCGTAGCGGATACCTGATGCGGCCAAAGCGTCGAGCACAGGGGTACGTGCCACTCGACCACCATAGCAGCCGAGTGCATCCCAACGCATCTGATCCGCGGTGATGAAGAGAATTTTCCGGCCCATGCATGTTCTCCTGCCCTTGCGACTCCAGCATCAAGGAAGCATGCCATGTACGGCCTTGCAATCCTTTCCCCGGTAACGCGAGGATAGAATGCCATTCATGCAGTAGGCGCGCATTCATGACCCGATTGATTCGTCCAACGGCAACAGGCGCGATGATGTTCGCCTTCGTTCTGTTCGCCCAGGCCGCGAAGGCGGAGCTCGACGCACCTCCCGCCGCCGCCGGAAGCATCGACCTCGGCGAGATGGAAACGCCGGCGAAACCTCACAGCTACCCCGGACTTCCTGATGCGGATCCCTTCATGCAGGACCCGGAACAGGCCAGGGAAGCGCTGCGGCTGCGGGTTCGGGAAGCCCTCGATCTGGCTCCCGAATTCGACGCCACGCGCATCCTGGTGCACGTGACCAGCCTGCACGTCGTTCGCCTCAATGGCGTCGTCGACGACGCCGCGGCGAAGATGGCAGCAGAGGTGGTCGCAGCGAGCGTGCAGGGCGTGGCGTCGGTGGAGAACAAGCTGACCCTGGAGGTGGATGCGGACTGAGTCTGCATCTGTCGCCGAACCATGGATTCCCTCACCCAGATCGCCCTTGGCGCCGCCGTAGGCGAAGCCGTGCTCGGCCGCAAGGTGGGGCACAAGGCCGCCGTGTGGGGGGCCGTACTCGGCACCGTTCCAGACCTCGATGTCTTCATCCCCCTCGGGGATCCGGTGGCCGACTTCACCTACCACCGCTCCTTCAGCCACTCGATCATCGTCCTGACGCTGGTTTCACCCGCCTTTGCATGGCTCATCCTCAAGTTCCACGCACAGCCGCGAAGCGCCTTCGGTGACTGGTGGCTGCTGAGTTTTCTGGTCCTCGTGACTCATCCGCTGCTGGATGTCTTCACCGTCTACGGGACGCAGCTGCTGTGGCCGCTGGATGACACACCATATTTCGTTTCCAGCGTATTCATCGTGGACCCCGCCTATACCCTGCCGCTGCTGGCTGGCCTCGGCATCACTTTCCTGCTCGCACGGGAACGGGAGCGCCGTCCCTGGCTGCCGAATGCGTTGGGCCTTCTGCTGAGCAGCGCCTATCTCGCCTGGGGTTTGTATGCCAAATTCGAGGTGGAGTCCTTCGCCCGCGCGGAGCTCGACCGCCAGGGCATCTCTCACGAACGCCTGCTGACCGTCCCGACACCGGCAAACACGCTCCTTTGGCGCATTCTGGTCATGGGCGAAGAGACCTACTACGAGGGTTTTCGCTCCCTGCTCGACCGGAGCGAGTTTCTGCAGCTGCATCACGTCGCACACGATCCATCATTACTCGAAGGCATCGAGGACCATTGGCCGGTGGAACGTCTACGCTGGTTCACGGACGGCTTCTATTCTGTGACCGGGCGTGACAGCGCGATCGTCATCACCGACTTGCGCATGGGCCATGAGCCCAACTACGTCTTCGCCTTCCGCGTAGCGTTGAGCGACAACCCTCACCCGAAGCCTATTCCAGCGGATCAGCTGCCCATGAACTTTCAGCTCGACGAGCTGGGTTGGGTGTGGCGGCGGATCTGGGATGAAGATGCGACCCGGTCAGCGACGGACGCCCTGCCCTGATCATCCCCCCGCAAGTTTGACCTGATATCCCTCGGCCTCGAGCAGGGCCTGCACTTTGCTGCGCTGGTCGCCCTGCAATTCGATGACGCCTTCCTTGACGGCGCCACCGACGCCACACTGGGCCTTCAGGCGTTTGGCCAGCGCCTTGAGTGCGTCGTCGGCGAGCGGCAATCCGCGCAGCAGGGTCACGCCAGCGCCCTTGCGGCCCTTAGTCTCACGGCTGATCCGAACGATTCCGTCGCCGCCGTCCCGGGGCCGGGACCGGTCCCTGCAGACGCACTCCGACGCGGGCCGTAAACACCCCGGACACATGCGCCCGGCCGCGGTGGAAAAGACGAGCCCGCCGCGTTTCTTCGCTGCCATGGTTACTCCGTCGCGAACCAGTCGATGGGAGGCTGGCCATGCGCCACCAGGCAGGCGTTCGCCCGGGAAAAGTGACGGCATCCGAAGAAGCCACGATGCGCAGACAGCGGCGATGGATGCGGCGCGGTGAGCACATCGTGACGGCGCCGGTCCACGCGCTGCCCTTTCTTCTGCGCGTAGCTGCCCCAAAGCAGAAACACCACATGCTCGCGTTCCCGGTCGATCACCTCCACGACGCGATCCGTGAACTGCTCCCAGCCCTTGCCCTGATGGGCCCCGGCACGGCCACGCTCCACGGTGAGGACCGCATTGAGCAGCAACACGCCCTGCCGTGCCCAGCCCAGCAGGGAGCCACTGGACCCGAAACGGCCGTCGGCACGACCGCCGGGCACGTCCGGATCCGTCATGTCGCTGCTCACTTCCCGCAGGATGTTCTCCAGCGAAGGGGGCCTCGCCACACCCGGACGAACCGAGAAGCAGAGCCCATGAGCCTGGTTCGGACCGTGGTAGGGATCCTGGCCGATGATCACCACCCGCACGTTCGCGAGCGGCGTCGCGTCCAACGCTGCGAAAATTTCGGAGCCGGGCGGATAGACGGTCTTCTGCTGCCGCTTCTCCCGGGCCAGGAAGGTTCGCAGTTCCTGCATGTACGGTTGGGAGAATTCGCTGGCGAGCGCCGCCTTCCAGCTCGGCTCCATCCGCACCCTGTCAGCCGCCGTCGTCATCATCCTTCATACTCGCGTGCCAGACGCATTCGAAGCGTTCGAGTCCCGGCAATGTTTCCCCGACGCTGCGGACACAGAATCCGAGTGTCCGGAAGAATCCAGCCGACACCGGATCGCCGGCAGCACTCATGCGCTCGAGCCCATAGCGTGCCGCCGCCGACCAGACCATCTGCCGACCGATTCCGGCGCGGCGCTCCTCCTGGGCCACCGCCACGTGCAGCACGATGGCGGAGTGCTCACCAATGAAGTCGAGCCCGATCAGGGCCACCGGAACGCGATTCTCGAGAAACCCCAGCAGGCGCCGCATCGGTGCGTCGATGTAGGCGTCGAGCTCCTGCTGCACCACGGCATCGGCAGACACGCCCAGAGCAGCAGCAAGCAGGTTGCGAACGCGAGGATCGAAACGGTGCGGGATCAGATCGACGAGCGCCCGCTCAGCAGGCGCAGCCAGTGGGCCGCTTTCGGTATCTGCCAATGCCCCGCCTCCACGTTACTGCACCTTCCCGGATTCAGTCACTTCACGACGCGCAGTGCAAGGCCGGCCCCGCGCGACAGCCGGTTCGGGCGCGTGCAGGAGGGCGTCAGTCTGAAGTGGCGGGACGCATATGCGGAAAGAACAGCACGTCGCGGATACTGGCCTGGTCCGTGAGCAGCATGACCAGCCGGTCGATACCGATACCCTCCCCTGCCGTGGGCGGCAGGCCATACTCCAATGCCATGACGAAATCCGCATCGTAGTGCATGGCTTCGTCATCCCCGGCGGCCTTGCGCTCCGCCTGCTCACGGAAGCGTGCCGCCTGATCCTCGGCATCATTCAGCTCGGCGAAGCCATTGGCGATCTCGCGCCCCATCACAAACAGTTCAAAGCGGTCCGTCACGCTGGGATCAGACTCGTTGCGACGGGCCAGTGGCGAAACCTCAGTGGGATAGTTCGTGATGAATACGGGATCGGTGAGTTTCGCTTCCACCAGCTCTTCGAACAGCGCGAACTGCAGCCGTCCGAGGCCCCAGTCCGCAGTCACATCGACCCCGTGCTCGCGGGCGACCGCCTTAAGCGTCTCGCGATCGTCTACGGCCGCTTCCGACATCTGCGCGTAGCGGACCAGACTGTCACGCACGCTGACCCGGTCGATGGGCTGGCCGAAATCGATCTCATGGCCCTGATAGCTGATGACCGTGGTTCCCAGAACCTGCTCACAGATCCGGCGCAGCATGGACTCCGTCAGCGTCATCAGCTCGTCGTATCCCGCATAGGCCCAATAGAATTCGAGCATGGTGAATTCCGGGTTGTGCCGGGTGGAGAGCCCTTCGTTGCGGAAATTCCGATTGATCTCGAAGATCTTCTCGAACCCGCCCACCACGAGTCGCTTCAGGAACAGCTCCGGGGCGACGCGCAGGTAGAGGTCGAGGTCCAGGGCATTGTGATGGGTGATGAACGGCCGCGCCGTGGCACCACCAGGAATCACCTGCATCATGGGTGTCTCCACCTCCATGAAGCCTGCTTCTTCCATGAAGGTGCGCAGCGCGCGAACGATGGCCGAGCGCAATGCGAATACGCGCCGACTGTCTTCATTCATGATCAGATCGAGGTAGCGGCGGCGGTAGCGCAGCTCCGTGTCGGCGATACCGTAATACTGATCCGGCAGCGGCCGCAGGGCCTTCGTCAGAAGCTCAGCGGATTCGAGATTGACGTACAGCGCACCCTTGCCGGATTTCTCGAGCCGCCCCTGTCCTGCAACGATGTCACCGATGTCCCAGGCCTCGACCCGGTCACGCAGCAGCGGGTCCGCCTTCTTGTCCAGGTAGAACTGAATCTGGCCGGATCCCTCCTGAATCACCAGGAACGGTCCGCGCCGGTTGATCAGCCGTCCTGCCAGAGCGACCGCGACGCCGCGGGACTCGAGCGTCGGCTTGTCGAGTTCACCGTAGGCGGCCACGAGGCCGGCGGCGTTCAGCTCGACGCCATCAGCGTCGCGAGCGCGACGGAAACCATTGGGAAAATTCCACCCCTGCGCGCGCAGCTCGGCGAGCTTGGCCCGCCGCCAGGCGATCTGCTCCACTTCACTGGAGCCGGGTCCCTGCTTGTCGTCTGCCATGACTGCTCCTGGTGACGTGGCCGCCTGGGCCATTCTCACAGCGCGGCTTTCAGGCTCGCTTCGATGAACTCGTCGATGTCACCATCGAGCACCGTGTCAGGGCTCGAGATTTCGACGCCCGTACGCAGATCCTTGACCCGCGACTGATCGAGGACGTAGGAGCGGATCTGGTGGCCCCAGCCGATGTCCGACTTGGCGTCCTCGATTTCCTGGGCTTCGGACCGGCGTTTCTGCAATTCGAGTTCGTAGAGCTTGGCCCGCAGCTGTTTCCAAGCCTTGTCCCGGTTCTGATGCTGGGAACGCTCGCTCTGACACTGCACCACCACGCCGGTGGGCACGTGCGTCAACCGCACCGCTGAATCGGTCTTGTTGACGTGCTGCCCCCCCGCGCCCGCGGCCCGGTAGGTATCGGTCCGGACATCGGATGGATTGATATCCACCTCGATCTCGTCGTCGATCTGGGGGGCAACGAACACCGACGCAAACGACGTATGGCGGCGCGCGCCCGAATCGAACGGCGACTTGCGCACCAGACGATGGATGCCCGTTTCCGTTCGGATCCAGCCATAGGCATGATCCCCCCGCATGGCAAACGTGGCACCCTTGATGCCGGCCACCTCGCCCTCGGAGATCTCGATGATCTCCGTCTCGAAGCCACGGCGCTCCGCCCAGCGCAGATACATCCTGAGCAGCATCTCGGCCCAGTCCTGGGCTTCGGTGCCGCCAGAACCCGCCTGAATCTCAACGAAGCAGTCCGAGCCATCCATCTCTCCGGAAAACATGCGATGGAATTCGAGCCGGGACAGGTCCCTGTCGAGGGCAGTGAGGTCCTCACGAATCGCGGTCAGTGTTTCTGCATCGTCCTCTGCCGCCGCCAGTTCGAACAGGTCGGCAGCATCCTTCAGTCCTGAATCGAGCCGGTCGACGACCCGGACCACGTCCTCCAGCGCCGCGCGTTCGCGGCCGAGAGCCTGGGCTTTCTCCGGGTCATCCCACACGCCGGGCTCGGACAGCTCGAGCTCGACTTCAGCCAGCCTTTCCTTGCGTTCCGTGTAGTCAAAGATACCCCCGAAGCGCATCGGTCCGTTCAGTCATGGTCTCGATCATGTCGCGTATCGCATTGACGTCCAGCATGTTTCCTCCAGTAGGCAGGGTAAGGCCGCAGGCTCGGGTCAGAGCCCGGCGTCGAGGCTCTCCACCCGTATGCGCATGACCCGGCCGCGGGTCTCGTCCAAGGACTCGATGGCATGAAGAGCGCGTTCCATGTGCGCCTCCTTGACCCGATGCGTGAGAATGATGATCGGTACCCAGGCCTCCTCGTCGATCTCCCGGATCGCCTGCTCCTTCTGAATCAGCGCTTCGATGCTGATCTTCTGCTCTGACAGCAGGGTCGCCACGCGGGCCAGCACGCCGGGCCGATCCTGGGCAAAAATGCGGAGGTAGTAGGCGGACGAGACCTCGCTCATGGGCAGGAAAGGCACGTCTGAGAGTGCATCCGGCTGAAAGGCCAGATGCGGCACCCGCTGATTGGGATGGGCCGTGATGCCTCGCACGACGTCGAGCAGGTCGGCCACGACGGACGACGCAGTGGGTCCTCCGCCCGCGCCGGGACCGTAGAACAGCGTCGGGCCCACGGTATCCGAGTGCACCAGAACCGCATTCATGACCCCATCCACGTTCGCCAGCAGCTGCCGCGCCGGCACCAGCGTGGGATGCACGCGCAACTCGATGCCCTGCTCCGTGCGTCGGGTCAACGCCAGAGGCTTGATGCGGTACCCCAGTTCGTCCGCATAGGCAATGTCCTCGCGGGTGATATGCCCGATGCCCTCGGTGTAGGCGGCTGCGAACTGCAGCGGCACGCCAAAGGCTATGGACGCGAGGATCGTCAGCTTGTGGGCCGCGTCGATGCCGTCGACATCGAAGGTCGGGTCGGCTTCCGCATAGCCTAGGCGCTGTGCCTCTGCGAGCACGTCGGCGAACTCACGATCGGCGACGCGCATTTCGGACAGCACGTAGTTCGAAGTGCCATTGATGATGCCGGCGAGCCAATTGATACGATTGGCCGCCAGGCCCTCCCGCAGCGCCTTGATCAGTGGAATGCCACCGGCGACCGCTGCCTCGAACGCCACGTTGACGCCATGTTCATGGGCCGCCGCGAAGATCTCGTTGCCGTACTCGGCGATCAGCGCCTTGTTCGCGGTGACGACGTGCTTACCTTCGGCAATGGCCGTGAGGACCAGTTCACGGGCCGTCGTCACACCACCGATGAGCTCCACCAGGATGTCCACGTCCGGGTCCCGCGCCACTGCGAGCACATCCCGCTCAACGCGCACGGGCGCTGGATCGAAATCGTCACGGTCATGGCGCATGCCGACCACGCTGACGTCAATGCCACGCCCGGCTCGCCGGGTGATCTCCGACGCATTGCGCTCAAGTACCGCAAACACGGCCTGACCGACGGTACCCACGCCGCACAGACCGATACGTACTGCTTCCAAGACCCCATCTCCCGCTGCCCGACCGAGCACGTGCGCGGCCGGCGCGCACGTTACCCCTGCACCATGGAGAGGTCAACGCAGACAACGGGCGCGAGCGATCACTCCAGCCCGAGTTCCTTGAGCAGTTCAGCCGCAGGCATGTAACCAGGCAGGTAGCGGCCGCCATCGATATAGATCGCAGGCGTACCGCGAACACCAAGCTGCTGGCCGAGTTCGTAATGGCTCGCGACCGGATTGTCACAGGTCTGCGGCGGAATGGAGCTACCGTCCTTGAGGCGGGTGATTGCAGTTTGCGGATCCGACGAGCACCAGGCGGACACGTGTCGACCATAGGAGGCTGAACCCACCCCCGCCCGCGGGTAGGCGAGATAGCGGACCTCTACACCCTTGCGGTTGAGCTCCGGAACCTCGAGGTGCAGACGCCGACAGAAGCCACAGTCGGTGTCCGTGAAGACGCTGATGACACCGCGCCGATTGCCGTTGGCCGGGAACACGATCATGTCGTCCACCGGAAGGTTGGCAATGGTATCCGCCCGCTGGCGGGCGCGCAGATCCTCGCTGCGATTCACGAAGCGGTCGTCCGTGATCTCGTAGAGATCACCCGTGATGAGGAAGCGTCCGTCCTCGGTGGCGTAGAAGATGCTGCCGTCTTCGAACTCCACCGCATAGAACCCGGCCACTGGAGCGGGTTGCAGCCCTATCAGTGGCAGGTCGGGACGCACGCCCTGAAGGCGCGCACGAATGTGCTCAGCGGCCTCGCCCTCTAGACGCATCTCTGCAGCAGCAGGTAATGGAAGCACCGCGACCGTCAACACCAGCAGCAGGCTGATGATCGCGGAATGGACGGGATGACGCATGGACTTCTCCAGCTGGCGCGACGGAACGCGATATTGTCGCATGGGTTGCGCGGAAGAATGGTTCCGTTCGGTGAGCCTGTCCGACCGTTGGACCCCGATGCGTGCGAAGGGTTCGGCGCTACCGGCCGCACAGCTCAACCCCGAGGATGATGGCTCGCATGCAGGTCCCGCAGGCGCTGCCGAGCCACATGAGTATAGATCTGGGTCGTGGACAGGTCGGCATGGCCGAGCAGGAGCTGCACCACCCTGAGATCCGCACCGTGGTTGAGCAGGTGGGTGGCGAATGCATGACGCAGGGTGTGAGGCGAAAGCGGCTTGTCGATGCCGGCCTTCCGCGCATGGGCCCGGATCCGATGCCAGAACGTCTGCCGCGTCATGACCCGGCCACGCTGACTCGGATACAGGACGTCATCGTCGGCGCGGATCAGCAGCTCGCGCCGACCCACCTCGATCCAGCGTCGATTCCACTCCAGGGCCTCGTCCCCGAACGGGACCAAGCGCTCCTTGCTGCCCTTACCGAAGACCCGAATGACGCCCTGGCGCAGGTTCAGTTGGCCAAGGCGCAGACTCACCAGCTCCGTCACGCGCAACCCGCAGGCGTAAAGCGTCTCGAGCATGGTCCGGTCACGCAGGCCGAGCAGGGTGTCCGTGTCGGGAGCGGCGAGCAGTCGCTCGACATCCTTTTCGCTGAGCGTACCCGGCAGAGGTCGTCCGAGCTTCGGAGAAGACAACTCAAGGGTGGGATCCTCATCACTGTGCCCGCGTTCGAGCTGCCAGCGATAGAAGCTGCGCACACAGGACAGCAATCTGGCGGTGGAACGGGGGCTGTAGCCACGCGCGTAGCGCTCGGACAGGAATTCGAACAGATCTGCCCGGCCCGTTCGAGCCAGCGTCCGTTCAGCACCGAGCCAGCAGGCGAGACTTTCGAGGTCACGACGGTAGGCGGCCAGAGTATGTTCCGACAAACCGCGCTCGAGCCAGAGGTCGTCGAGAAAGGCATCGATCAAGCCCACGTCCGCGCAGGCGGCTGATGTTTTCTGGAGCTGGTGAGCCACCGTTCTCTTCGCCGAGCCGTCCTATGTGGGCGCAGTGTACGTCGTCTCCAGGGTCGTGTCGGACCCGGGGCGGATCGATTGCGTTGATGGGTCGGCCAAGGTCGCCCAGCGACGCACCGTGGCGGTGCATAACGGCCAGCATGCGCCAGAAATGGTCACCGAAAGGCGTTCAGTCATCGGCTGACGCGCCCCCGCGAAGAGGGCACACGTCCCTGAAGCCCTTGTCGACACTGATGCGGCTGCTTGTTGAGGAGGCGATGACGGGACTTGGCACGGGCAATGCAACTAGACAAGCGCGATCGGATCTTCCTCTGCGTCCCCTCGGGTGGACCGATCGAGAAAAGCCTGGAACCGGCCGTCTCTCCCCGGAACCAGGTCCTGGATCCGGCCTGTCGCGGGGTGTCTGCTCTCTCCCTCCCCGGTTATCTCGCGGCAGGTCGGCTCCACTTCCCGCAACATCCCCATACCCCCCACCCGGACCGTCAGCGTCGGACGCAACGCGTTGCAGTGGGATCCCGGCAGACAGCAGGGCACGCAGGCGTGCGCAGCGAACCTCCGCCGAGCACGCCAGGGGCTCTTCTGGCAGGAGCCGGTGGAAGCAGACGGAACGCCCGGCCTCAGGCGCGCGCGTCGTCGCCGCCTTCAGTCTGCTCCGGCAGCACGTCGGCGGGCGGCTGTTCGACCGGCGCGGCCGCGTCGCCGAGGGGAGCGGCTGCCTGGGCAGACCGTCGGGTTCCGCCCACCTTCTCGCGGATGCGGGCGGCGCGACCGGAGAGTTCACGCAGGTAGTAAAGCTTGGCCTGCCGCACGTCGCCGCGACGCTTGACGCTGATCGACTCGATCAGGGGACTGTAGGTCTGGAACGTCCGCTCGACGCCGACGCCGTGACTGATCTTGCGTACCGTGAAGGCGGAGTTGACGCCGCGGCTACGGATACCGATGACCACGCCCTCGAACGCCTGCAGGCGCTCACGGTTACCCTCGCTTACGCGCACCTGCACCACTACGGTGTCGCCGGGACGGAAGTCCGGGACCTCGCGGGTGATCTGCTCCGCCTCGAGCTCGGCGATGATCCTGTTCTTGCTCATGTTCCGCTTCTCCGTCCTCGGTTCCGGGCGTTTCAGTCACGACCGGTCAAAAATGCATCCAGGAGGCTGCGTGCTTCCGCATCGAGCTCCTGCCCTTCCAGCAGGTCAGGCCGCCGCGTGTGGGTCCGGCCCAGTGCCTGCTGCCGCCGCCAGCGGCGGATCGCTTCATGGTTGCCGGACAGCAGCACATCCGGCACCCGCTGATCGCCGACCACTTCCGGTCGGGTGTAATGCGGGTGATCGAGCAGCCCGGCGACGAAAGACTCCGCCTCGGCCGACTCCGGATCACCCAAGGCCTCCGGCAGCAGCCGGCAGACCGAGTCGATGATGACCATCGCCGCGAGTTCACCACCGGACAACACGTAATCTCCGATGGACCACTCTTCATCCACGTCGCGTGCGATCACCCGCTCGTCGATGCCCTCGTAGCGCCCCGCGAGCAGGATCAACTCAGGCCGCACTGCCAGTTCGACCACGCTCGCCTGATCGAGTCGTCGCCCCTGGGGCGTCAGATAGGCGACGCGGGCCTGCGGCAGCTCTGCGCGAGCCGCATCAATTGCGGCCCGCACCGGCTCCACCTTCATCACCATGCCGGGACCACCGCCGTAAGGCTTGTCGTCCACGGTGCGGTGCCGATCCTCAGTCCAGGCGCGCGGATCGTAGCACCTGACATCCAACACGCCCGCGGCCACCGCGCGGCCGCTGATGCCGTATCGGGTGACCGCCTCCAGCATCTCCGGGAACAGGGTCACCACGCCGATCTTCACAGCTCAGGGTCCCAATCCACGGTGATCACCCGCTGTTCGCGATCCACCTCCAGCACCACTGCGGCGATGAACGGCAGCAAACGCTCGCGTTCGCCCTCGCGCACGACAAGCACGTCGTTCGCACCGGTTGCGAACACCTGCTCGACCTGTCCGAGCTCGACCTGAGCGGTCGTCACCACGCGCAGGCCCTCGAGTTCGAACCAGTAGTACTCGTCCTTATCCGGCACCGGCAATTCCGAAGCCGGCACCCCAATGTCACGCCCGGCCAGGAGTTGCGCCCGGTCACGATCATCACAACCTTCTATCCGGGCGATGAAACCCTTGCCCTGGGGCCGTACGTCCAACACTGCCAGCGGTTGCCATGCATTGCCCTGCCGTATCAGCCAAGGCCCATACGTGAGCAGGTTCTCCGCCGGATCAGTGAAGGATGCAACACGCACCCACCCGCGCACCCCGTGCGCCGCGGTGATCCGACCGACGACGATGGGTGCCGCGTCCGCGTCCACGGGTGGCCGCGCTCGCGTGCGCCCGCTCGACTCAGCTGGCGCTGGGCTCGTCTCCTGCGGCTTCCCCTTCCGCAGCAGGTTTCGGCTTCTGTTCCTCACCTTCACTGTCTGCGCTCGCCGCAGTCTCGGGCGCTGCAGCTTCTTCAGCAGGCGCTTCCTCGACGGCCGCTTCCTCGACCGGAGCAGCCGGTGCCGGCTTGGCCGGAGCCACCTTCGGCGGGCGCGCGCCGACGATACCGTCAGTACCCACCTTGCGGGCTTCACGCACCAGGTTCAGGACGCGCTCGCTCGGCTTGGCACCGACGGACATCCAATACTCGATGCGCTCAAGATCCACCTTGAGCCGATCTGCGCCACCGGTGGCGATGGGGTTGAAGAAACCCACCCGCTCGATGAACCGACCGTCCCGCCGCGACGAATTCTCAGCGACGGTAAGGTGATAGAAAGGACGCTTCTTCGCGCCGGTACGCGCCAGACGAATGGTTACCATGAATAACGGTTCCGTAACTTGTTGCTGTCCCTCGGAAAATTCCGGGGGCCCTGGGGCAAAGGCCGCGTATTCTACGACATGGGGCGGTGCTTGGGAACCATCGTGCCCGCTGGAAATGGATGATTCCCGGGCTGACGTCGGGAAGGGCTTGATCAGCACTTCCTCAGTGCCTTGGTCACGTCGTCGTGAGTGATTCGACGGCGATGCAGCCGCAGCGCCTCCTGTTACCCGTCGCCCTCGCGAGGACTCGGCGCCGAATCAACCCGTTGGCTGCACGCGGGCCAGAACCGGCGGCACGTCAGAGCTCGACGCCGAAGTAAGCCTTGAAGCGGCCGTTGTAGGCCTCGTCGCTCAGGTCTGCGCCCATGCTGACCCAGTCTTCGTCGCTGATCTGGGGCCGGCCGGCGGCGATGCCGACCGCGTCGTCACCCACGGGCCAACGCAAGCGGTACTCCGGCGAGGTGATGGCTTCGTGGATGGTCTCGGCGACTCGTTCGGGCGGGGTTCCAGCCTCGAAACCGGCAGCGTAGATCTTGCCGTTGCGCCGCATGATGGGCTGGTAGGGCGAGGTCTTGTCGTAGCGGGTTGCTTCAGCCGAGTTCTCGAAGATGTGGGTCATGATCACACCAGGCTCTACGGCCACGACCCGCACACCGAAGCGGAACACTTCATGGGCGAGCGCTTCACTCGCCGCCTCTAGCGCCCATTTCGACGCGGAGTAGGCGATCTGGTTGGGGATGGCCAGCCTTCCGACCATGGAGCTGACGTTGACGATGGTCCCCCGCTGCCGCTCGCGCATGGTCGGCAGCACCTGTTGAATGCAGCGAATGGTACCGAAGTAGTTGGTCTCGAAGATCTGCCGGTGCTCGTCTTCCGGCGTCAGCTCCAGCGGCGAGGCTCCGCCGATACCCGCATTGTTCACCAGAACGTCGACCGGACCCTCGGCTGCGATGACCTCGAAGGCGGCGGCGACGGATTGCGCATCGGTGATGTCGAGCTCGACCACCGTGAGCGGCAGAGCCTGGTCCGACGCGGCGGCCTCAAGCGGCTCGGCCTTGGCCAGGTTGCGCATGCCGGCGAAGACGCGATAGCCCTGCCGTGCGAGGTGGACGCTGGTGGCAAAACCGATGCCGGTGCTGGTCCCTGTGACGACCGCGATCTGCATGCTGTGCTCCCCGAAAAAGAATGTCCCGCAAGTTTGACCGACCACGACGCAGTTGACTCGTTGCGTGGTCTCGCACGCCGCCGCGGTAGCGTTACCTGAACATGCGGTGGTGGATCATGGGGCCGCGCCCCAGACCGTGTCGCGGCGCAGGAAGCATTTGCGGACTGGATGCGCGCGGTGCGCCTGCGCCGCAACCACCATGAGTCCGCCTCCCGGAAACAACTCGCCAGCCGCCGTCGTGGTCAGCGCCGGAATCCGCCCGGCGGACCACCACCCGGCGCGCCGCCCTGGCCACCGAGCATGCCGCCCATGCCCCGCATCATCTTCTGCATGCCGCCCTTCTTGGTCAGCTTTTTCATCATCTTCTGCATCTGCTTGTGCTGCTTGAGCAGACGGTTCACGTCCTGGATCTGGTTGCCGGAGCCCTGGGCGATGCGCTGTTTGCGGGAGCCGTTGATCACGTCCGGGTAGCGGCGCTCGTGCGGTGTCATGGAGCCGATGATCGCCTCCATGCGCACGAACATCTTCTCGTTCGCACCCACCTGCGCAAGCTTACCGGCGTTGCCCATGCCGGGAAGCTTATCGAGCATCCCGGAGACTCCACCGAGGTTGTTCATCTGCTGGAGCTGGTCCCGGAAGTCCTCGAGATCGAACTTGCGACCCTTCTCCATCTTGCGGGCGAGCTTGTCCGCCTTCTTACGGTCGAGCTTGCGCTCCGCTTCCTCGATGAGGCTGAGGACGTCGCCCATACCGAGGATGCGGGACGCCATCCGTTCGGGATGGAAGGGCTCGAGGGCATCCGTCTTCTCACCGATGCCGAGGAACTTGATCGGGCGACCCGTGATGTGGCGCACCGACAGCGCCGCGCCGCCCCGGGAGTCGCCGTCCGCCTTGGCCAGGATCACGCCCGTGAGGGGCAGCGCATCGCCGAAGGACCGGGCAGTATTGGCCGCATCCTGACCCGTCATGGCATCCACCACGAACAGGGTCTCCGCGGGGGACAGGGCCCGGTGGATGCGCCCCACCTCGTCCATCATGTCCGCATCGACATGCAGCCGGCCGGCAGTATCCACGATCAGCACATCCATGACGCCGTTGCGCGCCGCCTGCAGGGCAGCCTCGCAGATCGCCACCGGGTCCTGATCCGCACTGCTCGGGAAGCACTCCACACCCACCTGCCCCGCCAGGGTCTGGAGCTGGGCTATGGCCGCCGGACGGTAGACGTCTGCGGACACCAGCATGACGCGCTTCTTGTGCCGCTCCTTGAGCAGGCGCGCGAGCTTGGCGGCGGAGGTGGTCTTGCCGGCACCCTGAAGGCCTGCGAGCAGGATCACCGCAGGCGGCTTGACGTTGAGTTCCAGGGCGCTGTGTTCGTCGCCCATGACATGCATGAGCTCGTCGCGGACCAGCTTGATGAAGGCCTGCCCGGGATTCAGACCGGAACTGACTTCCGTGCCGAGGGCCCGCTCGCGGACGCGGTCGACGAAGGATTTCACCACCGGCAGGGCCACATCGGCCTCGAGCAGGGCCATGCGCACCTCGCGCAGTGTCCCGCCGATGTTATCCTCGGTGAGGCGGGACTTACCGCCGATGCTCTGCAAGGCCTGGGTCAAGCGCTCAGAGAGATTGTCGAACATGCGCAGAAAATCCTGTGGTGCGACAGCGAACAACTCGCGATTATAGCGCGCTCACTCCATCGTCTGTCTTCTGTCTCCCGTCCCCGGTATGGCAGACTGGCTTTTTCAGCCTGCGGGCCGACCATGGACAAGCTCGATCAGCGACGGGGCGTCATCTTCGGAGCCGTCAGACCCGGCGCTGATCGCCGCCAGGCCTGGCGCCCAGCATGAGCATGATCACTGCTTTGAGCGGAGTGTTCGCCCTCGGCACGTATCTGGCGGCTGCCGTCATCCAGATCAACGGGCTTGCGCGCCGCGAACCGGCGGCCCGGCCGCTGTTGCTGGTGCTGACCGCCGCTGCGGCCATCGCCCATGCCGTGGCGGCTTCAAGCCTCCTCGTGACGCCTGAAGGACTCCATCTGGGACTTTTCAGGGTCGCGAGTCTGGTTACGCTGACCACGGTGCTGCTGGTCCTGGCACTGGCAATCTCCCGCCCCATCGAAAACCTGTTTGTGGTGACGGTACCGCTGGCCATCATGACGCTGGCCGGCTCTCTCCTGCTGGATACCGGGTTCGAGCCGATTCCGTCACCGGAAGTCGGATTCTCGGTTCACGTCATCCTCGCGATCCTGGCCTATGCGGTGCTTGCCATGGCCGTCTGTCAGGCGCTCGTCACGGGATGGCAGGAGCGGCAGCTGCGCAATCGCCGTGCCTTCGCCGTGCTCGGCAATCTGCCGCCGCTACAGACCATGGAGCGGGTACTGTTCGAGCTGCTCTGGGTCGGGCTCACGCTGCTCACCCTGACCATCGCCTCCGGCCTGTACTTTCTGGACGACATCTTCGAGCAGCGCGTCGTTCACCACACCTTGCTGTCCATGAGTTCCTGGGTCGTGTTCGCCATCCTGCTTTGGGGGCGCTATCGTCTGGGATGGCGCGGTCGCACCGCGATCCGCTGGACGCTGGCCGGCTTCGGGTTGTTGCTGCTTGCGTACTTCGGAAGCAAACTCGTGATCGAGATCATTCTCCGCGCCTGATCGACTCGGGACTCCCAAGATTGGAAACGCTCCCGCTTCCTGTTCTCTACGGCATCGTCGCCGTGCTCATCGTTCTCTCGGCGTACTTCTCGAGTTCCGAGACGGCGATGATGGCGCTGAACCGCTATCGCCTGCGCCATCTGGCGCGGCAGGGTCATCGTGGCGCGCGCCGTGCGAGCAAGCTGCTCGAGCGCCCGGACCGACTGCTCGGGACCATTTTGCTCGGCAACAATGCCGTGAACTTCTTCGCCGCCACGGTGGCCACGCTGATCGCGCTGCGGCAGTTCGGCGAAATCGGCGTGCTGCTCGCACCCTTCGTGCTTACGTTCGTCTTTCTCGTGCTCGCGGAAGTGGCGCCAAAGACCATTGCGGCCTACGACCCGGAGCGCATCGCCTACCCCTCGTCGCTCGTGCTGCGGCCCATGCTTCGCGTGCTCTACCCACTGGTATGGATTCTCAACGGCATCTCCAACGTGCTGGCCCGGCCCTTCATGAAGGCCTCTGCAATCGGCGACGGCGAAGGCAAGCTCACCCTGGACGAGCTGCGAACCGTGGTACACGAAGGCGCGCACATTCCGGTACGACGCCAGGACATGCTGCTGTCCATCCTCGATCTCGAGAAGGTCACCGTCGAGGACATCATGGTGCCGCGTGCGGAAATCAACGGCATCGATCTCGAAGATGACATCAATGACATCGTCGAGCAGATCTGCTCGACCACGCACACCCGACTGCCGGTCTTCAAAGGCAACGTCAATAACGTCATCGGCATTCTGCACATGCGCAACGCGGTGCGTTTCCTGCGCGAGGACGAACCGACCAAGGCCGCGCTGCTGCAGGAGACCCGCGAGCCGTACTTCGTACCTGAAGGCACGCCGCTGCACGTGCAGCTGCTGAAGTTTCAGAACGCCGAGCGCCGCATCGGCCTCGTGGTGGACGAGTATGGCGACGTGCAGGGCATCGTCACCCTGGAGGACATCCTCGAGGAAATCGTGGGCGAGTTCACAAGTGACTTAGCCGCGCGTATTCCGGAGATTCATCCGCAGGACGACGGCTCCCAGATCATCGACGGCACCGCGCTGCTGCGGGACATCAATCGAGCGCTTAGCTGGGAGCTGCCGCTGACGGGCCCGCGCACGCTGAATGGCTTGATCCTCGAGCGACTCGAGAATATTCCCGACTCGCCCTGCTGCCTGGAAATCGGACCCTATCGGATCGAGGTCCTGCAGACCAAGGACAACATGGTGCGCACGGCTCGCGTCACGGCGCCGGAGCCCGAGCCAGGCGCCGTCGAAGACGACGGCTGAGCAGCCCCTCGTCCCAGCAATTGTTGTGGGAGCGCCCAGGCAGCGCGGACGGGCCGAGCTTTCGGCGCAACACTCAGGTCCCGATCAGTCCGCGATCGCTGCGTCGCCTGCGGCGCCTGCAGTCTCCCACAGGCCGCGCGCAGCGCGGACGGGCCGAGCGTTCACGCGCCCTGCCAGCGGCGATTGAGGGCTGCAAGGACCGCCTCGAACGATGCCGTCAGGGTATTGCGGCTGGCGCCGGCGCCCCAGCAGATCCCGCCATCGGCATCCTTAAGGCCAACCAGACACAGTGCCCGGGCCGCACTGCCCGTTTCTTCCGCCTGCTCATGAAAGTGCTCGACCCCGAAGCGCTCGTTGATGGACCGCTCTACGGCGTGCACAAAAGCCTCGACCGGCCCGGAACCCTCGCCGCTGCTTTCCAGAGCCTGCCCCTGAACACTCAGCACCACGTCGCAGCGGGTACCTTCGCTACCGTCTTCGAGCTTGATGTTGGCAATGTCGTAGCGCTTGAGGGCATACGGCCCATCGACCTTCAGATAGGTGGCATCGAACACGTTGCGCAGTGCGGACGGATTCAGCTCACCCCCATCGCGATCAGCCACCTGCTGAACCACGCCCGCGAACTCCACCAGCAGCGGCCGCGGCAGGGTGAGCTCGAAGTGATTCTCGAGCACGAATGCCACACCGCCCTTGCCCGATTGGCTGTTGACCCGGACGGTCTCCCGGTAGTGGCTCCCCACATCGGCGGGATCGATGGGCAGATAGGGCACCGCCCAGCAGCTCTCGTCCACCCGCGACATGCCCTTGCGAATGGCATCCTGATGAGAGCCCGAGAAGGCCGTGAAGACCAGATCACCTGCATAGGGATGTCGGACCGGAACCGGAATCTTGTTACAGGACTCAGCGACGCTGCGAACATGGCGCATGTCCGACAGATCCAGTTCCGGGTCGACGCCTTGGGAGAACAGGTTCATGGCCAGCGTCACCAGGCAGACGTTGCCGGTGCGCTCCCCATTGCCGAACAGGGTACCCTCGACCCGGTCCGCGCCGGCGAGCACGCCGAGTTCACTCGCCGCCACCCCAGTACCACGGTCGTTGTGGGTGTGGAGACTGATGGTGCAAAGGTCCCGCTCCGGGAAGTTCCGGCAGAACCACTCGATCTGATCCGCATAGATGTTCGGCGTCGACATTTCCACCGTGGCCGGCAGGTTGATGATCATCGGCCGCTCCGGTCCGACGCCCCAGGCCTGGGCAACGGCGGAACACACCTCCACCGCGAAATCGAGTTCCGTCCCGGTGAAGCTTTCCGGCGAATACTCGAGCGTCACTTCCGTCTCCGGAATGCGCTCGATCTCACGCTTCACGTGCTCCACGCCCTGCAGGGCCAGACCGATGATCTCGTCCCTGCTCATCCCGAACACCACCTGTCGCTGCAGGGTCGAGGTCGAATTGTAGAGGTGGAAGATCGCCTGCCGGGCGCCCACGAGACTGTCCACAGTCCGGCTTATCAGCTCCTCACGAGCCTGACACAGCACCTGGATGAAGACGTTCTCAGGTATCCGATCCTGCTCGATGATGCGGCGCACGAAGTCGAAGTCCGTCTGTGAAGCCGCGGGGAAACCCACCTCGATTTCCTCGAAGCCGACTTCGAGCAGTAGATCCCAGAACCGCAGCTTCTCGTCCGGCCGCATCGGATCAATCAGCGCCTGATTGCCGTCACGCAGATCTACGCTGCACCATCTCGGCGCCCGGGTAAGGGTCCGCCCGGGCCATTGGCGATCAGGCAGATCCACGGGCTTGAAAGATCGGTACTTTCCGTAGGGCATCGCGTCCGTCCGCGCGCCCGCGCGCTCGATTCGATATCGACTCATGACTCTTCCTCGCATGGGCATGCCCCACGGACGATGCCCGGAAACTCGGTTGCAGGTGCTTGGTGCGGGTCGCTCAGGGCCATCTGGGCCCCTGCGAAGGGATCAGGACGCCGGCGGCGCCGGCAGTCGAAGCAGTAGCGAGGACAGAGCGGTGCGTGCGGGCCGCAGGCAGGACGACGCATCCGCAGGCCGCCTGGCAGCGATCTGGTCGGCGATGATATCCTGGGTGACACTGGCAAACACGCCATACTCCTTAAGCAATCTGCGTGACTGTAACGCCGTGGGGTCGGCGAGGGCAAGTCACAGCGTGACGTCGATGGTCTCGATCACGCTCCGCGCCCGGGCCCGGGCGGACTCCACGTCGTCCCCCAAAGCCAGCGCCACGCCCATGCGGCGGCGGCCCTTGACCTCGGGCTTGCCAAACAGCCGGAGCTGCGTACCCGGAATCGCAAGCGCGCGATCGAGTCCCGAGAACGTCACCTGCTCCGAGTCCCCCTCCACCAGCAGCACGCAGGATGCCGAGGGGCCCCATTGCCGGATCTCCGGGATCGGCAGACCGAGGATGGCGCGGACATGCAGCGCGAACTCCGACAACTCCTGGGAAATCAGCGTCACCATGCCCGTATCATGGGGGCGCGGCGACACCTCGCTGAACCAGACCTGCTCGCCGCGGACGAACAGCTCGACGCCGAACAGACCGTACCCACCCAGGGCATCCGTCACCGCCTGCGCCATCCGCCTGCTCTCCGCCAGCGCTGCGCGGCTCATGGGATGGGGCTGCCAGGACTCCCGGTAGTCACCATCCACCTGGACGTGACCGATGGGTTCACAGAACGATGTGCCGCCGACATGACGCAGCGTCAGGAGCGTGATCTCGTAATCGAAATCGACGAAGCCCTCGACGATCACAGCCGCCTGTCCGCCCCGACCACCGCTGGATGCGTACGCCCATGCTGCGTCCACCTGCTCTGGCGTGCGCAACAACGACTGGCCCTTGCCGGAGGAGCTCATGACCGGCTTCACGACGCAGGGAAAGCCGATGCCGGCGACCGCCGCGCGGTACCCTTCGAGGTCATAGGCAAAGGCATAAGGCGAGGTTGGAAGCTGAAGCTCTTCGGCCGCGAGACGACGAATGCCCTCCCGGTTCATGGTCAGGCTGGCAGCCCGCGCGGTGGGCACGACATGGTAGCCCTCGGCTTCGAGCTGCAGCAGTTCGTCGGTGGCTATGGCCTCGATCTCCGGCACGATCAGGTGCGGCCTTTCCTCTTCGATCACGCGCCGCAGCGCGGCGCCGTCGAGCATGGAGACTACGTGAGCGCGATGCGCAACCTGCATAGCCGGTGCCTGTGGATAACGATCGACGGCGATCACTTCGCAACCGAGTCGCTGCAACTCGATGACCACTTCCTTGCCGAGTTCTCCCGCGCCGCAAAGCAGAACCCGCTTGGCGGTGGGACTACCCGGTGTCCCGATCGTCGTCACTCGAACAATACTCCGGCCACCCGCATCCGCTCTCGAGTGGAAGCGATCACCTGCCTGCGAGCGTCGTCGTCGAGCATCACCCAATCGGTGATCTCCTCGGCCGTTCGAAAACAGCCCACGCACACATCATCGCCGTCGAGCAGGCAGACGGACACGCAGGGCGAACCGACGCGCCTTTTCCCTGCAGGATCCGGCCGGCTCACCCGATACGCTCCAGATCGCTTGCGTAGCGTTGATGATTCTCGACGTAGTGATGGGTGCCCAGCGCGATCATTTTCGCCTGCTCCGGACTCACGTCGCGCACCACCTTGCCGGGGGCGCCCATGACCAGCGAGTTGTCGGGAATCTCCTTGCCTTCGGGGATCAGCGCCTTGGCGCCGATGATGCAATTGCGACCGATCTTCGCGCCATTGAGGATCACGGCACCAATTCCGATGAGCGCACCGTCACCGATGGTGCAACCGTGAAGCATGACCATGTGACCCACAGTGACGTCGTTCCCGATCACCAGAGGTGAACCCCAGTCCGTGTGCAGAACACTGCCATCCTGAATGTTGCTGTTCTCGCCTACGGTGATGCGCTCGTTGTCGCCCCGCAGTACCGCACCCCACCAGACGCTGGCATTGCGCTTCAGCAGCACGTCACCAATGACCACGGCGGTCTCGGCGATCCAGTATTCGCCCTCTGTCACCAGCTGTTTATCACCCAGTTTGTAAATCATGGCCACTCCGTCTTCGGGCTGCGCTCGGGGCACTGACCGCCATCGGGCTCGGCTTCAGTGGCCGGCGATCATAGCGAACCGCTGGCGCCATCCCAAGTGGCCCGAAACGACTGCAGACAGGCAGCGCGCGATGATTGACGCGCTGCGGCACCCGCGCCAGCATGACCCGCCAGCCACTGTGTCCGTCGGAAACTCGCCTTGCCCACCGACCCATTGCCGACGCTGCTGTCGCCACGGCTCGCTCTGCGGCCCCTCGACCGGGGCGACGTCGATGCCCTCTACGGGATCTTCTCCGATCCCGAAATCACACGCTTCTGGTCATCACCGGCCATGACCTCCCGGGCCGACGCGGAAGCATTGCTGGCCGAGATCGATGACTGTTTCGAGCGCGGTGAGCTCATGGAGTGGGGTCTCGAGCGGCGCGACGGGCGCCTTCTTATCGGCACCTGTTCGCTGTGGAACATCGACCGGGGCAACCGGCGCGGCGAGATCGGCTTCGCCCTCGCACGGCCCGCCTGGGGCCAGGGCTACATGCAGGAAACTCTGCCGGTACTCGTCGAGCACGCCATCACGACGCTTGGACTGCATCGGCTCGAGGCCGACGTCGACCCGCGCAATACCGGCTCGATCCGCCTGCTCGAAGGACTGGGATTTCAGCTCGAAGGACGGCTTCGGGAGCGCTGGCAGGTCACGGGCGAAATTCAGGACTCCCTCTTCTTCGGTCTTCTGGCTCCCGAGTGGCTCGCGTCCGAACGCCGCGCAGAAGTGCTGGATCCGCCGACGCCCTGATCGGCCCTCCGCCGCCCGTCAGCACTGCCTCGTCCAGAAGCGTAGACTCGAAGCATCTTACCGGGCACGGGGGAAGTGCTGACCAAGGAGAACCCACATGTTCGACCGCCTGATGAAGTTCATGCAGCAGCGCAAAATGCTTCCGCGCATCTCCGGCACCGAGCGCATGGCACTCGAAGCCGGCACCGTCTGGATCGATGGCGAGTTCTTCAGCGGCCACCCGGACTTCGCCCGAATCCTCAACGAACCCTACTCACAACCCTCACGCGAGGAGCAGGCGTTTCTCGACGGTCCTGCGGAGGAACTGTGCCGCATGGTCGACCCTTACGAACTGCAACAGACCCGCAAGGTGCCCGACGCGGTGCTGCAGTTCATCAAGGATCAGGGCTTCATGGGTCTGCTGATTCCGAAAGCCTACGGCGGCCGCGACTTCTCCAACGTGGCGCTGTCGGCCGTCATGGGCAAGGTCAACGGCTACTCCGCCCCCATGGGCACCTTCGTGGTGATCCCGAACTCGCTGGGCGCGGCAGAACTGCTCAAGCATTACGGTACCGACGAGCAGAAGGATCACTACCTGCCGAAACTGGCCAGCGGTGAGTACGTGCCCTGCTTCGGTCTCACCGAACTCACCGCCGGATCTGATGCGGCCTCGATCAAGGCCGAAGGCATCGCCTTCCGGGACGACGATGGCCAGACGAAGATCCGGCTGAACTTCTCCAAGCGCTACATCACCCTCGCACCGGTCGCCAATCTCATCTCGCTGGCGTTCAACCTGCATGATCCGGACGACCTGCTCGGGCAGGGCACGACGCCAGGCATCACGGTGGCCATGCTGCAGCGGGACACGCCGGGACTCAGCATCGGTGACCACCATCAGCCCATTGGTGCCGGTTTCTACAACGGCCCGTTCTCCGGCACCGACGTCGAGATCACCCCGGACGTCATCATCGGTGGGGCCGAAGGTGCGGGCCAGGGCTGGCGCATGCTCATGGAGCAACTCGCCGGCGGGCGCGCGGTATCGCTCCCGGCTGGAGCGATCGCGAGCATGAAGCATGTCGCCGCCATGACCGGCGCCTACTCCATGGTGCGCAGCCAGTTCGGCATCCCCATCGGCCTGATGGAAGGCGTGCAGGCCAAGGTCGCCAGGATGGCAGCCATGGTCTACCTGTTCGAAGCCGCGCGCGTCTACATCTGCTCCGCGCTCGACAACGGCGAGAAACCCCCGGTGATCTCGGCGTTGCTGAAGACGAGCAGCACCGAGTACGCCCAAAAGGTGGCCATCGACGGCATGGACGTGCTGGCCGGTGCAGGCGTCATGCAGGGCCCGAGCAATGTCATTGCCGCAGCCTACACCAGCGCCCCGGTGAGCATTACGGTCGAGGGTGCCAACATCATGAGTCGCACCCTGATCGTGTTCGGTCAGGGCGCAACGCGCTGCCACCCGCACGCCCTGGCACTGGTGAACGCAGTCGAAGAAGATGACGTTGAGGCATTCCGGCGGGAACTGCTGGGCTGGCTCAAGCACACGGCAAAAAACTGGGTGCGGACGAAAGTCCTGGGGCTGACGCGGGGCATCTTGGCCCAGACGCCGGTGTCCGGGCCTACGGCGACCTACTATCGAAGGCTCAAGTGGGCCTCAGCGCGCTTCGCCCTGCTGACCGACCTCGCCATGTACACCATCGGCGGCAAGCTCAAGGCCAAGGGCAACCTCAGCGGTCGCTTCGCGGATGCCCTCACCTGGCAGGTGTTGGCCACGGCCACGCTGCGCCGCTACGAGGCGGAGGGCAGACGCGCCGAAGACCTGCCCCTGGTGCATTACGCCTGCGAGTACGCGCTGGCCCGCATCCAGGAAGCTTTCGAGAGCATCCACGCCAACTTCGATGCACCGGTGATCGGCTGGTGGCTGAAGCACCCCGCCGCGTTCTTCCTCCGGGTCAACAAGCTCTCCGACGGACCGTCAGATCGCCTGATTCCGGATACAGCCGCCACCCTGCAACGTCTCGACGATCAGTATCGCCGCCTGACCGCGGGCATCGCCGACGTGGAAGAGGATTCCTCCGGCTCAGGAAGGATGCTGCGCGCATTCCGCCTCAATCAGGAGGCACGGCCGCTGCTGGCGAAGATCGCCAAGGTGAAGGACCTGCCTTCCGGGTATGAAGCGGTCGAAGCCGCATTGGAACAAGGCGTCATCACCGAGACCGAAGCACAACAGCTGCGTACTGCGCACGAAGCGGTACGAGCGGTGTGGGAAGTGGACGTGTTCGAACCGGAGCAGTACTTCAGGCCATCGCTGAGTTCCGACGCCCCGACCGGTGCCGATGCGGAGGTGGCGTTCCCGCCACCGGCCACTGCCCAGCAGAGCTGACTGCGAGCGACTCAGCCCAGCCAGGCACGGGCGTTCCGAAACAGCCGCATCCAGGGTGAATACTCGCCCCAGGCGTTCGGATGCCAGGACAGCTGCCGGGTCAGGAACACGCGCTCCGGATGCGGCATCATCAGGGTGACGCGGCCATCGGCGTTGGTGATGCCCGCGATCCCGCGGGGCGATCCATTGGGATTCGCGGGATAGCGTTCCGCAGTGCTGCCGTCCCCCTCAACGTAGTGGGCGGCCACCCGTCCGCTGCCGGCCAGTGCGTCGAGCTGGGTGGCGGATGCGAACTCTGCCCGGCCCTCACCATGCGCCACGGCCACCGGTATCCGGGTTCCCGCCATTCCGGCAAACAGCACGGAAGGACTGGCGTCGATGGTCACCTGCACGAGGCGGGCCTCGAACTGCTCGCTGCGGTTGCGCACGAAGCGGGGCCAATCCTGCGTCCCAGGAATCAGCTCAGCGAGCGCAGCGAACATCTGACAGCCGTTACAGATGCCCAGCGCGAAGCGGTCGTCACGGCCGAGGAAGCGCGCAAACATATCCCGCGTCCCGTCATGGAACAGAATCGACTTCGCCCACCCCTCGCCGGCACCGAGTACGTCCCCGTAGGAGAACCCTCCACAGGCCACGAGGCCCTGGAAGCCGTCGAGGTCGCGACTGCCGGCCATCAATTCCGAGACGTGGACATCCACCGCCTCGAATCCTGCCAGGTGGAACGCAGCCGCCATCTCCAGCTGCCCATTCACGCCCTGCTCACGCAGGATCGCGATCCGGGGCCGCGCACCCGTCCCGATCAATGGCGCGGCTGGGTCGTCGTCGGGATCGAAAGTAAGTTCTGCCACGAGCCCAGGCTCTTCTGGGTCAGTGATACGGGCGAACTCCTCGTCGGAACATACCGGATCGTCACGCAGGGACTGCATGCGCCGGCTGGTGTCGGCCCAGATCGCCTGCAGCGCCGCACGCTGCGACGCCATCCATGATCGCCCACCCGCGCGCACCTCGACACGATCATCAGTGGACGGGGCTCCGATCACGCTGACACAGCTCTCGAGCCCAAACTCATGCAGCGTGGCGAGGGCCGCTGATGCCTGTTCGGCCGGAATTTGCACGACGGCACCGAGCTCTTCGGCGAACAGCCGTGCGAGCACGCTTGCCTCATCCGTGACGTCATCGCCGAGGTCTAGGCAAACACCCTGCCGTGATGCGAATGCCATCTCGCAGATGGCAGCCCAGAGTCCTCCGTCCGAGACATCGTGATAGGCGAGAAGCAGATCCTGGCCCGCCAGGGCGCGAATGGCATTGAAGAACGCCCGCAAGCGCGCGGGATCATCCACATCCGGCGCCTCGTCTCCGAGCTGACCATGGACCTGAGCCAGCACGGATCCGCCGAGGCGATGGCGGCCGGCACCAAGATCGATCCACAGCAGCCGGGTGTCAGCATGCCGGTGCCGCCACTGGGGCGTCAGCGTGCGGGTGACGTCACGTACCGGGGCGAACGCAGACACGACCAGGGAAACGGGCGCGACGACGCTTCGGGGCGCTCCATCGTCCTCCCACAGCGTGCGCATGGACAGCGAGTCCTTGCCCACCGGAATGCAGATCCCCAGTGCCGGACAAAGCTCCATGCCGACCGCATGCACCGCCTCGAACAGGGCCTGATCCTCATGACCGTGCCCGGCCGCGGCCATCCAGTTGGCCGAAAGCTTGACGTCACCGAGCTCCGCGACATCGGCCGCGACCAGATTCGTCAGCGCCTCACCCACCGCCATGCGGGCTGCAGCAGCCGAATCAATCAATGCCACAGGGGAGCGTTCACCCATGGCCATCGCTTCGCCCGCTACGGTATCGAACGCAGCCGCGGTGACTGCCACATCCGCCACCGGAACCTGCCAGGGACCGACCATCTGGTCCCGCGCCACCAGGCCGGTGATGGAACGATCACCGATGGTGATCAGAAATGCCTTGCTGGCGACCGCCGGAAAACGCAGTACCCGCTGTGATGCTTCGCGCAGTTCAATGCCTTCCAGATTCAAAGCCGGAGGCCGACGTCGCACGGGCGAGAAGTGGCGCTCCATCTTTGGTGGCTTGCCGAACAGAACCGACAGCGGCAGATCCACCGGCGCCTCGCCGAGCACCTCATCCGCTACGTACAGCCCGTGCTCGGCCGTCGCTGTTCCCACCTTGGCGAAGGGACAGCGCTCTCTGCCACACAGCGCGACGAAGGTCTCGAAGCGCTCCGGGTGCAACGCCAGCACGTAGCGTTCCTGCGCCTCGTTGCACCAGATCTCAAGCGGAGAGAGCCCCGGTTCAGAACTGGGAATGGCGCGCAGGTCGAAGCGGCCGCCCACACCACCGTCCTTAACCAGCTCCGGCAGCGCATTGGACAGACCGCCTGCGCCCACGTCATGGATCAGGGCAATGGGATTGGCGTCCCCCAGCGCCCAGCAGGCATCGATGACCTCCTGACAACGTCGCTGCATCTCAGGGTTGCCGCGCTGCACTGACGCGAAGTCGAGCTCAGCGTCACTGGCGCCGCTGGCCATGGACGACGCGGCACCGCCGCCGAGACCGATGAGCATCGCGGGTCCACCGAGCACCACCAGGGGTGCGCCCGGAACCACCGGTTGCGATTGCACATGCTCGGCGCGGACGTTGCCGAGGCCGCCGGCGATCATGATCGGCTTGTGATAACCGCGCATTTCCTGTCCGTTGCCGAGGTCCACCGCCTGTTCAAAGGTCCGGAAGTAGCCGCACAGCGCCGGGCGACCAAACTCGTTATTGAAGCTCGCAGCACCGATGGGACCCTCCAGCATGATATCCAGCGCTGAAGCGATGCGTGCCGGACGGCCATAGTCCGTTTCCCAGGGCTGCTCGTAACCGGGAATCTCCAGGTGTGACACGCTGAATCCGGTGAGCCCCGCCTTCGGTTTCGAACCCCGTCCGACCGCACCCTCATCGCGGATCTCACCGCCGGAACCGGTGGCGGCACCCGGAAACGGTGCGATGGCCGTCGGATGGTTATGAGTCTCCACCTTCATGAGGATGTGGATCGGTTCGGCGTGGAAGCCATAGCTGCGGCTGTCCGGATCAGCGAAGAACCTGGACGCGTATGCCCCCTCGATCACGGACGCGTTATCCACGTAAGCGGACAGCACGCCACGGCCATTGCTGGCTTCGAAGGTGTATCTGATCATGTCGAACAGGGACCGCGGTTGGCGCTCCCCATCGATGGTCCAGCTGGCGTTGAAAATCTTGTGCCGGCAATGCTCCGAGTTCGCCTGGGCGAACATCATCAGTTCGACATCGGTGGGATCCCTGCCGAGATCGGCAAACGCACGGCACAGATAGTCGATCTCGTCCGGAGACAGCGCGAGTCCGAGACGGGCATTGGCTGCACTGAGCGCCGCCATGCCGTCCTCACCAAGCTCCACCCGATCGAGACGCGCCGGCGCTGTGTGCCGGAACAGCAACTCTGGATCAGCGTCCGGAGCGAGCACCACCTCCGTCATCCGATCATGGAGCCATGCCGCCACCCGCTCCGGCTCCCGCAGCGTGCCCGTCGACCACCAGCGTATGCCGCGCTCGATGCGCGCCACCTGGCCAAGGCCGCAGTTGTGGGCAATGTCCGTGGCCTTGCTCGACCACGGCGACTGCGTACCCGGCCTCGGCACCACCAACGCAAGTGGCGATCCCGCCACCACCGCGGAATCCAGGGGACCATAGCTGAGCAGGCGCTCAAGGACGCCGCGCTCGCGGTCGGACAGCGGCGCTGTGAGTTCGACGAAGTGAACGAAACGAGCTTCGAGCGTGCGGATATCGGGCTCGTTCCTGCGCAGCCCTTCGCAGAGCTTGCTGCGACGAAAGTCCGACACTGCTTCGCCACCGGGTATTTCGAGAAGGGTCACGGCGTTCAAGCGTCACGGACTCCAAGCTGTGGTTGGGTGCGGCGGTCGCGGAAGAAGCGACGCAGCATCTCGGCCGCGGCATCCCCGAGGACGCCGGCAGTGACCGTCACCTGATGGTTCAAGGCCGGATTGTCGAGGACCCGAGCGGTGCTGTGCACCGCACCGGATCGAGGCTCGGCAGCGCCATAGACCAGACGCGCCACGCGGGCATGCACCAGGGCACCCGCACACATGGTGCAGGGCTCGATGGTGACGTACAGGGTGCTGCCGGTGAGCCGGTAGTTACCGACCTTGCGCGAGGCCGAGCGCAGGGCCTCGATCTCCGCATGCGCGGTAGGATCATGGCTGCCCACGGGACGGTTGAAGCCCGCACCGATGATGTCACCATTCCGGACGATCACCGCGCCCACCGGCACTTCGCCTGCTGCGGCGCCCTGCTCCGCAAGGGCCAGTGCCCGGCGCATGAAGTGCTCGTCCTCGATCTCTGGATCAGTCGCCATGGTGGCCCGGATCGTCGTGGGTCCGCGCAACGTGCAGACCGTCGCTTGTGCAGAGCGCCGCCGCTATTCCCACTCGATGGTGGCGGGTGGCTTGCTCGAGATGTCGTAGACGACGCGCGAAATGCCGGCAATCTCGTTGATGATCCGGTTCGATACCCGGGCCAGCAGCTCGTGCGGCAGTTCGGCCCAGCGCGCGGTCATGAAGTCGATGGTCTCCACTGCTCGCAGCGCCACGACATACTCGTAACGGCGGGCATCACCGACGACACCCACCGACTTCACCGGCATGAAGACGGTGAACGCCTGGCTCACCTTGTGATACCAGTCGGCGGCATGCAGTTCCTCGATGAAGATCGCGTCCGCGGCTCGCAGCAGGTCCGCATAAGACTTCTTCACCTCTCCGAGGATGCGTACGCCGAGACCGGGCCCTGGGAACGGATGGCGGTAGACCAGATCGTAGGGCAGACCGAGCTCGAGCCCGATGCGACGCACCTCGTCCTTGAACAGCTCCCGCAGCGGCTCCACCAGCTCCAGATTCATGCGCTCAGGCAATCCACCCACGTTGTGGTGGGACTTGATCACGTGTGCCTTGCCGAACCTCGAAGCTGCCGACTCGATGACATCCGGATAGATGGTGCCCTGGGCAAGGAAGCGGGCACCGTCGATCTTCGCAGCCTCCCGTTCGAATACGTCAATGAACGTCTGGCCAATGTGCTTGCGCTTGGCTTCCGGATCGGCGACGCCTTCGAGTCGGGAAAGAAATTCGTCCTCCGCATCGACGCGGATGATGTTCAGGTCAAAGGTATTGTCCGTGGCCGCGGCAAACGCTTCCATCACCTGCTCGCCCTCGTTTCGACGCAGCAGGCCGTTGTCGACGAACACACAGGTGAGCTGCTTGCCTATGGCCCGGTGCAACAGCGCAGCCACCACTGAGGAGTCCACGCCCCCGGACAGTCCAAGGATGACCTTCCCCTCGCCGATCTGCGCCCGGGCCTGCTCGATCGCATCGTCGACGATGTTGGCCGGGGTCCACAGCGCCTCGCAGCCACAGACATCGCGCACGAAACGACGCAGGATGCCCTGCCCCTGTCGCGTGTGTGTGACCTCAGGATGGAATTGCAGACCGTAGAAACGTCGCGTCTCGTCCGCCATCACGGCGATGGGCGCGTTGTCGGAGACGCCGACCAGATCGAAACCGGGCGGAAGTGCCGATACGCGATCACCGTGGCTCATCCAGACGTCGAGCAGCCGGGACTCGCCCTCACGGACGTCCTCGAGCGTTTCCAGAATCCGGCAGTCCCCGGTGACACGAACACGCGCATGGCCGAATTCCCGGTGATCTGAACCTTCCACCTTGCCGCCGAGCTGGCCGGCCATGGTCTGCATGCCGTAGCAGACGCCGAGTATCGGAACACCGAGTTCGAACACCTCCGCGGGTGCCCGCGGCGTCGCATCCAACGTCACGCTCTCCGGTCCGCCGGAGAGGATGATGCCGTGCGGCGGGGACTCGGTGAGAAATCCGGCGTCCACGTCGAAAGGCACGATCTCGCAGAACACGCCCAGCTCGCGCACGCGACGCGCGATAAGCTGGGTGTACTGGGAACCGAAGTCGAGGACCACAATCCTCTGGGTATGGATGTCCTGACTCATGAGCCCCTGCGATCAACCGAGCGGATAGTTGGGCGCTTCCTTGGTGATGCTGACGTTGTGAGGATGACTTTCGATCATGCTGGCATGGGTCACCCGCGTGAACTGCGGACGAGCGCGCATGGTCGCAATGTCCGGCGACCCCGTATAACCCATGCTGGCCCGCAGGCCGCCCATGAGCTGAGTGACGATCGCACCCATCGGACCACGGTAGGGCACTCGACCCTCGATGCCTTCCGGTACCAGCTTGCGCGAATCGGTCTCCGGGCCCTGGAAGTAGCGGTCCGACGAACCATGGGGCCCGGCCATGGCTGCAAGGGAGCCCATGCCACGGTAGGCCTTGTAGGTGCGTCCCTGGAACAGTTCCACCTCACCCGGCGCCTCGTCGGTGCCGGCAAGCAGGCTGCCCACCATGACCACGTGGGCGCCGGCAACAATGGCCTTGGCGAGGTCGCCGGAGAAACGGATACCGCCGTCGGCGATGACCGGCACGTCGCTGCCTTCCAGCGCCGCGGCCACCTCTGCTACCGCCGTGATCTGCGGCACACCAATACCGGTTACGATGCGCGTGGTACAGATGGACCCTGGGCCAATGCCCACCTTGACCGCGTCCGCACCCGCCTCCACCAGCGCGAGCGCGCCCGCAGCCGAGCCGACGTTGCCCCCGATCACGTCGAGCTCCGGATAGTGCTGCTTGAGCCAGCGAAT
>REEU01000264.1 GCA_007694905.1 Gammaproteobacteria bacterium | reverse complement strand
GGACACGGTGACGCTCTGGCCTTGAACCGTGGTGGCACTGTCGAGCTCGACCACATCAGCGGCCATCACCTTCCCCGCTACCACGTGGTAGGTAAGGATGGCGCGCAGCTGATCCACGTTTTCCGGCTCGAGCAGCGATTCCACCGTTCCGGCGGGCAGATCGGCGAAGGCGGCGTCGGTCGGGGCAAACACCGTGAACGGGCCCTCGCCCTTCAGCGTGTCGACCAGGCCGGCAGCCTGGACGGCCGCGACCAGCGTCTCGAACTGACCGGCGCTGACGGCCGTGTCGATGATGTCGGCCCGCTGGCCGTAGCTGCTGGCCTCGACGGTCAGTGCGGTGGCGAGGGCCAAACCGGCGGTGAGCATGGCGAACCAACGCAGGGGCTTGGGCATGGCGGGAAACGTTGCTGTTTGTGCAGGCATTGTCTGAACTCCTCGGGCTAAAATCTGGACAATAATTTGCCAGGCAAAAGAACCCTAGGCCATTTCGGTTCAGATGTAAAGCTTGTGTCCACCATCTATCCGTACAAAACATGAACACAGCTGCGATTCGCCTGCACTAAGCTGGTTCTGACAACTAGACGCTGAGGAGCCGCTGATTGAAGTCACTGAAGGCAGGGACTCACCTCTCCTTCCTGCTCTGGCTCGCGTTGGTCGCGTGCGCAATCCCAGGCTTCGCGGAAGAGGTCCGGGTGCACTGGATCGCGGATGGCGACACCGTGCGCCTGGAGGATGGCCGGCGGGTGCGCCTGCTCGGCATCGACGCCCCCGAAACCGGCGGCCGCGACGGCCGACCCCAGTACTACGCCAGCGAGGCGCGGGCGCGCCTTATCGAACTCGTCTCCGACACGCCGCTGAGGCTGCAACTGGATGCTCAGGAACAGGACCGCTACGGGCGCGTCCTGGCCTGGCTCTACCTGCCGGACGGCCGCTTGGTGAACGAGATCCTGGTGGAGGAAGGATTCGCCTTCTTCTATCACCATTCAGGCCAGGACCCGGCCTTTCAGACCCGGCTGCTGGCCGCCCAACGACGGGCCATGGCCGCGGATGCGGGCTTCTGGCCGCGCATCCTGGCCCTGCCCGTGCCACGCTCGGGCTGGGTGGGCAATCGCCGCAGCCGTCGCTTCCACCATCCCGACAGCGCCCACGCGGGGCAGATCAGCCCCCGCAATCGGGTCGTCCTGCACACGATCGGCGAGGCCTTCCACGAGGGCTATGCCCCCGCACGCGGCAGTTCCTCGTGGCCGGATGCGGGATCCCACTAACGAAACTACCGCGGCACCTTCAAAGCTATCCGCGCAATCTGACTACGAGGATCGCGCTCAGGCATGCAACCGAATTCAAGCCGAGTACAATAAGCACACATTGTGCTATAGTTCGGCAATGAAAACGATCCTCTGGGACCCGGAGAAGAACAAGCAACTGCGCCGGGAGCGCAACGTTTCCTTTGAGGATGTCGTGTTCCACATGGCGCACGGCGGGATCCTGGATACGCTCGAGCACCCGAATCCAGAACGTTACCCCGGTCAGCGAATTCATGTGATCAGCGTTGAAGGATATGCCTACCTGGTTCCCTTTGTGGAATCGGAAAATGAGATCTTTCTTAAGACCATCATCCCGAGCCGGAAAGCGACCAAGGCCTATCTGGGAGATTCGAAGTGAGCAAACTGACTCGAGAAGAGCAGGACATTCTAGAGGCATTCGAGGCGGGCGAGCTCGTGCGTGCGGCCGATGCGTCGGATACGGCGAAGCGGCACAAGGACTATGCGGAAGCCATGTTCAGAAAGGATGCGCGCATCAACATCCGGTTGTCTTCCAAGGACCTTCGCGGTCTGCAGAAGAGGGCCCTTGAGGAAGGCATTCCTTACCAGACGCTGGTTGCCAGCATCCTCCACAAGTACGTGGAAGGCAGACTGCACGAGGACCGATAGCCCAACAGCATGCCTGCCAGGCGGCAATCCCTCTGCAACTGATTGGCACTCGTGCGCCGTATGCGCAGTGCTGCTTGTGTCGAACCGGCATCCATCCGTCAGGCAACGCCATTGAGGATCCCGCGGAAGCGCGATCGGGTTATCTGCTCCGTGCGGCCAGAGCCGCAGCAAGTGCACGACTGTCGATGACATCGGTGTACTTGAGTTCGAGATCGCGCAGATTCGCCGTATGGGCCGCCGCATCGCGATCGCCCACGGCATCGGCGACCACCACGGTGCGATAGTCGTACTGCAGCGCATCCACCGCCGTCGCGCGCACACAGCCACTGGTCGTGAAGCCCGTCACCACCACGGAATCCACGCCCACCTGCCGCAGCCATGCATCGAGATCGGTGCCGTGAAAGCAGGACGGGTGCGTCTTCTCGAGCACGCGGTCTCCTTCCGCCCGGTGCAGACCAGGATCCAACTCCACCCACTTCGAGCCCGCCTGCAGCAGCTCGAGATCCGGCAGCTTGGCACGGAACACCGTGGCCTCGTCCGGATGCCGGTACACCACGGTAGACAGCACCACCGGCCAGCCGAGATGGTGCGCCCGATCGAGCAACTGATTGATCACGGTCAGCTCGGCAGCGAAATCGCCGCCCAGCGGCGAGGCAGGGTCCGTGAATCCTCTTGACGCATCCACCACCAGCAGAGCCGGCGCGCTGCCGAGGCCGATACTGCGAGAGGCGAGACCCATGCGAGCGCCTCAGCGCAGCGCGATGCCCGCACCCCGGCGGGCAAACTCCGGGGTACGCGGCGGCTTAAGACCGGTCTCTTCCAGGCAGCGCGCCTTGATCGCCTCGATGTCGCCGCCCTGGTCGAAGAGCTTGATCTCCCCTCTCTGGGCACGCATTTCGTCGCGCAGAAGCGTCGTGCCTTCGACGTCGACGCCACCGGCAGCATCACAGACGACTCCATAGCGGCGCGCACCCTCTACGGTCACCAGGCCACGGGCCACGTCCTTCCCGACCCGCTCCGGCTCACGCTCCAGCGGATCACCAGCACCGCCACCGCCCCAGGTGTTGAAGAACAGCACGTCGCCCTCCTTCACTTTGACGCGATCACACTTCGACGGCAGCAGCTCCTCGCTGCCGTCCACTCGCCGCAGCAGCTTGTTGCCGCGGCCGCCTGGCAGGCCACCGTTGACGCCCCATGGATAGGTCAGCCAGCGGTCATCATGGATGGAAATCTGACCGTCCTCCAGGAAGCGATAGGCCATGCGGATACCGTTTCCGCCACGGTTGCGGCCAGGGCCGCCGGAATCCGCGATGGTCTCGTAGGTCTCGATGCGGAGCGGGAAATAAGCCTCGATGTACTCGTTGGGCACGTTGGTGAAGCCGGGCCAGAGGCTGTGGCCGTCCGGGCCGTCGCCCATGGGCCGGCCCGGGATGCCACCAAAGCCGATCTGGAACAGCTGATACCACTCCCCGTTGCGGTCGTAACCCGAGTACATCAGGTGGGGGCTGTCGGAAAAACCGGCCGCGCAGAGGAAATCCGGACTGCCCTGGCCGAGCAGGCCCGAGATGACGTCGAAGATGCGCCCGAGCGCATGGGTGCGGCAGGACAACGCTGCGGGGCGCCGCGGCTTGAGCAGACAGCCCTCGGGGATGCGCACCTCCATGAGATCGTAGAAACCGTCGTTGAACAGGATCTGCGGGTCGAACACCGAAATCATGAAGGTGCCGCAGAACATCTTGAACATCTCTTCGTTCAGCAGGAAGTTGATAGAGCCCGAGCTCTGCGGGTCCGTTCCCTCGAAGTCGAAGATGACCTTCTCGCCCTCCCGCCACATGCTGCAGCGGATCTTGTAGGGCCCCATGCCGATGCCGTCGTCACAGATGTAGTCCTCGAACACCTGTCGCGTCTCGGGCACGGTCTCCTGGATGAGGTGATGCATGGCGCGGCGGTTGCGATCGAGCAGATTAGCCATGGCGGAATAGAAGACGTCGTCACCGAAGCGTTCCGCGATCTCGATGCAGCGCCGCTCGGCCATGTTGCAGGCGGCCATGACGCCGTTGAAATCACCCTTGTTCCAGTGCGGCATGCGCGAGTTGCGCAGCAGGATGGCCAGAATGTCCTCCTGCAGCTCGCCCTTGCGCAGAATCTTCACCGGCGGTACTGCAACGCCTTCCTCGAAGATGTCCTGAGCGTCAATGGGCAATGACCCCGGCACCTTGCCGCCGATGTCGGTCATGTGGCCGAAGTGGGCGGCCCAGCACAGGTGGCGGCCGTCTTTGAAGATGGGCTTGAGCACCAGCCAGTCGTTCAAGTGACTCACCGCCGCGCCGCAGCTGTAGGGGTCGTTGGTGAAGATCATGTCGCCCTCTTCGAGGACGCCGTCGTAGGCCTGCATGAAGCCGTGGATGAAAGAGCCGAACTGCCCCACCACCATCTTGCCTTCGACGTTGGCGATCATGGGGAAGGCATCACCCTGTTCGCGGATACCAGGCGACATGGCCGTACGAAACAGCGTCGCGTCCATCTCCTCGCGGGCGTTGCGCAGCGCGTTCTCGATGATGTCGAGGGTGACCGGATCCACGTCCACCTTGCGGAACGGGGTGCTGTTCGTCTGTTCGATGCGAGCGGGCATGGCAAGCTCCTGTCAAGCGACCGGTCGGATCAGCAGATTGCCGACCGCGTCCACCTCGGCAACATGGCCGGGCAGGATCAGGGTGGTGGAGTCCATCTCAGTGACGACGGCGGGGCCAGGGACGCGGTGTCCGGGCGCGAGCCGGGCGCGGTCATAGAGCTTTGCCTCGTGCATGCGACCGTCGGCGAAGAGTTGGTGATCGCCGATGACCGCTTCCTCGACGCTGCCAGCGCCATCGCTTCGCACCTCAGCCTTGACGTTTGCAGGCGGCCCCTGAACGACGCTGCGCAGGTTCACGAATTCCTTGTCGGCATCGAGCGCGAACGTGAACAGCTGGTCGTGCAGGGCGTCGAAGCGTGCTGCGATGCCGGCGAAACCCTCCGCAGCGAGTTCTTCGGCGGACGTGTCGATGGTCAGCACCAGGCCCTGGCCGCTGTAACGGACATCCACCTGGAACTGAGAGCTGATCTGCCCGTCATCGAGTTCGGCACCGGCCCGGCCGCCCTGCTCAGCCAGCATGGACTTGCGGGCGTCCCGGTCCAGGGCTTCGAGCTCGGCCACGATCACCTCGGGCGTCGTCGCATCGAGCTTGCTGATCAAGGTACGCGACGACTCCGCACGCAGACGGGTGGTGGCGTCCCCGTACGCGCAGAGCACGCCCGGCCCCGGCGGGATGATCACCGGCCAGGCACCAGTGAGGATGCCGAGCGCGTTCGCGTGCAGGGGACCCGCGCCGCCGAAAGCGATCAGCGCGAAGTTGCGCGGATCGTAGCCCTTCTCCACCGACACCAGTCGCAGCGCGCCGAACATGTTCTCATTGACGATCTTGATGATGCCTTCGGCCGCTTCCTCGAGCCCGAGTCCTATGGCGTCGGCGATGGTCTGTACCGCCCGTTCGGCGCGCGCGAGGCTGATCGCCATGTCGCCACCGAGCCGTGCAGTGGCGGGCAGATAACCGAGTACGACGTTGGCGTCGGTCACGGTGGGCGCCTCACCACCGTTGTCGTAGGCCGCGGGACCCGGCACGGCTCCTGCCGACTGGGGCCCGACCCGCAGCGCGCCGGTCAACTCCGGAACGTAGGCAATGGATCCGCCTCCGGCACCCACCGTACGCACGTCCACCGAACTCGCCCGCACATTGACGTCACCGACCGTGGTCTCACGGCGGACCAGGGCCTTGCCGTTCTCGATCAGGGACACATCCGTGGAGGTGCCGCCCATGTCGAAGGTCAGCAGGTTATCGAAACCGCCCTGCTCACCGATCCACAAGGCACCCGACACGCCGCCGGCCGGACCGCTCATGAGCAGGTTCACCGGAAAGTTCGCTGCTGCGGACGCCGTCGACAGCCCGCCATCCGAGCGCAGGATGGACAGCCGCGCCCCGTTCATGCGCTCGTCGAGTTCGCGCTGCAGATTGTCGATGTACTTCGCCACCTCCGGACGCACATAAGAGTTCGCCACCGTAGTGATGGTGCGCTCGTACTCCTGCATCTCGGGAATGACCTCGCAGGAGATGGACACCGGGATGCCCGGCATCACCTCCGCGGCGAGTTCAGCGACCCGACGCTCGTGATCGCCGTTGGTGAAACTGTTGATCAGGGACACGGTGAGTGCCTCGATGCCCTGCCCCGCGAGTTCCTCGAGCACCGATCGGGTCGCCGCCTCGTCCAGCGCTTCCACCACGCTGCCATCGGCAGCGATGCGCTCCGGGATTTCCCGGGTACACTCCAGTGGCGCCATGGGGTCGGACTTGTCGTAGATCACCCAGCCTCCGAGTCCCCCGGGAACGTAGGAGCGCGCAATCTGGAGGATCTGGCGGTAGCCACGGGTCGTGATCAACCCGACCCGGGCACCGCGTCCAGTCAGCACCGCGTTGGTGGCGACGGTGGTGCCGTGGGTGACATGACTGATCGCCGTGGGGTCGACGCCCGCCAGCTCGCAGACACGGGCGATGCCGTTGAGCACCCCGATGGAGGAATCATCCGGAGTCGAGGGCACCTTGGCGGTATGAATCGTCCCGCTGTCCGTCTCGATGAGGAGTACGTCGGTGAAAGTGCCGCCGACATCCACGCCCAGCTTGTAATCCATGTTCAGCCTCTCGGTTTCTGTCGCCGTCACGCTGTGGCGTGACGGCTGCGCAGCCAGGGCAGTGTACGCCCCCCCACATCATGCCCCACGAGCGTGCGCACGTGGGTCACCACCTCCAGCAGGGCCTCGAGATCGATGCCCGTGTGGAATCCTGCCTGATCCAGCAGGCTGACCAGATCCTCCGTAGCCAGGTTGCCCGCCGCACCCGGCGCGAAGGGACAGCCACCAAGGCCACCGATGCTGGTGTCGAACTTACGGATACCGCACTCCAGCGCCTGCCAGGCGTTGGCCAGCGCCAGGGCGCGGGTATCGTGAAAGTGCGCCGCCAGCCCGCGCGCGCCGAACTCGTCCACCAGCGCCTTGAACACGGCCTTCACCTGAGACGGATTGGCCGCGCCGATGGTGTCGGCAATGGTCACCTCGAAGGCTCCGGCTGCAAACATGCGGCGGGTGAGGTCGAGCACGCGAAACTCCGGCACCCGCCCCTCGTAGGGACAGCTCACCGCAACGGACACGTAGGCGCGGCCGCTGATGCCATCGCGGCGCGCCTGCTCGAGGATCTCGCTGCACACCGCTACCGTGGTGGCGAGATCCATGTTGATGTTCTTGCGGTTCATCGTGTCGGTGGCGGACAGGACCACCGCAACCGCCCGTACGCCGGCCGCCCGGGCCAGCTCGTAGCCTTTCATGTTCGGCACCAGCGCCGAGAAATCGGCCGCGTCCAGGTCGAGGGCCGCCACTACTTCGTCGGCCGCGGCCATTTTCGGCACGGCCTTGGGGCTGACGAAGCTGGCCACTTCCACCGCCGGAATACCAGTGGCGACGAGACGCCGGATCAACTCCGCGCGGTCTGCGGGTGCGACCATGGCGGCCTCGTTCTGCAGGCCATCCCTGGGGCCGACCTCGTTGATGATCACGGTATCCATCATGCGGCTCCCCGCCTGCCGTCACCCTGGACGATGACACCCTCGGCGAGCCCCTGCTCGAGACGCTGCGGATCGAGTTCGGTCCACTCCCGGAACACTTCCAGGGTGTGAGCCCCGAGCAGCGGCGGCGACGCATAGACCGCATCCGCATCGCGACTGAGCTTGATCGGATTGCCGGGCACTTCCACGCTGCCGCCCTCCGGATGCGAGACCGCCACCACCATGCCCCGGTGCCTGACCTGCGGATCGGACAGCGCCTGGGCGAGGTTGTTGACCCGGGCGCAGGGAATGCGGGCCGCTTCCAGTCGCTGCAGCCAGGTCACTGCAGGCTCTTTGGCAAGCGCCTCGCCGATCAAGCCCTCGATGAATGCCTTGTGTTGCAGGCGCACGCCGGCGGTCGCGAACTTCGGATCGCGCAGCGCCTCGATGTCCAGCATGTCCACCAGCGGCGGCCAGAAGCGGTCGCCGATCACGGCAATGATGACGTCGTCGTCCGCAGTGGCGAAGGTGTTGTAGGGCGTATGCACGAAATGCGAATTGCCGATGGGTTGCGGGATCTCGCCGGACATGGCGTACATGGTGGCCATGTAATTGAGCAGACTGATCTGTCCGTCGAGCATGGAGATATCCACGTGCTGGCCGTGGCCGGAGCGCTCACGGGCCAGCAGCGCCGCCTGCACGCCCATGACAGCGAACATGCCGCCGCCGAGGTCGCCGATGGGGATACCGGCCCGCACAGCATCATTCGGCCCTTTGCCGGTGATCGACATGCCGCCACCGAGCCCTTGCACGATCTGGTCGAACGCCGGCCGCTGGCAGTTCGGCCCGTCGGCGCCGAAACCGGTCACGGAGCAGGTGACGATGCGCGGATTCACCGCCGCAAGCGTCTCGTGGTCGATCCCGAGCCGGGCCGTCACGCCGGCGGAGAAGTTGTCGAGAACGACGTCGCTCACCTTCACCAGCTCGTAGAAGAAGTCCCGGCCTGACGCCGACTTCAGATCGATGGCGACGCTGCGCTTGTTGCGGTTGAGCGTGAAGTAGTAGGCCCCCATGCCGTGAATGGAGTGCTTCGGGTCGTGCTCCAGCAGGCGCCGGGTGCCCTCACCCTCCCCAGGCGGTTCGACCTTGACCGTATCGCAGCCCAAGTCCGCCAGCATCATCGCCGCATAGGGACCGGACAGCATGTGCGTGAGGTCGAGCAGCCTTATGCCTTCGAGGGGTCGGGACATGAAGCAATTTCCGTCAGATGCGCCGGGCAAAGATTGTATACATCTTTCTCGCGTGCTGTCTGCAACGCGAATCAGGACGGCGGCACCTTCAGCGTCAGCCGCGCGGCACGGATGTGGCCCCGCATCATCGCTTCCGCCCAGACTGCGTCTCCGGCTGCGAGCGCATCGAGTAGTTCACGATGGTGATGATGGGATTGCGCCACCCGGGCCAGGGAATAGTGGCGAGCGGTATGGGCGATCAGCGCCTGCTCCACCAGGCGACCGAGCATGCTCTGCAGGCGCCCGCTGCCGGCGGCCTCCCAGACCGTCTCGTGGACGACGCGATTCAGACGCAGGAACTGGGCCACCTGCTCCGCCTGCGGCGCCGACGAGGCCAGCACGGCGTCCATCTCGACGATGGCAGCGCGGATCTGCTCCAGTTGCGCCGCCGAGATCTGTCGCGCCGCCGCCGCCGCCGCGTGCCCTTCGAGCAGAGCGCGAAGATCGAAGAGATCATCGAGATCGTCGTCGCTCCAGGTCTTTACCTCGGCACCCTGATTGCGCTGGATGCGCACGAAGTCCTCGGCGGCCAGCCGGCGCAGGGCTTCCCGGACCGGGGTGCGGCTGACACCGCAGAACTCGACCAGCTCGGCCTCCTTCAGCCGGGAACCCGGCGCAAAGGTCCCGTCGAGGATGCTGGCCCGGATCACGGCGTAGGCACAGTCGGCGGCGTTGGCCATGCTTTATCTCACCTCTCGGCGTTCCCTTCACGAAGCGTTAATGTATACAATCGAGTGCACAGGCGTCACGAACCGCGTTCAGCGAGGATCCCCCACATGCGATCACGTCATGCTCCTGCCCTGCCCCTGCTGGCCGCCCTCGTGGCGGCGTTCCCTCTGGCTGGCATGCTCACATCTCCACCTGCAGCGGCGGCCGAGCGCGCCATCGAGGAAATCGTCATCACCGCCCGACGCGGCGCGGAGCGCCTGGCCGACGTCCCGATGTCCGTCACGGCATTTTCCGCCCAGGATATCGAGGACGCCGGCATCGAGCGTCCTCAGGACTTCATCAACCTGACGCCGAACGTCGTCATGGCGGACACGGCCAACTACGGCGACACGCTGGTAACGATCCGCGGCATCACCTCCACCCGGGACGCGGAGTCGAACTTCGCGCTGGTGGTCGATGGTGTGTTGATCACGAATCCCAACGCATTCAACCGGGAACTGCTCGACGTCTCCCAGATCGAGGTGCTCAAGGGGCCCCAGGGCGCCCTCTACGGCCGCAACGCCTCCTCCGGTGCCATTCTCATCACCACCAACACCCCCACCCAGGAATTCGAGGCCTCCATCACCGGCGGCGTCGGCAACAATGATTCTCACAGGCTCCAGGCTGCCATCTCCGGCGGACTCGCCGACAATCTGGTGGGGCGGCTCAGCTACAGTCGTCGCAAGTCGGACGGCCACTTCAAGAACACTTTTCTCGACCGCAACAACGTCGACTTCTTCGAGAATGACACCGTCCGCGGGCGCCTGATCTACGACGCTGGAGCCACGTCCTGGGATCTCCGCGGCGGCTACTCGCAGTCCGACAGCGGCACCATCAATTTCAACGCCACCTTTGCCCTGCCGGCATTCCAGAATTTCGGGACGCCCGGCGCCGAACTGTTCTTCATCGACGTCAACGACCATGATTTCCAGTACATATTCAACGTCCCACCGAAGAACAAGCAAACAACCCTGGACCTGTCGCTGAAGATGGATCACGAGTTCGCCAGCGGCCACACGTTGACCGCGATCCTTGCCTACAACGACCTGGAGGAGGAGCTGCTTTCCGACGGCACCAGCGGCGCTTTCGGCGGCTATGCGGCCGTCCCAGCCTGCGCAGCCTCCGTCACGGCGGAGACCATCGCACTGGTGAACAACGCCCCGCCACAGTTCCTCTTTGCAGCACCCGGAGAGGCCGCCACGCCGGACAACAGCCTGCTCTCCGCCTACACACCATTGGCCTGCGACGGCTTCCAATACCAGGAGCGCAACCAGGACGACATCAGCCTCGAGGTGCGCCTCGCCAGCCCTGGTGACGGCCCCATGCGCTGGCTGGTCGGCGGTTACGTCGGCGATATCAATCGAGAGGTTGTCGTGGCCTACGGTGCGGACCTTGGCCAGGGCTTCCTGCGACAACCATTCGTGCCCGCCACCGGACCGAACCCCACCGACCTGTTGTTCTGGGACGATTTCGATACCCGGGTCTACTCCCTGTTCGGTCAGTTCAGCATCGACCTGCGCGACGACCTGGAACTGTCCCTGGAGGGCCGCTTCGATCGCGAGGAACGCGAGGTCAGCAACAAAGTCCCGCTGGAGCCTTCCGCGCTACTGTTCGGCGGCGGCGGACCGCTGAATCCGGCCCGCACCGCGGTGGACGACGTGATCCCCGACCGGAGCCGCAACTTCAACCAGTTCCAGCCGAAGATCGCGCTGCGTTGGAACTGGACCGACGCCACGACCCTGTACGCGTCCTACGGTGTCGGCTTCCGTTCCGGCGGCTTCAACAGCCTCGGCAGCGAGGCCGTCACCGAACTGTTCTTCAACGAAGGCGATCCCTTCGGTCTCGGATCCGTGGGGGCGGGCCTCGACGTCAACGACGAGTATGACAAAGAGGTGTCCCAGTCCTTCGAAGTGGGTCTGAAGGGCGCCTACCTCGACAATCGGCTGCGCATGAACGCCGCCGTGTTCCATACCACAGTCGATGACAACCAGTTCTTCGAGTTCTTCGCCGGACCCTTCGGCCTGCTGCGGGTCGTGACCACCATCGACGAACTGCGACTGCAGGGTGCAGAGATCGATTTCACGCTGCAGGCCACGGATCAGCTGCAGCTTTACGGCGGCTTCGGTCTCACCGACGGCAAGATCAAGGAAAACCGCCACCGGCCCGCGACGGAGGGTAACGAAGCGCCACTGGCACCTAAGTACACGCTGAACCTGGGCGCCCAGTGGGTGCAGCCGGTCACGCCTGAAATCGACCTCCTGCTCCGGGTCGACTACGCCCGCATCGGCAAGACCTGGTTCCACACGGTCCAGGACAACCAGCAGCCGGCCATCTGGACGGCGCTGCTCGGATTCCCGGTGGAGTCGGACATGAGCCAGACGCGGCGTGACGCCTTCGATACCGTCGACCTGCGGGCATCGCTGCAGGGCCGGCAGTGGACCGTCACGGCCTGGGGCCGCAACATCACCGGCAAGAGCTACCTCGCCGAGGTGATCGCGGCACCGGAGTTCGGCGGCTCCTTCATCCATCAGGCGCCGGAAGAGAGTTACGGCATCGATCTGACCTACCGCTTCTGAAGCCGCTCTCGTACCATGCGCGCTCCCGCCATCAAGGAGCGCGCATGCGCATGATGTCTCCGTTCGAGCCCCTGACCTTCAAGCGTGGTCCAGCCATGAAGAACCGCTTCATGCTGGCGCCGCTGACCAACTCCCAGAGCCATGAGGACGGGACGCTCTCGGATGCGGAGTTCCACTGGCTTAAGATGCGGGCGGACGGTGGGTTCGGGCTGACCATGACCTGCGCGGCCCATGTGCAGGCCGTGGGTCAGGGCTTCCCGGGACAGCTCGGCATTTTCAGTGATGATCACCTCGACGGGCTCTCGAAGCTCGCCTCGGCGCTGCGCGACGCCGGCAGCCTCTCCAGCGTGCAACTGCACCACGCCGGCATGCGTTCGCCGGCGGACCTGATCGGCACCACGCCGGTGTGCCCCTCCGTGAACGAGGCGTTCGGCGCCCGGGCGCTGACCACGGAGGAGGTGGAGCAGGTCATCGAGGACTTCATCGCTGCTGCCGAGCGGGCCGACCAAGCGGGCTTCGACGGCGTCGAGCTGCACGGCGCCCACGGCTACATCCTCTGCCAGTTCCTGAGCAGCGAAACCAATCGCCGCGAAGATCGCTTCGGCGGCAGCTTCGAGAACCGGGCGCGGCCGATCAACGAGATCATCCAGGGCATCCGCGCCCGCTGCCGGAAGGACTTCCAGCTCGGTCTGCGGCTGTCGCCGGAGCGCTTCGGCATCGAAATCGGTGAGATGCATGATTTCGCCGCCGAGCTGATGCGCGCGGGCGATCTCGACTATCTGGACATGTCGCTGTGGGACGTGTTCAAGGAGCCGAAGGACGAGGCTTTCAAGGGCAAGCGCCTGATCGACCACTTCAGCGACATCGACCGCCATGGCGTCCGCCTCGGCGTGGCCGGCAAGGTGGCCCGCCCGGAAGACGTCCTGGCCTGCCTCGACGCCGGCGTCGACTTCGTCCTGCTTGGGCGCGCGGCCATCCTGCACCATGATTTCCCCAAGCGGATGACGGCCGATGCAGCGTTCGCGCCGGCAGCGCTTCCCGTGACACGTGAGCATCTGGCCACGGAAGGTCTCAGCGAAGTGTTCATCGACTACATGAGCAAGTGGCCCGGATTCGTGGCCGACTGAGGAGGCGAGCCATGGCGATACGCATCGAGCATCC
>REEU01000188.1 GCA_007694905.1 Gammaproteobacteria bacterium | reverse complement strand
CAATATCGTTGATCGTCGGGTTGCCTGGTAGGGACGCACCAGGGGCATTCATGCCCGCGTCGATGAACGACTGTGGCAGAGAAGTGTTGGAGGTGATTACCCGGCCGCCAGTAAATGTACGGGTGGAATTGACGTCGGGGACCTGGCCGCAAATGTAGCGTTGCGGGTTGGATGTGCCCTCCGGAGTATCGATGGTCAGCCCCGTGCAGGTGTCGTTGACCAGGCCGGAAATAAACGCTTGTGCAGGCGGACCGTCATCATCTCTTGAATTGGCATAACGAAGCTTGAATGAAAGATTATCCGTGGGCTCCCAGAGCAGAACGCCGTTGAATGTGCGCGTTTCCTCGTCGCCCATACGCCCACCGTCGGTAGCAGTGTATTGTCCCCGCTTGTCGTAGAATCTGGCGCTGGCGCTGAATGCGAGTTGATCTGCGATAATCGGCCCCTCGACGAACGCCGTGATTTCGTTATTACGACGGGTTGAGGTAGATAGTCCGATATCGGCACTGTACTCTTGGAGGCTCGGGTCTCGTGTGATCATGTTTACGGCGCCACCGAAGGTGTTGCGTCCGAAATAGGCTGACTGTGGTCCCTTGATGACCTCCAATGCGCTCGAGGTCCATCAGTGCTACTGAAGTTCCCCCGTTGAGGACGTATACCCCATCAATGAACAGTGCGCCGGTCGCGAAGCTTGGTGAGAATTGTGCAGTAGTCAGACCACGAAACTGCAATTGGGTGTTATAGCGTCCAGGCTGCTGATTGCCCTGGTTGAAGAACTGAAAACCGGCGGTCAGGCCGGAGACATCATCCAGCCCAGTGATGTCAGCGGCGATCAGGTCGTCCCGGCTGAACGCGGTAATAGCGACAGGCACCTCCAGCAGTGTCTCTTCTCTTTTACGGGCGGTGACAGTGAGTTCTTCGATCATTCTCGCGCCAGGCGGTGTCTGTTGTGCGGTCGCTGAAGTACTGCCGACCACAGCAGCGATTGCCGCGCAAAGCGCGTGTTTGCGGTTAATCTTGGCGATCAAGAAGATCCCCATATTTATGCGCATAATTGAAGCGCTGCGCTTGCAGTGCCCCTCCCTTGGGTCATTTCGCCTCTTCCGCTTCGAGCAGACTTAGCGAAAGTCCCTACCCCCTTTCCCTCGTTTGAAGGACATCTCACGTGGTGCTTCGCTCCCGCTCCCATAGGAGATCGTTGCACACAGGCCAGAATCTACCGCAAGATAAGTGAAAGTAACACTAGTTGAGGTGGTCGCTATTCGGAGTGGATCCGACTACGGGGGGGGCTGCTGTGACAGTGCATCATGAGGCTCGGCGAACAGTGGCGGTAAAGGCGCCTTGTGTCATCGCGCTTGGGGTGGCGTTGCTGGCGTACGCCTACGTCCATGTCGCTCTGGCAGGAGAGGGGCTGCTACGTACCACTTTGCTCGTAGAGGACGTTGCAAGATCGATCGCGTGGTATGAACAGGCGGGTTTTAGAGTTGAGCGCCAGCTTGGAGGCGATCGTGATCCGTCATCAGCATTTCCACTGGCAAGTGCGTCAACCCGTTTCAACTTACACATTTTGGCTTTTCCTGGTGGCACAGGAGGCCGCCTCGGGCTGTTGCAATTCGGCAATCCTCAACCCCCGCGCGTACACACCAGACAGGATCAGGTGGGTATCGGCAGTATGGTTCTCGTAGTCGATGTCGTTGATGCCCAAACGGTCTTTACAAGACTAAGGCAAGCCGGTGCGGATCTGATCACCCCTCAGCCGACTCCGATACAGCGTGACTCTGATGACGGCATGACCTTGCTTGGCTATGTTTTTCACGCATTCGATCCAGACGGGAACCTCGTAGAGTTCATGCAGGCACCGACGCCCACGATCGGGCCATCGGTCACGCAACCAAATTAGTTTGCGCGGGAGACTAGCTCGGTCTACTCGCCGGTTGGTCACTTCTCCATTAGCGTTCGGATTGTCCCCAGCCTGCGGAGCACTTACGTCATGTCAAGCCTGCTGCTGAGCATGTTCCCGAGTGTTGCGGCGATACGATCCCAGGCTGTTGTGTTCGAAGTTCAGCCGTTCCGAAATTGATCAGTACCCGGGAAGATTCAGAAAATGTGTTGTCGACTATGACGGAAATAGCCACCGACAAAAACAACCCCGAAAGGCTTGCGGAAGCTGCTCGAATTCTGGCCGGTATTGTCGGGCAGCAATATTTGCTGACCGATATAGCCGAGCGGCGCGTTCTGTCCAACGATATATTCGGCTGGGCAGATGCTGTGCCCTGCGAACTTGCGGTGCAGCCTGCGGATACGCAGGAGGTCTCCGCTGTGGTGCAAGGGCTGGCGCGACTGGATTTGCCGTTTTACGTGCGTGGTGGCGGCATGTCTTACACAAAAGGCTACGTACCAGATGCGCCTGGCCGTGTACTGTTGGATCTGCGTCGGCTTGATCGGATCCATGAAATCAACGCTACGGATCGATACGTCATCGCGGGCGCTGGGGCGACGTGGTCATCCGTGACGGAGGCCCTGAAGCCTTATGGTCTCAAGGTGGCGTTCGGTGTGCCATTCTCCGGTGGCTATTCCACCGTAGGGGGGGCGCTGGCTCAAGGGGTGCCCTCAGGGATGCAGGGTGTTCTGGCTGTAGAGGTGGTTCGTGCGGATGGCTCGGTGTTGCGTAGCGGTGCATGGGGTCGGGAGACGTCACATGGGGCGGCAGCGCCGTTCATTCGCGATCATGGTCCCGATCTGACTGGACTATTTCTGGGTGATACGGGTGCTTTGGGTATCAAAACTGCGGCAGTGTTGCGGCTGGAGCCACGACTGCCGTATAGCGCCCACGCCTCATTTGCATTCGGGACCTACGAGGAGATGGCCGCCTGTATGGTCGCCCTCGGGACACATGATTTCCTGACCCGGCGGGTCGGCCTGTGTCCTTTCAAGAGTCGGAATTCAGCAAAAGTGGGCTTCCGGGAATCGCTCAAGACACTGAGTGATGTTGCGGCCAATGGCTCGAGCTTGCGGGCAGGACTGAAAGACGCCTCGCAGATGGTGCTTGATGGAAGGGGGTTCATGGATGGTGTGAACTGGTCACTACACTTGTCCACGGAGGCTCCAAGCGAGACGTTGGCCGACGCGCAGATCGCCTGCGCCCGCGAGACGTGCCTGAAACATGGCAAAGAGATCGCGAGTCACCTGCCACGGGCCATGGCGGCACGTGGGTACTCCGTTCGGGGGTTTCTCGGTCGGGATGGTCAACGCTGGGTTCCGACCAATTCACTCTGGCCGCTGTCTCGTGCAGTTGAGGTGGCGACAGCGGTCCAGGCGTTTTTCAGCGCGAGACAGAAGGAGATGCAACGTCTAGGGGTCCAGGAATCCTACATGACGACATTCGGTTCCGGCTACTTTCTATGCGAGCCAAGCGTTTACTGGTCAGACGAGGTCGGGGAGTTGCATTTGCGGCACCTGGAAGCGGATGAGGCGTCTCGGTTTCGAAGTCTGCCGGCTAACCCTGAAGTTCGGGCGTATGTTGCCAATCTCCGCGAAGAGTTGGTCGATTTCTTCTATAGGTTGGGTGCTGTCCACGTCCAGATCGCGCGGCTATATCGCTACCGGGAAACGTTAACGCCCGAAACGCGGCGGTTGGTGGACGAACTCAAGGAGGTGCTTGACCCAGGTGGGCGGTTGTCTCCCGGTAACCTGGCCCGATAAGTCTGGAGGGAGAGACTACATGGAAAAGCAGGTAACAAAGCTGGATCTAGCGCCCGTATCGCCTTTGCCGCAGCGAACCGAACTTTACCTTGAGCGGTGCAAGGAAACACTTGGGATCGTACCAAATGTGCTTCGCGCGTATCTGTTTGATATTACGAAGTTTGATGCGTTTGTGGCCATGTATAACGATGTGATGCTGGGCGAAAGCGGTTTGACTAAGCTTGAGCGAGAGATGGTCGCGGTGGTCGTTTCTTCGATTAATGACTGCTGGTATTGCCAGGTCGCGCATGGAGCAGCAGTGCGTGAACTCTCCGGCGATCCGGCGCTAGGTGAGACGTTGGTCATGAATTTCCGTGCAGCGGCCCTTGATGACCGGACCCGGGCGATGCTTGATTTTGCAGCTCTTGTTACGCAAGACAGTGCGTTGGTTGCCGAATCGCATCGTCAGGCACTGCGCGACCACGGATTTTCAGACCGCGATATCTTCGACATCATCGCAGTGGTCGCGTTTTTCTCGATGTCTAACCGAATAGCGTCGGCCACCGGTATGGAGCCAAACCCAGAATATCACTCCATGGCGCGCTGAACGGTCCAGCCACAAGACGGCAAGCGGACTGTACCTCTGTTACTTCTGACGCGCCGAGCTCGCGCGGTGTGGGGTTTTTCTGAGCCGTGCGCGCAACGCAGCGTGGCAAACCTATAATTTGTTGACAAGATATATTCTTGTCAATAATCTCTTGTCGTATGAGGTTTGGAGCATGTTCGCACACTGCTCAGAGCCCAGATGACACCGGCGACAGGAGGCTGCAGGGATGGCGCAGCGGGCACGCGGCGTGGCGGGGACTGCCGAGGACCAGGCGAAAACTGCGGAGCATGACTTCGATCCGATCGATCTGAGGCAGTTACGCCTATTTCTGGCCGTGGTCGAAAACGGTCATTTCGGCCGCGCTGCGCAGCAGCTTGGCATTAGCAAACAGGCGGTGAGTCAGAGTATCGCGGCGCTTGAAAAGAGTCTGGGCGTCAGGCTGTTTGAGCGTGGTCAGTTCGGCGCGGTTGCGACCGAGTTCGGTAAGGTTTTGACTCGCCATGCCCTGGTGATGCAGGCGGAGGCGCGTAACGCTCGCAGTGAGATCGAGGGGCTCAGGAACGAGCACCGAGGTGAAATCACCTTCGCACTTGGCTCATCATTTTCTGAGTTTATCGCGCCCCGGGCAATCTGCCGGTTTCGGGAGACTTTTCCCGAGGTCAAGCTGAAAATCGCGAACGTCCATCCGGCCAATACGCTGCAGTTGCTCTCGGATGGAGAACTCGACTTCGTTGCAATCGGTGATGTCGGTCAACTCCCAGCCGATCGCATTGAGCGCCAGCCTCTGTTTCAGATGGCAAACAACCTCATCATGGCGGCTGATCACCCGCTCGCATCTCAGCGTAGTCTCGGACTAGACGCGTTGGTCGACCAGACTTTTGTTGGTGTCTGGCGTGACGATTTGATTGAACGTACGTTGCGCCAGGCGTTTCAGGATCAGGGTCTCCCGTTACCCCGCGCCCTGGATTGCGACAATTTTCTTGTGACACGTGGCCTGTTGCTGGAGGAACAGCACATGGTTATCGCCAATCGTCTATTTTTCGAGCGCGAGCTCGCGGCTGGTCAACTGGTGGAGCGCGTGGTGCCGGGGCTCAGCTATACGGTTACTTATGTGCTGTTCTATCGCAGGGGGACCATCCTTGGTCGGGCTACGCTTGCGCTGATGCGTGAATTGCAGAGCGTCGCGACTGAGCGTTTCAGCGATTCAATGCTGCAGATCTCTCCGTAAAGAGCGAAAGACCGCCCTTACTGTCAGCCAAGAGGTTTCGATGAGCAGTAAACAACTCCCGCAGGCGCTAGGTGGTGTACACGAGGTCTGTTATGGCGTCGATGACCTCCAAGCAGCTGTGAACTATTGGAATGCCTTCGGTTTTCATCCTGTCGCGGAAGGTCGGCTCGAACGGGATCAGGCGAAGTCCTTGTACGGTGTCGATTCGACGGTTGACTCCATACGTCTCCAACACCTGGATACCGACCACGGTAAGCTTCGGCTAATGCGCTGGCAGCGGCCGCTTAGCGCGGGCGTCGGGGTTGCGCCTCTGCGCGCCCACGGTAGCCGATGGGTAGGTCAATTCGTACGCAACATGCTGGAGATTTCAAACCATGCACGCGTCGCACTGAAGCAGGGCGCGCCTTTGATGGAGGTCGCGCCGAGCTTTATCGACCTCTCAGCGTATAACCCAGCGCTCTTTGGTGGAGCGCCGCCGAAACCGTTTGTAGATCGCGTCCTCGCGGTGCGCGAATATACGTTAATCCAGCCGCTTTGGCGGCAGGCGTTTCTGCAACGCTTCAATTACGACAGCGCGTTGCTCGGGAGAATCGATGATGACGCCTTGCTGCCGTGCTCCCAGGTTGTCAACGCGAGCTTCATGGTGGCCAGCGATGACCCTGGAGTGTTTGACTTCTACCGGGATCAACTCGGTCTCAAGCCAGTCGGCGTGCAGGAAATCCCGTATGAGCAGGCTATGGCGAGCCGGGGTGTCTTTGATCTTCGTGAGGGCGAGTGTCACTGGTGCTACACGTTCGAAGAACCACGTTCAGGTGACACCAACGATACTCGTCGGTCCGGCCGTCTTTACCTTTTTAGATTCCCCTCGAGTTCCGCACTGCCAGATCGCCTGAGTCAGTCTCAGCCGGGTCACCTTGGTTGTAGTCTTTTTACTTGGAGGGTCCGTGATGCCGCGGCGTTACGCGACGCTAGCCTTGCCGCTGGGCTCAAGTGCACGACGCTTGGTGAAGATGAATTCGATGTCAGTTCATTTCTCTGCGTTACTCCAGACGGTATGCACTGGACATTCCAGCAAGCCAGCACCTCGGAGATCGCTTCACTTTCGCCCTGACGGTACCACCCGAGCGCCAGCATAAATCAGGAGACACCACTATGAGCAAGCAAATGCGTGCAGCCATCGTAGACGAGGCAGGCGGGCCAGACGCGATTGTCATTCGTAACAGCGATATTCCCAACCCTGGCCCAGGACAAGTCCGTATCCAGGTCGCCTATGCTGCGCTTAATCCACTTGATACACATGCTCGAGCGTATCGGATCAAGTGGGGACACCCTGGATTTCCGTTCACGCCGGGATATGAGTATGCAGGCAGGGTAGACGCCGTCGGCGAGGGTGTGGATTCCTCGCTGCTCGGACGCCGCGTAGCCTCTCATTCCGAGTGGGGCGGTAACGCCGAGTACGCGCTTGCCACCGCCTCACGTGTCATACCGGTACCCGAAAGCTATGACTGGCCGACAGCCGCGACATTCTCGACGTGTGTGCCGACCGCATGGCACTTGGTGCACTCGGCGGGCCGACTGCAGTCCGGGATGACCTTGTTGGTCCACTCTGCAGCGGGCGCGGTTGGATCGATGGTCACTCAAATCGCCAAAGAAGCGGAGGTGCGCGTCATTGGGCTGGCCGGCGGTGCGACGAAACTGGAATATGCCCGTCAGTTCGGTGCCGATCACCTGGTGGATTATCTGGCAGAGGACTGGACCGAGCAGGTGAAGGGGTTGACGGACGGTCGTGGTGTCGACGTGATCATCGACGGTAACGCCGGTCCTCAGTCCGTGCGGAACTACGATGTCATCGCGCCTCTCGGTAACGTGATCTATATCGGTGCCATGGCTGGTCAAGCGCCGGAGGTCAATGTCTCGTTACTGATCGGGAAGTCATTCAGCGTGACGGGATTCGTGCAGTTCTTTCACCAAGCATGCACTGGTGGCAGTGAGAACGCTGAGATCGAGACCAAGCTCGCCTCTGGCGCTTGGCGTATAGCGATCGAGCGGGTCTTCGAGCTTGAAGAAGTGCCTGAGGCGCAACGACTGTTCGAGGCGCGGCAATTGACTGGCCGCTCTCTGATCCGTGTTGGTGGCGATCTCTGACGACCCCCTTGCCCGACTCTGAGCGTAAACGTGCATGACTACCGGCCCGATGACACCCAAAGCGATCCTCGCCATGACACGCGGATATCCTGCGCGGGTCTGGTTGGTGTGTTTCGGTGCCTATGCGTTGAGCCAGATGGACCTGGCGATGTGGAGCTATGCCTTACCGCTGATTCGAGCAGAGTTTGAACTGTCGCGTACGCAGCTTGGATTGGTTACCGGGATCGCTTTCGCCGGCGGTGGCCTATTGCTGGTGTGGCTCGGAGTACTGACGGATCGCTTTGGCCGACGAAGGATGATGATCTTCGCGACCGTGGCGTCATCTATTTTTGTAACCGCGCACGCGTTTGCGATCAATGTTGTGATGTTGACCATTCTCCGGGGTGCAAGCATTGCCACCGGTGGTCTGCTCTATCCGGCTACGGGTGCGTTGGTCGCGGAGGAGGCACCTTCGCGTATCCGCGGCATCATGACCGGGCTGCTACAGGTCGGCTATCCACTTGGCTGGTTTCTAGCCTCATTGATCGCCATCGTTACGCTTGAACGCTTCGGGTGGCGCGCAATGTTCATTGCTGGGTTGCTCAGCGTGCCCTTTATATTCGTCATTCGGCGAGTGATCCAGGAGTCTCGACGCTTTGTCACTGACAGGGCAGTAAAAAGGCCGTTGAAGTCAGGTATCAGGGAGCTTTTCCTGCCAGGCGTACGCAAGCGCACGCTAACACTGTTCATCGCGCAGTACTGTTTCGTCATCGCGTACGGAGGCGCGTTTATTTTCTCCCCGCTTTACTTCAACGAAGCTCGCGGTTTTTCAATCGCCGGCACAGCGACCTTGGTTGGTCTCAGTAACCTGATCGGCATTCTCGGTTACCTGGTTGCTGCCTGGGTTGGTGAATTCGTTCTGAGCCGACGTACCACAACGATCATCTGGACGTTGCTTGGCAGCGTATTTTTCACGATTTTCATCTGGGGTTCGTCTACGTACTGGGGAAGCATGGTTGCCTTCTCGACCATGGCTCTGTTTCTACTTGGCACTGCTGCAGTCAAGTTTGCTTATGTCGCTGAGCTATTCCCAACGCGGCTGAGGGCCACCGGTCTTGCGTTTTGCGGTTCGCTGGCTGTGACGCTTGGTTCTGCCACCGGGCCGATATTCATTGGCTGGATGGCAGACAACTATACGTGGGATATCGCCATGTTTCTGGGAGGCGCGGTCCCGCTGCTAGTGGCCGGGTTGTTGTACCTGTTGCTCAAGCCTGTGCCCTCTGGTCTGGACATCGATGAGGTTGAAAGGAGACTGGCGTAATGAAAGCTTGGCAGGTGAGGGAGTTTGGTGATCTGGATTCCATGCACTATACCGACGTACCAATTCCTGCACCGAGTGCTGGAGAAGTACGGGTGAAAGTCCGTGCCTCCGGAATGAACTTCGCCGAGACGCGGATGCGTGCCGGAACCTATTCTGGCCAGGAAATTCCGTTCCTACTTGGCATGGAAATGGCAGGAACAGTGGATGCCGTAGGTGCCGGGGTCGCAGGCTTCGAGCATGGAGATCCTGTTTTCGGCAGAGCGCGTGGCGCCCACTCTGAGTATGTCTGCGTCGATGCTCAACACCTTTTCCATAAACCAGCTAAATTGACTTTCGAGCAGGCGGCAGCGATTCCTGTCGGTTGGCTCACGGCATGGCATGCGCTACGCACTGTGGCGCAAGGACAATCCGGTAATCGGGTCTTGATTGAAGCTGTGGCGAGCAGTGTGGGCAGCGCAGCACTGCAAATTGCCAAAATCCAAGGATGTTGGGTCGCTGGCACAGCCAGTCGCGACGACAAGCTTGAGAGAGCCGCTGAATACGGCCTGGATGCTGCTTATAACTACAAACGGGAGAATTTCGCGGAACGCTTGTTGCGCGATACGGATGGTGCGGGTGCCGATATCGGAATGATGACGATCGGCGAAGAGACCGCTGGTCAGTTATTTGACGCCATGGGCAACTGCGGGCGAATCGTCATGTACGGAAGCACCGGTGGTCGACAGGTCTGTTTTAGTCTGAATATCGGTGTTCGCAATATCGAGTTGCATTCGATGAGTATTTCCACGAGCCCAAGGTTCATGCCGGAGACGATGCAGACGTTCGCCAGTGAAGCACTTCCACTATTTGATTCTGGTGTATTTCGTCCAGTGGTCGATGTGGTTTTGCCCATTCGCGAGCTGCGGCGTGCTCACGAAATGATCGATGAACGGACTCACTTTGGAAAAATCGTGCTAATGGTCGGGGAATAGGCAGACCGCGCGTACACGCGCGGCATAACCGTTGGGAGAGTTTGCCATGACAATCGCGCAGAAAAACGCCATGACATTGGCTTTGCCAATATGCGTGGCGATGGCTCTGGGAACAGCACACGCACAGACTGAACAGCAATCCCGCAGCGTGCAGGCCGTTGAGGAAATTGTTGTTTCGGCGCAGCGTAGAGTAGAGCCGCTTCAAAGTACTCCGGTGACCGTAACCGCCCTTAGCGAAGACGTGCTTGAAGTGCGTCAGGTCACCAATGTCATAGATATTGCAGCTCAGGTGCCTAATTTACGGATAGATGCGGTCACAGGCGTTGCTAACGCCGCGAAGATCTTCCTCCGTGGTGTTGGTGAGGATCAGAGTGGACCCAATACCGACAATGCGATCGGCCTTTATGTCGATGATGTGTATTACCCACGAACCCTTGGTGCGTTATTCGACTTCCTCGATGTGGAGCGGATCGAGGTGCTTCGAGGTCCACAGGGTACGCTATATGGCCGAAATACGCCTGGCGGGGCTGTAAAGATCATTACACGACGTCCTGGAGAGGAACTGACCGGGAGAGCCGATATCACCGTTGGGAATTATGGTCGCAGACAGTTTCGGGGTGCCTTGAGTGGACCTCTTTCGGATACCGTGGGCGCGTCGATTGCGTTACTGAAAAACGAGCGTGATGGGACGTCGTTCAGCACCACCTTGAACCGTGACGTCAACCGGCGGGACGTTGAGGCTATCCGAGGTGCATTTTCCTTCACTCCAAATGACGCTCTGGATGTGGTTCTACGCTATGACTGGATGAATGACGAAACGGAGTCTTTTCTCCCCACCAGTATTCTGGGCGGGTTCCCAGATGATCTTCTGGTCACTGCGGCGGGCGAGGATCCTGAAGCACGTTTAATCGGCCGCGGGCTTTCGCTCAACGCGAGCTATGACTTCGGTGATTTTTCGTTGCAGTCGATCACTGCCTGGCGAAGTTTGGACCAAAGAGCATTTCTTGATAATGATGGACGCGCTCCCCGCGTGCTGGCGTTTGACTTCGATGCCAGGCAGAGTCAGTTCAGTCAGGAGCTACTTTTCGATGCGCAGTGGGATCGCCTACGGTTGCTCGCGGGAGGCTATTTTTTTCGCGAGGATAATACCTACGATACAGTGACCTATATCTTTGCGACAGTTCGCCCGGGCGAATTTGGCCAGGACACGCGTAGTGTTGCGCTATTCGCGAACGCGGGGTACGAGATAACCGATAAGCTGACGATCTCGGCGGGCGCGCGATGGACACGCGACAAGAAGGAGTTTTTTGACGCGTATCCCACGCTCAATGCACTGTTTGAGGCGGAGAATTCATGGACTGCCTTTACGCCGCGCGTCACGCTTGATTATCAGCTGACTGGGGGGGCGCTCTTGTACGCGTCCTACGCTGAGGGATTCAAAGCGGGCGGTTTTAACCGAAGCATCAATCAGATCGTTGCGGAAACTCCGTTTAATGAAGAGAAAGTTAAAACCTGGGAGGCGGGCGTAAAGGCGGACTTGTTTGAGCGTCGGGTCAGGGTCAATGCGGCGGTTTTCTACAACGACTATCAGGATCTCCAGCTATCGGCGTTTGATCCCGAAACAAACATCAGTCGACGTTTCAATGCGGCGCAGGCGACCACCAAAGGCGTCGAGCTGGAGCTCTCAGCGGTACCGTTGGATGGCCTGCAGACGTTCCTCACGGTGGGCTACCTGAATGCAGGCTACGATGAGTTCTTCGATCTGGTTGGCGGCGAGCTGGCAGATGTCTCTGATCGGAAGTTGAAGGGGGCCCCGCGATGGACAGTGGCGGGTGGCGCCAGTTACCTATTTCCACAGACCGATATCGGGGATTTCCGATTTAGCGTTGACTTCAACAGTCGGACAGAGACCTTCCAGAATGTCAGCAATACGCCCGTAGTGGCGACTCCTACGGTGACTTTGTGGAATGCTCAACTCAGTTGGCGATCACCAGATCAGCGCTGGACTGCGACATTAGGGGCCAAGAATCTCTTCGATAAAGAGTACTTCGGAGCGGCACTTTTCATCGCGAACCTAGCTGAGGTTGTGTATCCGGCCGAGCCGCGGACCTGGACGCTTGGTTTGCGTTACGATTTTTGAGGGACTTTCACGGAACAGTGCCGGCCATGGAGGGCCGGCACCTTCTTTCTTCTCAGTCCGCGAATCGTTGACCAGGTGCTAAGAAGCTTGCGCCTAAATAGAGCACATTGAACATGAGCCTTTGGCTACCATGCCAGTAGCCGCGGTGGTCTGGGTTGTCGGAGAACAGAATGACGCTACCCGCGCCATGCCGTTCCGCAAGCAGCGCAGGTGTTCCAGGTAGTCTTTCCCGCTGACTGTCTGCGAGCAGTCCTGCTATCGGCGGACGATCGGTCCAAGCGACCACAGCAGCGAAACGGTCGGCGGCATTCGGGAGCGTCAGCGTGCCGCTCCGGTACAATGGCAGCTCTCGTGAGGCCAGACCAGCGCCCAGTGGATGGCTGGTGTCGATGTCTGCTGTCAGGATGGCGCCGGCAGTACGATCAAGTGCCTCGAGGGCTTCCTTATCTACGTAGTCGGCTCGGATGATCTCCGGATTTTCGTCGAGCTCTGATGAAGAGGCGGCGTGAGCAGCCTCGGTCAGTCCAACGTCAACTGCCCATAAAGCTCCACGCTTCACCCCTACCAGTATTCCGCCGGCGCGCACCCAGAGCGCGAGTCGTTCCGCCAATGCGCTGCCAACGGCAGTGTAATCTCCGTCAGGGAGGACGATGTGGGTGTAGCGCTCAAGCGCCAGATCGGTGAACTCCCGCGGCTCTCGCAACGTCACAGCAACTTCAGCTTCGCGATCCAACAAATGCCAGAGCTCTCCCGCCTCTACGCTGTTGACTGTAGGTCCCCAGCCAAGGAGCACTTGGGGCAGACGGGCAGCTGTAGAATACATATCGCCGAGGAACCGTTTATTCTGGCTCGTGCCTCCGGTCACCGTGCGGATTTCAACGCCATCGCGACCGCCAATTTGCGCAAGCATCAGCGCCAGTTGCGCCGGCGGCATGCGCTGACCGGCGCCGGCTGGGAGTACAACGAGACCTGTAGGATATTCCCGTAGGCCGATATCTGTGTCGAATAGAAACCGGCCGGTGATGAGTCTCGCCTGAACGCCCTCGCGAAGTAGTCGTGCCAGTACCCGCGGCGCGTGCTGGTGGCGCCAATCGAATACGTACGCATATGAGTCAGTAGCAGTTGGCGCCTGCAGAGTGTCAGGCGGGTTTACCCGCTGACGCTGCGCTTGTGGTAGGCGAAAAGAATAACTTTGGAGATTAAGGGCCGGAGGTAGAACCCACGCGGGTCCATCGTAGAACGCTGGGTCAGTAAATTCACTCAGAGGCTCAAACAGGTTCCGGACTAG
>REEU01000001.1 GCA_007694905.1 Gammaproteobacteria bacterium | reverse complement strand
CCGCTTCAATCTGCAGCAGGTTGCGCTGCAGGCGGCGCAGCAGACGTATGTGCAGCTGGGGCGGTTGAGTTTGTTTGATTATCTGCGGTGAGCGATCGCTGCCGCGTTGAATTGATTTGGGAGGTCACCCTATGGGACAGCCGGCACGCCAGTTGAATGGCGCCAGTCCGCAGGACCGCGTCACGCAGTTGCTAATCAACGCGCAGGCTGCGTTGGATGGCGGCGACCGGCAAGAGGCTGCGCGCTGTTTGCAACAGGTGCTGACATTGGAGGCGGAAAATGTCGGTGCCCTCAAAGGCCTGATTAACCTGGCGCTGCAGGCGGATATGAAAAATACCGCGCTGCAGTACGCGGTCCGCCTGTTACAGGTCGCCGGAGACAGCGCGGATGCGTATGAGATAGTTGGCGCAGTTTTCCTCGAACTGGGCCGTCACGAAGCCGCCGGCGCCGCGCTTCGCGAGGCAATGCGCCTGGATCCCGACAGGCAGTCGGTTCTCGACAACTACTGCCTCGTCCTACAGGCCGAGGGCAAAGATGAAGAACGGGTCGTCTTTCTGGAGGCCTTGCTGGCCGTAAAGAAGACCAGTCCGCGCCTGTGGTACGCGTACTCGGAGTCTCGCCACTTTGAGCGCGGTGCCCCTGAGGTGGCCCAGATTCGCCGTTTGCTGAAGAAACCCGGTCTCAAGGTCGAGACCCGTGCGCAGCTTCAGTTTGCACTGGGCAAAATGCTGGCGGATGGAGAGGATTATGACGCGGCCTTCCGGGCATTCGAGGCGGGCAATCGGCTCAAGTGCGAGGCAGAACGGAAATCTGTGGAGGCCTGGCGTGCCGGGTATTGGCGGGATCGCGCGGCCGCCATCGCGGGCTTTTTCGATGCCGAGCGACTCGCGGAATGGTCATCCGCGGGCGTTGCTCGCCGGGGGTTGACGCTGCTGGTGGGGCCGCCACGTGCGGGCAAGAGCCTGCTGGAAGGCGGACTCGCCGCACACCCGGCACTGGCGGCGTATGCCGAGCGGACGGTTGTGGATGAACTGCTCAAGCGGCACGGCGCGCTTGAAGGATACCCGGATGTTCTGGAGTCTCTGCAGTCCGACGCCTTGGTCGCACTCGGTGTCCGCCTCGATGCTGCCTGGGGAGAGCGCCCTGAGCAGGGTATTGTCTCGCATCTGATCACGACCCCAGGGAATATCTTTTACGCGGGTCTGATCCTGTCCCTAGAGCCGACCAGCCGACTCGTCCTGTGCCGGCGCGACCCGTTCCAGAATGCGCTGGCCATCTTTATGAAATGGTTCGCCAAGTCCCATCCATACGCCTGGGCAGTCGACACGATTGCGGAGCACATAGCGATCTGCGACGCCCTGGGTGACCACTGGCAGAGACGTTTCCCAGACCGCGTCACTGTTGCCGACTATGACGCGATCCTGGCCGATCCGGACGCGACGGTGCGCCGCCTGCTCGCGTGGCACGGCCTGGAGTGGGACGCGGCGTGCGCGAATGACAGGGCGGTCGCAGCTCAGCCGGGCGTGGTCGGTTTGGCTGGGAGCGGCGCACAGCGATCGGCCGTGGATCCGTCGTTCGCGCGGATCTCGGAGATCTATGGCGATCAGAGGCAGGCCTTCGAGAGCGAGTATGTCGCGGCCTGCCAGCGTGTCGAGCAGTCCTGGGAAGCTGCGGGCCTTTCGCCGCCACGACAGCTCTGTCGCGCATGACCGTGATGGGTGTCACATTCCGCGCGGGCCCCTGCAGCCTGGATAATTATTTTTCAGGCCTGCCCTAAAGAATAGATCACGTCGGCCGACAACACACCCGCAAGCGGCTCAGTCACGCCGCCTAATGGGAAGCCCCGCCGCAGGCGGCGGTGAACTGAAAGCAACCTCAAGACAGGTACCAGGAGTACGGAAATGTCACAGGTCATCAATACCAACGTGCTGTCGCTGAACGCCCAGCGCAACCTCAGCACCTCGCAGAATGCCCTCGGGATGTCGCTGCAGCGCCTGTCGTCCGGTCTGCGCATCAACAGCGCCAAGGACGACGCGGCGGGGCTGGCCATCTCGGAGCGCTTCACCACCCAGATCCGCGGTCTCAACGTCGCCGTCCGGAATGCCAACGACGGGATTTCGCTGGCGCAGACCGCCGAGGGGGCTTTGGCTGAAGTGGGCAACAATCTCCAGCGCATCCGCGAGCTGGCAGTCCAGGCCTCGAATGCGACGAATTCGGCCAGCGACCGGGCTGCGCTGAACGCCGAGGCCCAGCAGCTCATCGGTGAAATCACCCGAGTCGCTGAACAGACCGACTTCAATGGCACACGTCTGCTGGATGGCAGCTTCAGTGGTGCCAATTTCCAGGTTGGTGCAAACGCGGGGCAGCTGATTTCAGTCGGTAGTATTGTAGATGCCCGTGGTGATCAGCTGGGCGGGTCGTTATTCTCAGAAGCAAGCTTCGTCGTATCTACGCCCACCGGAACACCCGCAGTAGGGGATGAGCTATCGCTTGCAGATCTGGTAATCAA
>REEU01000133.1 GCA_007694905.1 Gammaproteobacteria bacterium | reverse complement strand
ACGTCGGGGTACAGGCTGTACACCACCCGGTGCAACGAATACGCATCGGTGATCCGTAGCGCCTTGACTGCCCTACGATCGAGTTGGAGAATGCTCGCTATCACGTTCATGTCGTGACCGACTCAACCGGGGCTTCGACGAGCGGCTGCCCGTAAAACTCCTGGGCCCACTGTGCCTTTACCCGCTGGTCATCGAAATGGAAGGTGCGTAGCTGCTTGAGCAGCCGCTGATAATTCAAGGGCTGACCGACCTTGCTATCGATCAGCGTCAGAATCGGACGGAGAATCCGGCACACCTCGGCGATTTCACTACAGGCGAGGAGTCGCCGCAACCGCGCCTTGGCCTGCTTGCTTTCGGCACCGTCCTCATAGCATGCGGCAAGCGCCTTACCCAGGCTGAGACTTCCGTTTTCCGCTGCCTTCGACTTGGTGATGGCTGCTGCAATCGTTACGAACGGCAGGCGTTGATAGTCTTTCTCCAGATCGACCCCCAGCGATCCCAGCAACTCCCAGCTCTGGTATTCCGTAGCCGGATTATCGCCGCGTCGAAGACGGGCGGCCAATCCCTTGTCGGAACTCGAGCGCTGCAATACAGCCTCGACGAAACGCTGTTCCCAGCTCTTCGGCGCGAATTCTGTCGCTTCCATCATCGAGCCTCCTGTTTCAGATAGCGGCTGGTATTCGGTCGGTGCTTAGCCCAGGCGTCGAGCTGCCGGGCCGTGTCTCTCGGGCAAAGCTGATCGAAGGCCCGATGAACATGAGCGGCAAAAGTGGAACGCAAACGACGGCGCTGGGTGGCGTCCGCCTCGGTTTGATCGCAAGAGTCGACCAACGTCTGAAAATCGCGCTCACAAAGCTGCCAGAAAAGATGTGTCGCGCGTTCTGCAAGCCTGCCCGCCTTGGCGTTGTCCACCTGTTGCTCCCGGTAAAAACTGGAAACGCGGCCATAGAGGTTTCGCGCGAGTGTGTCCATCGCATCCATCTCAGCTTTCATTTGCTGGAACCAGGACTCCCCTAGTACGGCGCACGGCAGCCAAATCTCGGATTCAACGAAGTCGTCGCTACCCGACGCATATTGTTCCCCTGCGTTGCTGGTCACACGCAGCCCGCCCGACCAGATGGCGAACGACTCCGCAATGTCCCGCGCGCGGTCGATCCCGACGCGGAGCTGCCAGCTCTGGAAACCCTGACTTTCGCCTTGTTCGAGAAAGCTCAAAAGCGCCGAAAGCTCGCGCCAAGGTTTCTTTTCCGGATTTACCCAGAGCGCTTTGGGTTCCTTCCCGGCGTTGTTGACGGCCATGCTGGGATCGACGACTCCTTCCTTGTAGCTGGGGTGTGCCAGACCCTCCGAATAATGCAGACCGTTTTGAGTCAGAAGGCAGAATCGGCACATTGGCACGAGCCTTCCCATCAGGGATCGGCGAAGCTCCCGGGCCGCCTGGCAGTCTTCACCCTTGAGCATCTGCTCCCAGGGCGGCACCCCGACACCACCCGGATAGATCTTCATCCGGCTGATCTGCCGGTGGGTCAGCAGGTTCAGCCAGATACTTTGCTGCAACTGGCCGCCAAGCAGGAAATTATGCAGGAATCCCATGTGACCGACGCCGGGGCCGGGTTTGCCAGTCGAAGGCTTGCCTTTGTCATTCATTTTGCCTGCATAGCCTGGCGTGAGCACAAGGCTGTTATCAGTTTTCTTGCCCGAGAGAGCGAAACCCATGAGAGTCAGCAGCAGAATAGCCTGATCCGCCGCCGCCATCGGTCGTTGGATCTGGATTTGACTGAGCACGGTAGTATTACCCGTAGAGACTTCAGGGCGCACCGCGCCGAACGGCTGTACCTTTGCGGATACGGCCGCTGGCATCTGCAGAAACGGAGCGGTGCCATAGAGGAAGAAACGGTCGCGCCAGCGCTCAAGATACTCGAGACATCGCGCTGCCACACCATCGCTGCCTAACGATCGCCACTCATCCTCGGTCTCAGGCGTGACCGCAGCCTGGGCTATGGCCAGCAACAACTTGAGCAACGCGATTTTCTCAACCGGATTTCCGCCGAGGCTGCGATATACAGGATTGCTGAACACATCAAGCAGGCTGACGCGGCCATGGTCTGCAACCGGTATCCAGGGCTCATCCAGCAGGTTGTAACGGTTCTCCATAGCTTGATGTCCTATCCCTTAATTACCCGGTAGCCTAGGTCGCTTCGGTATTCCAGGTTGTGCTTGGCGTGGACGGGCGCGTGCTGAACTCCTTGCAGGCGCCCTGTGTCGTCCACGAGTGCAACGCGTAATGTGGCCTCATCTTGAGTAGGGTTCCCCAGATAAAAACAGTGTTGCAAGCCAAAGCGCTTGATGGTTTCCTGAGGCAAAGCATTGGGTGCGTCGCGGACACGTACGCCTACCACTTGACGCATTAGTTTCGCGCTTTTATGGCGCCATTCCGCCCTGCCATGGCGATGGCGCTGCAGCGGTATAGTCAGCGTTTCGCCGCTGAGCAACGTCAGTCTCGCCGCATCACCGAGCGGGCTGAGCCGCATACCTCGAAGGAGAAGCACCTCA
>REEU01000216.1 GCA_007694905.1 Gammaproteobacteria bacterium | reverse complement strand
GCTGCATCGCTGACTGTTTCCGCGGCGAGAGCCTGCTGAACACCATCACATCCTGACACTGCGATGAGGGCGACTGCCAACGCGCATGCCGGAACAACACCTGGCTGACGTTCGATCATGCGGGCACCTCATGCAGCGGATCGTCATACGGGTCCAGCCACTCGGCCCCATCCTCGCGAACAAGGATCAGGCTCTCCATATGGGTCGACCCCCAGCCGGGCTCCAGCGTCGGCATATCCAGGGTGATGGTCATGCCAGCCTCGAGAACGGTATCGGCACGTACCCGAAACGGCAGATCGTCACGTGCCGCATCATCCGTGTGCTGCATGCCGACTGAGTGGGGGCCTACGCCTACGCGGAAATCCACCCCCATCTTGTGGACGATCTCCGCAGCCTTGCGCCTGAGTTCCGAGTACGACACCCCGGGTCTGATCAGTTCGAAGGTCGCCGGCACCAGCTTTCGCAGCACCTGCATACGTTGCTCGATCTTGTTCGAAGGCGTGCCCAGCACCACGGTGCGGCCGAAGTCTCCACAATAGCCGTTGAAGCGGCCGACGCAGTCGAAGAGCATGGGTTCGTGCTTCACCAGAATGCCTTGCCGCAGACCGGACACCATCCCTGCCGCCACCATGGCCGGGCGTCCGCCACGCCTGGCCACTTCGGCGAAGAAGCTGGCCTCGACATCCTGGTAAGTCATGCCGGGCTGCAAGGTCTCAAACATGGCGCGTGCGGCATCAGCATTAAGCACAGCAGTCGTGCGCATTCGCTCAATCTCGACGGGCGACTTGACCATACGCAGCTTCTGGAACAGGTTCGTCGCATCCACCAACGTGTCGCTCGCCCAGCCGTAACTCACCAGCGCATGGCTCACCGCCGGATCATCGACACCGATGCGGCCACGCTGTAGACCAAGTTCTCGAAGTACCCGCCGCAGTGCCAGTTCGGCTGTCGCTTCATTGAAGGTCGGTCGCCCGTTGGCCGCCGCAAGCCAGCGACGCTCCTTGTCAGTGAGGCCAGTGTCCCCGTCCGTGCCCCGACGCGGCATCTCCAGCGCCTCGACAGCTGTCTCGAGGTCAATTGCGGCGCCATCGGCAAAGGCCTCGAGCTGCGCCGGCCGGGTATAGGTGACGATTTCGGGCCATTCCCGGTCAGCCTGGGTGTGGCGGGCGATATCGAAGCCCGCAGCGACAATCGCGATCAGCGGCTTGGAAGGATCCGCAGGCAGCACACCGATCAGGGTGCGCGGCTGCCCCATGTCGGCGAAGATGCTGCGCATATTGGTGAGATACTGGGAATTCAGCTCACTGGCGCCCACGATCGCGTCCAGCCCAGCTTCCTCCATGAGCCGGTAGGCGCGTTCGCGATTGACCGTAAGCCGCCCGTCGGGCTGCAGTGGACTCGGGCTCCTGGTGATCGGTGCCCTGTCCGCCCCCAGCCCGATTGCGGGCAGTGTCACTGCACCAGCACCAAGACCGACCAACAGCTGGCGTCGACTGGTTTCTCTCATGTGTGACGCCTCGTCAGTAGCGTTACTCTGCTTCCGTGATCACTTCCAGATAACGGATCAGCAAGTCCCGGCTTTGATCGTCGGCGATGCCTGCGTAGGCCATGGTGTTACCGGGCACCAATCTGGCCGGATCGCGCAACCAGCGATCCATGAGCTCGGTATCCCAGACGATACCGGAGGTGCGCAGAGCTTCCGAGTAGCCACGGAAACCAGCCGCCGCAGCGGCTTCCTGGCCGAAGATGCCATGCAGCGCGGGACCGGTTCGCTCTCCCTCATCGCCAGGCACGGCATGGCAGGCTCGGCACTGCAGGAAGAGGATACGTCCGCGCGCGAGCTCGCGATCGCTCAGCGGTGCAGCCTCCGCCTCACCGGCGGCCGCCTCCAGCGTGGGCAGCGCCAGGCAGGTCGCAACAATCGCTGCGCTCGCAACCGACTTAAGCCCGTTCAAGGAAAAATCACTCTTCATTCCGTGCGCTCCTTCGCCTTGAGTTCGGCAGCGTACTTGATCGCAGCCCTGATTCTTGGATAGGTCCCGCAGCGACACAGGTAGCCCTGCATCGCGAGATCAATGTCTGCATCGCTCGGCGCCGGGACGCGCTCGAGCAAGGCCACGGCCGCCATGATCTGTCCGCTCTGGCAGTAACCGCACTGGGGAACATTCAGGGCGCTCCATGCGGCCTGCACGGGGTGCTCCCCGCCGAGGCCCTCGATGGTCGTGATACGCTGACCTTCAGCCGCGGCTACAGGGGTGACACAGGCGCGCACCGGCTGTCCGTTCAGATGGATGGTGCAGACCCCGCACTGTGCGATGCCGCAGCCAAATTTGGTCCCGGTCAGGCCCAGCTGGTCCCGCAGCGCCCACAGCAATGGCATCTCCGCCTCGACCTCAAACTCAACGGCTTCCCCGTTCACCTGACAGCGTGTCATGGTCTCGCTCCAACCACCCGTTCGCCGCGCTGTTCGCGGGCTGGCTGGGCCAGACGAAGCCCACTGGCGGCCAGCGGCAGCCGCCGGATACGCTTTCCGCTGGCCGCGAAAATCGCGTTGGCCAACGCAGGGGCAACCGCAGGCACCGACGCTTCGCCCGCACCCCCCGGTGGAGCATCACTTTCGATCAGCTCTATCACGATGTCTGGCGTCTCATGAAAGCGCAGCACCGGCTGATCGTGAAAGTTGCTTTCGATCACGGCACCATTACGGAAGTTGATTTCCCCGCGCAAGGCCGCGGATAGCCCGTAGATAATGCCACCCTGCATCTGCGCAAGAACCATGTCCGGATCTATCTTTCGCCCGCAGTCGAAGGCGCAGGTGATGCGATGTATCGCCAGCTGATCCTCGTTTACGGAAACCTCGACGACCTGCGCACATATCGAACCGAAACCGTGGCTGAGTGCAATCCCGCGGCCACGCCCCGGGGGCAGCGGCGCATGCCAGCCGGCGCGTTCGGCAACAGTCTCGAGCACGTGACGGATTCGCGGATGCGCATGGAGCATGTCGCGACGCAGCGCGTAGGGATCACGCCCCAGCGCTACCGCCGCCTCGTCGATCGCGCACTCCGCGAAAAATGAGTTCTGCGACAGGGTCACTGAGCGCCATAACCCCACCGGGATACGCCAGGGGATTTCCACCGAGTCGATGTACTTGTTCGGGAAATCGTAGATATCGTAGATCAGCAACGCAGCCGAGGTTGGGTCTGCCATCCCGGGGATCAACCGCGGATGCGCCTGGAATCGCCAGATGGACTGGCCGCTGATTCGGCTGTGCATCCCCGCGATACGGTCGTCACTGAGCGCAATCCGCGTCCTTGTCGCAAACGCTGGTCTGTAGAAGTCGTGCTGAACATCCTGTTCACGCGTCCAGAGCAACTGAACCGGGCGTCCCTTGACCGCTGCAGCCGCCTGAACGGACTGACGCAGAAAGTCCACCTCCCATTTGCGCCCGAAGCCGCCACCGGCCTGGGTGATGTTCAAGCGAACGGCGTGTAGCGGCAGTCCGGTGATGCTCGCTGCCGCCTCGCGGCCGCGATCCGGCTGTTGACTGGGCACCCACAGTTCGCAGGTCTCGTCGGTCACCTGCGCCGTACATACCATGGGTTCCATCGTCAGGTGGGCGAGATAGGGGACCTCATAATCGAGGGTGAGGACCTGCCGGGCGGCAGCCATCGCCTGCTCCATCTCACTGCGGTCGAGCGGTCGCGGTGGTGAACCAACATTCTGGGTGTCGATCTCGGGAAACGGCACCGCGGCAGCATCGTCGTCGAGCGCGGCATGCAGGCTCTCGCGCATCGTCGCGCTATCGAGTCCGCTGGCTGACGCCGGCGAGAACTCAACGGACAGGGCCTCAGCCGCCCGACGGGCCCGCCAGAAATTGTCAGCGATCACCGCCACGCCACCATCGACCGCAGTCACCGCGACTACTCCGGGCATGTTCCGTATCGACTCCGCGTCGAAACCACTGATCTCACCGCCAGCCGTTGGCGGCATACGCAGTGCGGCAAACAGCATATTCGGTAGCCTGACGTCGATGCCGAATACCGTCTGGCCAGTCACTTTGCCGGCAACATCCTTGCGTTCGATCGTACGCCCGATAAGCGTGAATTGCTCTGGCCGCTTCCGTCGCGGTTCCTCTGGCACCGGCAGTTCGGCAGCCGCGAGCGCCAGGCTTGCGTATGTGGCTTCACGACCTGTTCCGGCGTGACGCACACGGCTGTTGGTTGTATGGCACTCTGCAGCAGGTACGCCCCAGTGAGTCGCCGCTGCAAAGACCAGCATTTCGCGAGCGGCCGCCCCGATACCGCGCAACTGCTCGTAGTAGATCGCCACGGACTCGCTATTGGCGGTGCGGTGGCGGCCGGTAATCGGGCTGACGAATGCGGCGTCCGCATACGGCATCACGGGGACCACGTCGGCCCAGTCGGCGTCCAGCTCATCCGCGAGTATGCGCGGAAGATTGGAAAAAACTCCCTGTCCAAGTTCGCTCGTTGGGGTGGTGATGCGAATCTCACCATCTGTACTGATCTCGAGGAATGCGCTAAATCGTGCGTCGCCGGCCGCGTCGGAACTGTCGGTGCGGTCAGACTCGGCACCGGCGTAGGCTGTCGCTATGCCACCCTCTGCGCGTAGCGCAAGCATGAACACCCCGGCTGCACCCGCTTTCAAAAAAGTGCGTCTTGTGCCGTGCTGCCATGATCGACGATCACTCATGGCTGCTTACCCGTCTCTATTCCCTGCATGACTTCCTCGCTAAGACGATATCGTTGCAACATCAGTGCAGCACCAAGTGACAGCAGGCCGGGCAGCACTGCGATACAGGCGTAAATCGCCCGAACGGCTGTTTCCGGCTGCGTGCCAACAATGTCTCCCTGGCCCTCGATATAGCCTGCCGCCCCAAGCACAAGCCCGGTGACGGCCAAGCCGATGGCAAACGCAATCTTCTCGGCAGTGGAGTAGAGCCCGGTGAAGGTTCCCTCACGGTTGAGCCCGCTGCGGTGGCGGTCCCAGGCAATGGTATCGGGCAGCAGAGCCTGGCCAATCAGCAACATCCCAGCGGACGCAAAACCGGTCAGCGCCGACTGTACGATCACCAATGCGAGCGGGTGACCGGGACCTGCCAGCAGCCACAGCAGGGAGAACGCGGAAAACAGCAAGGCAGCGAGCTGGAAAGTACGTACTTTACCGAGCACCCGCGAGATCTTAAGCCAGACGGGCATGGTTGCGATCAGCACCACGGTCTTGGTCGTAAAGATCGCCGCCAGCATCCCGGTACCTGCCTGCAGGCCATGCAGCACAAAGAACGCCAGCGATCCCTGAAGCACCGCGAACCCTATGAGCTGAAGTGTCTTGACCAGCAGCAACTGGACGAATGGCTGATTGTCTTTCAGCAGCTGCCAGTCCATCAGGCCCTGTCCTGGCGCGGGCGTGGTCTCGGGTCCGGAGGGCGCCTCTGCGGTGGCGAAGAAACTGGTCCAGCACGCGGTGAGCACCAGCAAACCCATCACGAACGACATCGCTGCGAAACCCTCAGCGCCGCCGCCGAAAGATGCCACCAGCAGAGGGGCAAGCACCCCCGCAAGGAGTTGGCCGATCCCGATTGCAGACACGCGGAACGACATCAGTCGCGACCGCTGGTGATAGCCCAAGGGCATGTCCGAGGCCATCGAGAGATAGGGCACGTTGAAGACCGTATAGGCCGTGGAATAAAAGAACGTCGCGAACACCAGTGTCGCCACCTTCCAATCGTCGGTGATCCAGGCTGGCAACCAGAACAACATCGGCAGGCTGGCGGCGCACAGCAGCCCCCCAAAAATCAGATAAGGCCTGCGTCGCCCCAAGCGTGCGCGCGTCCGGTCACTCAAATACCCCATAAGCGGATCGGTCACCGCGTCGTAGACTTTGGACAGGGCGAGCAGAAGGCCCGCGACGCCGGCGGCGACACCGAGGAAGTCGGTGATAAAGCGCAGCAGCAGGAGATTCGTCGTGTTGAAGAGGATCGCAACACCGATGGTGCCGCTTCCCCAGCCCAAACACAGGCCAAGGCTGAGCCCGGACCGGCGACTACCCCGATCTACAGTCGCAGGCTGAATCGCTACGGCGCGCCCATCACTGATCACGGTTTCCGCCCGGACACGATATACCAACAACGGTAGACCGGGCCGCGCTCACTGGAGAAACCGTGGCTGTCGCGGCTCGCCGCTGTGACCGCCTGTTGGTAGCCCTCGGCAACGTCGACAAACCCCGCGGTGCGCAGTGCACCTACAAGGTCCGCCGTACAGGCGCCGCGCCAGAACGGTTCGTTGTTGTAGTAGGTTTCATAGTCCGCCCGCAACTGATCGGCCAACGGCATCTCTGCGTAGCGGACCGGCACCTCCAGATGAATGACCACGCCGCCAGGGCGCAAGACGCGATGACATTCGGCCATGATGTTGGGCAGCGCGCTGTTGGACGTTTCATGCAACATCACGCTGGAGTACACCACATCGAAGCTCTCGTCCGGATAACTCAGTGTCTCCGCATTTTCCTGCGCAAAGTGGATATCGACACCGAGGCTACGGGCCCGCGCTTGTGCATACCGAAGCACTGGCAGGCCAATATCGACCGCATGCAGCTCTGCGTCTGCAAAGTAGCGTGCCACGGCAACCGTCGAGTGACCGACCGTGCAACCAAGTTCCAGAAGGTTTTCAGGTTCAAGCTCTGGGAAGCGTTCCCACAGGTGGGACACAATGGTATGACCCCGGATGTCATTCAGCTCATTACCATTACGTCCACGGTGGTAGATCGCTGCTGCCAGATCAAACACCGCACCCTGACGGATATCGGTGTCTGAGCGCTGCGTATAGTAACTGCCTGGCATCAGGTGAGTATCGACAGCCGTCAGATAGGGGGGCACGGTGAAGTCCGGGACGGTGCGGACCGCTCTGTCCGCTGCCAGGCCCTCCGCCCGGGCCTCCAGATCCTCATACTGTCGATCGACACAGTTGCCGACAGCGTGCCACATCATTTCCTGCGCGGAACGCATCAGCGTCATCCAGTGCTGATACGGGACCTGCCGCGCCATCTCACTGCGCGCGCGTTGCAGTAATGTCTTGTCATCCTGCCCGGCGACTTTCGGCATCACGCGCTCTGCCAACAGTTCGGCATTGGCGGCGCTTGCACCGATGTCCAGAAGCCCCTTCAGGTCTACGATGAACGCAAGCCGAGATCGCTCGTCGTGGCTCGTTTCGGGCATCAATCCGTGGGTGTTGTTCATGCATGATCTCCGCGACGTTACGGCACGGGTGGCCGTGCTATTTTTCGGAAGGCGGATGTTCGAGCTTGTCCACCACGGCAGCATTCGGGCTTTGTCGGCGCTCCTGATGGCCCGCCACCAGCGGACGGAAAACGCTATCTATCAGCGCCTGCCGCAGCTGCGCGCGCTCGATCTGCTCCGACTCGTTCGGCGAAAAGCTCTCCACTGTTTCCGGTGCACAGCCCAGCTGGCGTTCGGCCAAGCGCTCATGGGTGTCCACGCGCTCACGCAGTACCGCCACCTCGCAACTGAGCGCCGTCACCATCGTCATCAGGTCGTCGACCGCTGGGTCGTCATGGAAGCGTGGCTTCTCACCACGGGAGATCTTCAGCCGTTCAGAAACGTCTCTGTTCACTGCAGGACCCGCACGATTCGGACGCCAAAAATAAAGCTCAGGTGCGGCTCCGGATCCCGACCTCGCCACGACGGGCGTTGGCGGAATGGAGCGGTGATCCATGAGCCACCCCGTACCGAACGGCGATCGCAGTCGCCTGCGGCCAGCGCGGCGCTACCGTCGACGGGGGTGTCTGGATACGGGACGAGGTAGCAATCCTCAACCCACTCCCAGGCATTACCGATGATATCGTAGACGCCAAAGCTATTCGGAGAGAAGGCGCCGACCGGCGCAAGCCCCACGAACCGATCCTCGCAGTCGAAATGCGACCACGCGAGCCCCCACGCTTCGGCCGTACGCGTGCCCGGCACATTCGCGTGATCGCAGGCAGACGCCGTATCGTCGCCCCATGGGAACTTTGTCGTCGTACGATTGCGGGCGACATACTCCCACTCGGCCTCCGTGGGCAGGCGATAGTGTTGACCTGTGGTTTCACTCAGCCACTGAACATAGGCCTGCGCGTCCAACCAGCTGATGCAGACGACCGGTTCGTCGTCTCTGATCGGGCGCCCGTGACCTGGGTCGCGCCAGCTGCTGTCCGGTTGTCGTCCGAGTTGCCCGCTGGATGCATCCCAGGTATTGCACCCGGTGGAGGTCGGATGGCCCGAGTGCTCGATAAAGCGGGCGTATTGCGCGTTGGTGATGGCGTACCTGCCCAGGGCGAAGGCATAGCCGATCGTGACATCACGCTCCGGTCCCTCGTAACGCCCCTCTTCACCGCCGTCGTAGCCCATCCTGAACTCTCCAGGCGGAATGACCACGACTTCGGGACAGTCCGCGCAATCCTGAATGATCGCGCCCGAAGGCAACTGGGTGGTCGCAAGGGTCTCCGCGCTTGCCGACCACGCCGTCCCAGTGACCGCGAGACCCAGGATGGCGAGCAATGCAACGCCCGATTGTCTGCCTGAATTCATGTCAGTGTCCTCTCGAGGATTTCTATCGCAACACGCTCACCGGATTCCATGGCGGCCTCCATGCCGACTTCCAGCCGCCGGGTATGCTCGCCAGCGAAGTGAATCCGTCCATGTGGCTTGATCATCGCGTCCGCAAACCGGCTGACCTCGCCAGGGCGGAAGCTGTGCCGACAGCCATGCACGTGGGCCGCCTCCGCCCAGGAAAACACGCCGGTGACCTCCAGATTTCCCTTGGTCGACGGCCGCATCCGCGCCAGGTAGTCGAGGACAAACTGACCCCGCTCCGCCGGAGGCAGGCGGTCCAGTGCTGTGCCCTTGCGTCCGATAGCCAGGGCACCCAGCACAGTGCGGCTACCATCCGGCTCGATCTGCTGCCGAATCAGGGTCAGCGGTCCGTTTCCCCACATCGAGCCCTCGATGCCATCGTCCTCCCAGTACGGTCGCTTGACCTCCATCCATACCTGGCTCTGACGCCCGTACGGCATGACCGCGACCGCCTCCGCCTGCGCGCCCGTCAACAGCGGCCGCATCCGGACATGCCGAAGCACGGAAAACGGTACCGCGCAGATCACGTGTCCGCCGACGAAGCGGCTGCCATCCGTACAGGTCACCTCGCAGCCCGCATCGCTCTGATCAATGGCTGCCACCTGCTGGTTCAGCCGAATCCTGTCGCCCAGCCGCGCAGCCATGGCCTCGGTATAGCGCGAACTTCCGCCGACGACATGCGATGAGGTCAGCGAGAACCGTTGATAGGTGTCCAGGTCATCGGTCTCGTCGATCATCGCTGTGGCCGTTTCCACCTCGAGCAGGGAACGAGTGACCTCTTGAAGCTGGGTCAGCAAAGAGACGCCGTGCACGCCTGGATCCACCAGGCCTTCATCAATGATCTGGATGGCCGCATCCGAAGCGTTCTGGTGCTTGAGCCACTGGTACAGCGACATGTCGTAGCGCTGAAACTCCGGTTTGAGCCAGTCGTTGAGCGTCTTGAGGGGGTTTGCGTGCTGCAGATAGTGACCGGTCAGGGTATGGGGCGGGATGACCCGCTCCTCACCTACGGTTCGATTCAGCGGCGAACTCTCCCATTCAGCGGGACGGATCAGCGTGTCGTCGACGATGAAGCAATAGCGGTCGTAGATGTTCGCGCCTGGCGCAAGCTTGATGTCCAGCCTGCGGGCCACGTCGCGCACCCGGGCGTAACTCGGACCGATTTGTGATGCGCCCATCTCGGGCTGGCCCGCAAAACTGTCGGCCGTCAGCACCCGGCCACCCGTCCGATCATTGGCCTCCAGGACAAGCACGCTCGCCCCGGCCTCGGCAAGCAACATCGCTGCATACATCCCGGACAGACCGGCGCCGACCACGATGACGTCAGCCCGCTCAGGACGAGCGACAGCGGAGACGGGGCTCAGTGCCGCCGTGGTCGCGAGCGTGCCGAGCAGGAACTCCCGCCTGGGGATCTGGACCGCAGACAACTTCTCACGGACCCGCTCAGGTGTTCCTGCGGTCATTCTCCAAACCTCATCATCGCACTCAGGCCGACAATCCGCCCGTAGCCGAGCGTGACATCCGGCCAGGCGCCCACATGGAAGCGTGGCTGCGCAGAGCTTGCGGTCACGTACTCCTTGTCAAACAGATTGCGTGACCAGAGCGCGATCTCATAGCGATCCGAACTCACCGCGACACGCCCGTTCACGATACCGTAGCCGGCAACGAAGGCTTCGTTGATCGCATTGGTCGGCTGTTTCGACTGCGCGGAGACATCGGCGCGGAACGACCAATCCCATCCTGGAGTCAAGGCTCCGGCCAATTGCGCAAAGGCCGACACCTGCTGCTTGGCCGTTCGGCCAAGCTGCTGGCCACCGACATTCGCGCCATTCGGGCAGATACTGTCATCCACGCCGCAGAACGTCGCCAGGCCCAGATCCACAGAGCCACTCTTGAACTTGGGATCGGTGTAGGCATAGGTCAGACCGACTGTCATGCCGTCAGCCACCCTGAGCGCGGTTTCCAATTCAATCCCGCGAGCACGCACGCCGCCGGTGTTCCGTACCACAGCAAACAGATTGTCTGGATCCAGGGAGGGGGAGTTGAGCTGCAAATCCTTCCAGTCGACGTGGAAGACCGCGAGGTTGGCGGTGAGGTTGCCGTCGAACCACTGGGATTTCAGCCCAAGCTCATAGCTGCGGTTTTCCTCTGGAGCGTAGGCCTGTTCGGCGTCGATGGTCGCACTGGCATTGAAGCCGCCGCTACGGACACCTTCCGCATAGACCGCATAGAGCATGACATCTTCCGTCAGCTGAAAATCTGCGGTGATCCGTGGAGTGACGGTGGTGAATCGCGCCGACTGGTTGGCATTGACCGTCACAGGCTGAGAGAAGTTGAGGAAACGGTCCAGGGTGATCCTTTCCCGCGCCCAGCGCAGCTCGGCGCTCAGCCGCAGCCGATCGGTCGCCTGGTAGCCCACACGACCGAACAATGCCTCGGTACGGACGCCGGGCTCGGTGAGATTCGACAGGACGGGCGCATTGATCGGATCGGGTGTGCCGAACAGGAAACCCAGAGGGGTCGTAAATGCCTGTTCGGCACTGAGCACACCGGTGTCTACCGCTGCGATGGAGGCATTGCCCCGCTCGGAGTCGTACCAGAAGCCACCCAGGGTCACGTCCAACGTGTCGTCGGCATATTCAAGACGAAGCTCCTGACTCAGGTCCCGGAAACGTCCAAGACCCTGGCCCAGATACACGTTGGTCAGCACGGTACCCGGTTCGCCGGTGCCCGTGTTGACTATGGGCAAGGGCACACCCGCACTGTTGTAGCCGAAGTCGAAGTACGAGCTGTACTCGTTACGGATATAGCCGCTGGTGGAGTTCAGGGTCCAGCGGTCTGTCAAGGCAATCGACAGATCCAGCGAGAGGATCAGGTTCTCGGCATCACGACCGAAAGTACCGGCGGTATTCAGATCAAACGTGCCGTCGGCCGGCAGGCTGCCGCAGAAGAACGTGGGCGTGCCAACCGCAGAGACCCCGCAGTTGTTGGGGACCAGGTACTGGGCCGGAAGATCGTTCTCGCTTTCCACGTAGTAGCCGAAAAGACGCGCAGAGAACCGATCCGTGGGCGTGAATTCCAGGGCAGCGGTAATGCCCTTCGTCTCATAGCCCTGAAGATTGCTGCTGTCGGCAGGATTCTGGTTGCTGAACGTCCCGTCGAACTCTTTCCAGGCCACTGCGACCATGCCGGAAAGCGTGTCGGTGAGAGGGCCACTGACCACCGCGCGAAGTTCGAACAGCTCATCGCTGCCGACCGTGCCCTCGACCTCGGCCTCGAAGCGCTCAGAGGGGCGACGGGTGATGTAGTTGATCGCGCCGGAAAAGCTGTTCTGCCCGTAGAGCGCGCTCTGTGGGCCCTTGATGACCTCGATTCTTTCCAGATCGATGATCCCGACATCAAGGGTCCGATTGTTTGCCAGGTACAGACCGTTGATGAACACGCCGACGTTGTTGTCGCCGGTGACGGTGGTCTGCGCGAGACCCCGAATCACCGGTAACGACAAGGTCGCGTTGATATCCTGGTAGACCAGCCCTGGCGTACTCAGGGCCACGTCGTGGATGCTCTGGATCCGCTGAGTGCGGATCGCCTCCCTGGTGAATGCGGTAACGGCCACCGGAACGCTTTGCAGAGTTTCCTCGCGTTTCCGGGCTGTGACCACGATCTCGTCCAGACTGCGAGCGGTCGGGGAGTCCTGCGCCGTCGCAGGGGCAGTGAACCCCAGAGCCGTTGCGACAGCCATCGATAAAGCCAGTGCGGATTTGCCCCCAGTATGCATGTCAAGCCTCCTTGTGCGACTGCCCTCAACGGCAGCGCTGTCTGTCTTATGGGCCAGTGCATGCCCGCCACCCCCGCGGCGATTGCATGACCGGTTTGTGGTCACCAACGACTATAGGGAGCGTAAAGTTTGCTCAGGTAATGCCAAACCGGTGCTAATGGCATAACCTGTTTGTCACAGCACAGGAGCCATAGTATGAACGTCTTCAGGATGACCAAGCTCCGTCATTTCTGCGCCGTTGCCGAACATGGCAGCATCGGTCTGGCCGCGCGGCTGCTGAATATCAGCCAACCCGCCCTCACCCGCAGCCTTCAGCGGCTGGAGTCCGAGTTTGACAAGCCCCTGTTCGAGCGGACGGCCCAGGGGGTGACCTTGACCCCGCTTGGACAGACACTGCTGCCTCACGCCAAGACAATCCTGGTCGAGGTCGATCGGGCGAGCGAGAACCTGCAAAGCCTCAAGGACCAGCAGCGGGTGCGTATCCGTCTAGGCCTGTCGCCAAATTTCGTCCGCCACGTAATCCCTGATGTCATCGAGGCGTTCATCACTCGCTATCCGCACGCGAGCGTCGAGGTCCAGAGCGGGACTGGGGAACAGCTGCTTGCGCTCCTGGGCAGCGGTGCGCTCGATATCGCAGTGACCCTGGTATGGCGTGGCACGCTGGACGCGAGCTTGGGACGAGTCATGAATATCCATCAGATCCGGGTCGGTGAGACGACTGCAGGGGTCTACGCCCCCAGTGACCACCCACTCGCGGGCCAGCGATCCAGCTCCCTGGAAGAACTCGCTACACAGCGCTGGGCTGTGCCCTACAGCCTGTCCATCAGCTACGTATTCCAGAATGTATTCACCAGCCGCAGCCTGGCCCCTCCACTACAGACCATCAACAGCAGCCACCTGTCCATGATCGTGCCGCTGTGTACACGGCTCCAGCTGGTGACCATCATGCCGCGGCATGTGGTCGCGGAGGATGTCGCGGCAGGGCGGATGGCACCTGTCAGCTGTCCGCCGCTGGAGTTGAAATATGGCATCAGCCTGCTGCTGCGGCGCCGGAGCAGTGCCATGAGCGCACTCAATGAGCTGACCGAGATGCTGAAGTCGCATTTCCGCCGGGGGGATGCATAACCTGACCCAACACTTCCGCCGGCCGCGCCGAAACGCGGCGCCTGCTGCAGAGGAGATCAAGT
>REEU01000043.1 GCA_007694905.1 Gammaproteobacteria bacterium | reverse complement strand
GGCGCCGGCCGTGTCGGCCTCGGCCACGGCCCGGGCGGTGCGTGCGTCGTGAAGCAGTACAACTCGCCGCAGGTGGTCGGCGCCGGAGAGCACCGCCAGTTCGTGCCGGCAGCCCAGATTGCCGGGCTGGAACCCGCGCAGGTCCATGAGCACCACGTCGGCTTCGCGCACCAGCGCCGCCAGCGCGGCCTGCCAGGTACTGTCGAAGCAGTAGCACTCGTTCACCCGGTACCGGCCGTCGGGATCCGGCTCCAGGTCGAAGCCGCGCAACCGTCCCGCCAGGTCCGTCTCGTTGGCGATGAAGCGGCTCCCCAACCGGCCGTTGATGAACGTGAACAGATCGTCCGGGTCCAGCGTGCGACTGACCAGATCCGTGCCGGCGATCAGCACGGTGTTCCCGCTAAGCCGCCAGCGTTCGACGACGCGGTCGAAGAGCACCTGCACGCGCGCGTCCTGCTGGAACACTCGCAACACGAGCAGCGTCGGCGGACTCCCGGGCGGGGCAAGCCAGCCCGGTAGCGCCAACGCCGCCAGCGGAATCCACAGCCACGGCAACAACTGCATCAGCGAGGCCGCGCCGACCGCCTGCAGCCCTGGCAGCGCGCTGGCGACGAGGATTACCATCCAGTACGCGGCAAAAAGATACCCGAGGTCCGAGAAGCGCTTGCGCCGGTAGGCCGCAGCTAGCCAGCGCGCCAGCGCGTATACCGGCCAGGCCAGCACTAGCCAGGGCGCGAGCACCGCGATCGCCAGCGCACCCCAGACGCCTACTGTGCCCAGCAAGACCGAAAGCCAGTAGGGCTCGTAGTCCACCGCGCCCGCGAGCAGGTTGAGGGCATAGACCGACGACGCGGCCAGCAGCACAAACACCGGCAGCAGGTACGGCGCCACCGCACGGATGCGACCACTCGCGCCGATCAGCAGCGTGATGACCACCGGGATCGCGACCACGCCCACCAGCCAGGCCGCCACGCCGGCCAGCGTCTGACCGCCGTCCGAGGTAAACATCACCAGGACCGCCATCGCGACCAGATAGCTGCCCACGCCCAGCACCACGCGGCCCCAGGACCAGCGCCGCAGCAGGCCCCAGGCCATCACCATCGGCCAGGCGTAAACGAGCCCCAGCACCAGGAAGCGAGTCGCCGAGAAGCCGTCGCTGCTGTAAACGAAATGCAGCGCCAGCCACGAGTGCGTGAGACCGATGACCAGACACAGCAGGCTCCAGGCCAGCAGCTGGCGGCTCATCTGGCGCCGGTTGGCTGCGGCATCGAGCACCGGGGGCGGCCTCGGCGAGGCCACGACTGCCGGCGGTTCGCCCACAGAACGACGGTCGTCGGGCGCTGGCCCAGCCCGCATCAGGGCCAGCATGCGGCGCCGGTAAAGACCGGCGACGAACCACGCCACACCGGCGGCCAGCAGCACAGCAAACATCAGCGCAAACAGGATCGGTCCCGCATCGATACCCATGGGCGACTCCAGGTGGAAAAGGACCGGCAGGCGGCGAGCCAGTGTCACGCCGGAATGCAAGGCGAATCAAGCCCATCGTGGACCGGGGCCCAGAAATCTCGGCCAGCTCGCACTTGAGGGCTGGGACGATCGCGACAACAAGGCGCTGGCCCACTGCATTCGCCGGTTACTGGACGAGAAAGGTCCTGACGATTCGCTGCGTGTCTGGGTGCCAGGCTGCTCGACCGGCGAAGACGAGGTCACCGAGCATCTCGAACGCGGGCTGCCGCGTGCATCTGAAACCCGAACGCGCCGGTGGAAATGGCCGGGAACGTTGGCGGCTTGGAGAAAGACGGTCTATATTCCATCAGTACGTAGAATATGGGAGTCATACATGCCTCTCTGCGAACACCCATCCGCCGGGACGCCTGACATCCCAGCGACCGAGCTTCTGGTCGACGCGGCCGAGTTTTTCCGGGCGATGGGTGATCCGGAGCGTCTCCGCCTTCTTGCCATGCTTCGGGGCGGCGAGCGCTGCGTGGGTGAACTGGTCGGCGAGCAGGACAAACTCAGCACCGTTTCGGCGCGGCTACAGGCCCTGCATCGCGCCCGACTGCTGCACCGGCGTCGCGAGGCCCGGCACATCTACTACCGGCTCGCCGACGGGCACGTGACGAGTCTACTGAACAATGCACTGGAACACGCGGCGGAGCGACTTGCGCCGCCGGTACAACCCCCTCGGGAGGACAACTTCGATGAGCTGCCAGAAACACCCTGATCACGATCACGAGCATGGCCCAGGTTGCGGGCACACGGCGGTAGAGCACGACGGTCACGTCGATTACCTGCACGACGGGCATCTCCATCATCCGCATGGGGACCACGTCGATGAGCACGTGATTCCGGTCAGTGCTGCCAACCCCGATCAATGCACGCCTGCGCATGACTGCGGTGGTCACGAAGCCGGTCACGTGCATGGGCCTGACTGCGGGCACGAAGCGGTGCCTCACGGGGATCATGTCGACTACCTGGTCGACGGCCATCTGCATCATCCACACGGGGATCACTGCGACGATCACGGCCCGTTGAAGGTGATCGGCTAAGGGCGCTTTCC
>REEU01000002.1 GCA_007694905.1 Gammaproteobacteria bacterium | reverse complement strand
TGAGCCCATTACGTATTCTTGGAATCGTTCTTCTGGTCGCAGGCATTGTGGCCCTTTTCTTTGGCTGGCAAGCCTCCGAAAGCATCGCCGAACAGGCGCACGAGGCGTTTACCGGGCGCTTCACCGACGAGACGATGTGGTACTTCATCGGAGGGGGTGCTGCGACTGTTGCCGGTCTCCTGCTGGCGGGGTTCGGTGGCCGAAAGCACTGAGTCGAATACCCTAAAGCCAAGCGTTAGGGCAACCGCGCAGCTTCCGGGCGATTCGATTCCCGCTACACGCTCAGGCGCGTAGCGGACGCATCGCACTGTGCTTGCGCAAGCGCATATCGAAAATCAGCACTCCTGTGCCCGCGGCAGTCCGTACTGCTGCCGCACAAACACCGGCACATGCCAGCGTAAAACTGGGGTTTTGTGCTGTTTCAGCGGCGTTGGAAAGGGGTGCGTTCTTGAGTCTGGAGGCTGCAATGCTTGCTGAACCCTCACCGAAGCAGAATCACCTGCTGTCGGTGTTGCCGGAAAAGGTGCAGGAGCGGCTGATCGACGATCTGACACTCGTACCATTGCCACTGGGGAAGATCCTGTACGAGTCCGGCGCAAGCGTGGATGCGGTGTACTTCCCGATCGACTCCATCGTCTCTCTGCTGTACGTGATGGAAAACGGCGCCTCGGCCGAGATCGCGGTGGTGGGCAACGAAGGCCTGGTCGGCATCGCGCTGTTCATGGGCGGCGGGAGCACGACCAGCCGCGCGGTCGTGCAAAGCGCCGGTCAGGCCTACCGGCTGCCAGGTCGACGCTTCAATGATGAGGTCGCACGCCATGGTGATCTGCTGCACCTGATGCTGCGCTACAGCCAGGTCTTGATCACGCAGATGGCGCAAACGGCCGTGTGCAATCGCCACCACACCATCGACCAGCAACTGTGCCGGTGGCTGCTGCTGTCGCTGGACCGGCTGCCAGGCAATGAACTGGTAATGACCCAGGAGCTGATCGCGAACATGCTGGGCGTGCGCCGCGAAGGCGTCACCGAGGCCGCCGGCAAGCTGCAGGAGCTGGGCGTGATCCATTACCGACGCGGGCACATCACGGTGCTGGACCGCGCAGCGCTGGAGGAACTGAGCTGCGAGTGCTACAGCGTGGTGAAACAGGAATCGGACCGCCTGCTGCCGTGGGGACCTACTCGCAAGGGCTGACTGACGCCTTCGGCAACGTGGCGACGAACGCGCATTCTGTGCCGTTGGCGACGACCCGTCATGTATGTCGGCCGCTCTACAGCAGCCCCTCATCCGCCCCCGGTGACCGCCGCACCTCCGGCGAACCGGAGGCCCAGGGCTCTGGCAATCAACTGCCGCCAGGTTCGCGGCCGGCATTGTCACCTTCTTCCACGGACTCACGACCCTCCTGCTTCATCTCCGTGCGCTGCTCGCGGTGGCGTTCCATCTCTGCCTCGTACGCCGCTCGGCCGGCTTCCATGGCCTTCTGGTGCGCTTCGCGCATCGCTTGCATCTCTTCCATGCGCTCCTGGCGTTCCGCATGCTGGGCCTTGATGCGCTCGCGCATCTCTTTCGGCATGTCTTCCGGCAGGTTGTCCGGATCGAACTGCGGCATCTGGCCGTAACCGGGGCGCTGCTGCATGCCGTAACCCGGACCACCCGGCCCAGGCCCATAGCCCTGATGGCCGCGGCCGTAGCCCTGCCCCTGGCTGCGCCCGGACATGCCAAAGTTGAAGTCACCAGAGCCTTCGCGCTGCTGCATCATCCCGCCACCGGGATGTGCGCCCATGCCAGAGCCGTACGGGGCCTGCCCGTAAGGGCCGGGTCCCTGACCCTGCTGGCCCATCGCCGGACCCTGGCCATAGCCTGCGCCCTGCCGCTCGTCGGCCTGGGCCACACCCAGCGCCAGCACGGATGCCACGGCGGCACTCACCAGCGTAGTACCGATCATTCGGGAATTGAAACGCTCTTTCATTGCGAACCTCCTAGAGGTCTTGCTTACCTGTTATTGGAGAAGAATGAGCTGATTACAGAACGGCGTGCGGGTATCTGGGTAGATGACCTCCCATCGCGCCGCTGGTCCAGTGCTCACCTGGAGGCCGTCTGGGCGGCTTTGCACCAGATCTTGAATTTGGACTCAGCCACGGTCACCGTCTGTACGCTGGCACACGGAGTTGGCCGGTCCGCTGGGGCGCCATTGCACGAGCGCCTCGACCACCTGAAGCCGGCACTCCCAACCGGCAGTTACAGGCGCACCCTATTTCCAACGATCGCACTGACACGCTGCCAAAGTCCGGGCGCCGGGATCAGTCGCAATCGGCAAGATGATCGGATCCGTGCGAGGTCCTACCGGTGGGCGCTGGTGTCATACGGATCGCTTGTGTTGCGCAAACGCAGCTTTCCCGTTCCGCAGTGAAGCCAAACGGTATGTGCGGCATCGTACAGACGACGCATCTCCCCCTGCGCGAGACTCTGAAGCGGGGAGCTGTCCTGAAGGCTCGCCCACTGCCACTTAACACTCTGGGAGAAACGCCATGACACTGGGAACCATCCTGCTCATCGTCCTCATCCTTCTGC
>REEU01000114.1 GCA_007694905.1 Gammaproteobacteria bacterium | reverse complement strand
GGAGGAATTAATCAGCACTTCCTTAGTGGGCCTCGCGAGCATCGCCGTTGTTCCTTCCGCGACAGCGTGAACGATCGTGCGTGGCGGGCTCCCACTGACCAGCGTCAGCCGGTATCGAAGTCGTACCGGCTCCCCTCCAGCGCGCGCATGCGCGCATGCAGCGTCTGCATGCAGGCCATGAAGGCGTTGCCGTAGCGTTCCTGGACGCGATAGCGCGCCCTGTCCTCTGCAGAGCGCTCACTGGCCGTCAGAGCCTGCCGTGCATCGTGGGTCGCAAAACTGCTGATCTCCGCGTACATCTCGCCGATGACGCGATGCTCGGGTTCCGCCGCGAGGCCCGGGTAGTAGTCGAGCAGATGCTTGATGCGAATACATGCCTCAGACAGCTCGCAGTCACCGTGGATGGCGGCGAGCGCGATCAGCTCGATGCTTTTGCGCCGCTGTTCGTGCTGCGCCTGATTGCTGTCGTCGAGCTGAGTCTGCACCGCCGCGTCTCGACGCTGCTGCCGCCTGAGCTGCAGCAGCAGCCAGCCGAGATAACCGAGCAGAGAAAGAACGATGAGACCGCCCGCCAGCAACAGCATGAACGGCAGGTCGAGAGTGTCGAACATGAGGAACAACCTGATCGGAACGAATGCCCGCAGGCGCAGTGTACCAGTAACGGGTACTCAGACGCCGAGCGCGTCCAGGCGCGCGGACACAGCGCCGCAATAGCTGCTGCCGAACAGGCGCACGTGCACCAGCAGGTGGTAGATCTGCAGCGCAGGTCGACGTTCTTGCCAGCCTGGATCGAGCGGCCAAATCGCATCGTAGCCCGCTTGCATCGACGCAGGGATCGAGCCGAACAGATCCAGCATAGCGAAATCGAGTTCGCGATCGGCATAGTGGACTGCCGGGTCGATCAACCAGCGACCGGCGACGACGTTGCCACTCCAGAGATCGCCGTGGACCAGGCTCGGCACGACGTCGCGCTCAAGCAGCGCCGGCAGCGCTCGCGCCATGGCGCGCTCGAGGCGTCCGCGCAACACGCCTGGCAGGCAGGCCAGCCAAGGGCGCAGACGGTACTCGAGGTAGAACTCCGGCCAGTTCGTCGTCGCATCGTTCGCCTGCGGCAGGGAACCGATCAGGTTGTCGCGATGCCAGCCAAAGCGATCAGACGAGGCGCGATGAACGCTGGCGAGCGCACGGCCGAGCTCTTCCCACCCAGCCGCCGGTCCGTCCACGTACTCGAGCACGAGCGTACGGTCTGATTGCGCCAGCACGGCAGGTGTCGGCGCACCGGCTGCGGCCAGCGCCTGAAGACCCTCCGCTTCCAGATCAGGGTCACCGCCGCCCGTCTTCACCACGACCCGGCGGCCATCCATGAGCGTGACATCCCAGACCGCGGCCACGTCGCCGCCGGCCATGGGACGCGCCGAGCGCGCCTCGGGCAGACCGTCGGGAAGGTCAGGCATATCGCCCAAGTTCATAGTCTTCGATGCTCCTGCATTGCAATCAGCGCTTCCCGAGTTCACCGCTGGCAATCAGCTCCACAACCTGCCGGGACGTACGCCGGACCATGCGCACCACCTCGACGAAGCCATCGGGGCCACCGTAGTACGGATCCGGAACGTCCGCGTCGCCGCCAGCTTCGGGGTCGAAGTCACGGAACAGTCGGATGTCGGTGCTGACCTGTGCGACGTGTGCGAGGCGTTGCAGGTCCGCGAGGTTCGATCGATCCATGGCCAGCACCAGATGGGACGCATCGAGGGACGCCGCATCCACCTGCTCGGCCGTGCCAGACAAAGACAGCCCTTGCGCCGCGGCCGCTTCGCGCATGCGCGGGTCCGGAGGATGTCCCACGTGCCAGTCACCGGTCCCGGCCGAACGCACGTCGAGTTCGACTCCGAGTTCGTCAGCCGCTTCCCTGAGCGCGGCCTCCGCGGTGGGTGAGCGACAGATGTTACCGAGGCAGACGGCGAGCACAATGGGTCGGGTCATGGGCAGCTCCTTGCAGGCACGACACCAAGGTTAGCAGTTTGGAAGGAAGCCCTGCGGTGGCGGTACCATGGAGAATGGAGGAGACCATGACGACAACTGCTCACGACCCTTTGGCGACATTCGCGCCGAATCTGTTCCGCGATCGGACGGTGCTCGTCACCGGTGGCGGCCGCGGTATCGGGCGCGCCATCGCGTTGGCGTTCGCCCGCCTCGGCGCGAACCTGGTGATCGCGAGCCGCAAAGCGGAGAATCTCAAGCCCACCGCAGACGCGATTCGCGCCCTCGGCGCCGACTGTCTGGACGTGGCGATGTCCATTCGTGAGCCGGCGCAGGTGGATGACCTCGTCGCGCGCAGCATCGAGCGCTTCGGGACCATCGACGTTCTGGTGAACAACGCCGGCGGTCAGTTCCCGGCCCGACCCTGGGACATCAGCGATTCGGGTTGGCGGGCGGTGGTGGATCTGAATCTGAATGGCACCTGGAACCTTTGCAGTCGGGTCGGCGCGCAGATGCTTGCACGACGCACCGGGGCCATCGTCAATATCGTCCACGTCTATTCCTTCGAGCGTGGGGCGCCGCCATTCGTCCACTCCGGTGCGGCACGAGCAGGCGTCGTCAGCATGACCCGGTCGCTGGCCTACTACTACGCCCGCCACGGGGTGCGCGTGAACGCACTCGCTCCGGGCAGCGTGGCGACCGAAGGTCTGCGCGTAGAAGAGTACGCCAAGGCCGAAAGAGCGGACTACGAGGCGTTGCAGATCCAGGACATTCCCGCCCATCGCCTCGGCACTGCGGAGGAGGTCGCGGCGACCACGGTCTTTCTGTGCTCACCGGCCGCCGCCTACATCAACGGAGCGGCCCTGATCGCAGACGGCGGCCAGTACCTTGGACCCTGGACCGACATGTGGGATCCGGACGCGCACTGACCAGCGCTGCCGTCAACGTCCTTCGACCGTCACCACCACGCGCCTTTTGTGGGCTCGCGTGCGATGTTCCCAGAGGTAGACGCCCTGCCAGGTGCCGAGCGCGAGCTGACCAGCTGTGATCGGGATCGTGAGATGGGTCTGGGTAAGGGCGCTGCGAACGTGGGCGGGCATGTCGTCCGGACCCTCGGAACGATGCACGAAGCGCGGATCCCCATCCGGGACCAGGTCACCCAGAAAGCTCTCTAGATCGCGGTGGACGTCCGGGTCGGCATTCTCCGTGATCACAAGCGAGGCACTCGTGTGACGAATGAAAACATGACACAGGCCGATCCCCACGCCGGCACCCTCGGCGACCTCTGCAATCGCGTTCGTGATGTCGTGAATGCCCCGACCGGGCGTCGAGATGACGATTTCGGACTGAATCACGACCCTACCTCCGCGTCGGCCATCTTCCAGCGCGGACACCTTGTCTGCCTGCAACGTATCTGTCGCGTCATGCGTCCGTCCGCTCCGGCGACGCCTGCAGCCATGCCAGGGCATCGGCCGTGGACCGGCACACGCTCCGGGTACGCCGTACCTGCATGTCGGCAAGCGACGCGAACATCCGCAGAATGCCGAAGCCCAGTTCGCCCGCGACCACGTAAGCGACGCGTGTCGGACCTCGCCCTTCGCGGCCTCGCAGACCCTGTACGATGCGGCGCACTTCAGCCTGGGACAGGTTTGAGAGCTCCACCTCCGAAAGATCGAAAATGGCATCGTTCGCCTCACGATAGGCCGGCACGTTCTCGAGTTCGGCCAACCAATCCCGCACCGATTCCCAGGAGGCCGACCCTGAGAGCCGCACGAGCAGCACGTCGGGATAGGTATTGCTGTCGATGACCATCGCGCAGCAACCGAAGCAGGTTCGTCGAAGGCCCTAAGGTACCGTCAATCAGACCCCGGGAACCAGCCGCAACGCTGCTCACGAAAGCGCCTCCCAGGTTAGGATGGATGGCACGCGTCCAGGGCCGGGATCGACAGGAGCAGCAGCATGAGAACACGCATCGGTTTACCCATCATGATGTGCCTGGCGCTGGCCGGCCATGCTCATCCGGGCCTGGACGTCGTTCCCGAGGAGGAACGGGAACGGGCCCGCGAACTTCAGGCCAAGGGGCCCAGGGAAACCACCGGAGTGGAGGCCATTCATGCCCTCGGCGCCATTCCGCTGGCCGGCGAGTTCGACGCGGCCCCGGACGGCCATGTGCTGCGCGCTCGGGAACTGGTCATCGCGCCGGGGGGCGTCGTCGGCGTGCACGCCCACACCGGTCGACCAGGTGTCGCCTACATCCTCGAAGGCGCGCTCCTCGAATACCGCAACGACGAGGACGAACCCGTACTGCGGCGGGCCGGCGATGCCTCCTTCGAGTACAGCGGGCTCCTGCACTGGTGGCACAACAGCGGCGAGACCGCCGCCCGGGCGCTCGTGGTGGACATCGTTCCAAAGGACGCAGCGTCTCCGTGATCCGACGAGCCGCGGCAGCGTCGAGCCCCGAACCCGCGCGAACGTTCCGGCTCGAATCCAGCTACACTGGGACACGCACTTCCAGGAGTACTCATGGCCAGACAAAACTACGGATTCGAGAAACGACAGCGCGAGCTCAAGAAGAACAAGAAGAAGGAAGAAAAGCGCCAGAAGAAGCTCGAGCGCAGCGGCAATGCCGAGGCGCCCGATAACGAGCACGACGCCCCGGGCGACGCGCAGGCGCCCGCAACTGACGAGCAGGACACACCCTCATGAGCAAGGGCATGGACAGTAAGAAGAAGGACGCGAAAAAGAAGCCCGCGATGAACCTGAAGGAGAAGCGCGCAGCCAAGGCCGAGAAGGCTAAGAACCAGCGCGATATCTGATTCACCAACCGCGCCGGCACCAGCCGGCGCGCTCTCCCGCCTTCACGCAGAGGTGCAATGAAAGTCCCGAGGGGCCTGCAACCGCTCATCGAGCAGGGCGTCATCGACACGGTGGTGTGCGCGCTGAAGAGCGGCAAGGAGGCCTCCGTGTACATCGTTGCACAGGGCGAGAAGACGCTGTGCGCCAAAGTGTACAAGGAGGCCGAGCACCGCGGCTTCCACAAGCTCGCGGAGTATCAGGAGGGCCGCAAGGCCCGCGGCAGTCGCGATGCGCGGGCCATGGGCAAGCGCGGCCGCCATGGCCGCCGGGTGCAGGAGGCCGAGTGGAAGAATGCAGAGGTGGACGCCCTCTACAATCTTCACCGCGCCGACGTCCGGGTTCCTCATCCCTTCGGAGTCTATGACGGGGTGCTGCTCATGGAACTGGTGACCGATGCCGATGGCGTCACCGCTCCGCAACTCCACGAAGTCACCATGACCCCTGAACAAGCGCGCACTTGGCACGGATTCATGATCACCCAGATCGTGCGCATGCTCTGCGCCGGACTCATCCATGGCGATCTGTCCGAGTACAACGTTCTGATCGACTCAGACGGACCGGTGATCATCGACCTGCCCCAGGCGGTGAACGCAGCCGGCAACAACAATGCGTTTCGTATGCTCACCCGGGACATCAACAACATGCGCGCATCCTTCGGCCGCTATGCGCCGGAACTGCTCGAGACCCAATACGCCCATGAGATCTGGGCCCGCTATGAAGCGGGCACCCTCACGCCCGACAGCCGACTCAGCGGTACCTTCGTATTCGACGAAGCCGCGGCCGACGTCGACGCGGTGCTCGACGAGATCGAGGAAGCACGCCTCGAAGCCGAGGCGCGGCAGCGCGGCCGCGACGAGGCCGAGTCAGACTGACGCAACGCCCCTGATTCGTGTTTCCAGCAACAGTCGGACTGAACGCTAGGACCGGCTGGCGCAGGAGCTGTTCGAATCGATCCACAAGGTCAGGACGACACCCGCAAGGTCTCCGCTGGCTCAACGCTCATGCCAGCTGCAGCGCTCCCGCCGATCGCCCTATCAGAGGCAAAAACGAGACCGTCGATTGATCACGCTCGACACTTCGTTCACTGTCCTGGCCATCCCCCGATCTCATCGTCACTTCAATCGTCCACATCTAGAGGAAACGCTCATGACCCAATGTAGAGAAGTCCGCCTGAAATCCAGGCCGAACGGCATGCCGACCCATGACAACTTCGAGATCTGCGAGGTCGAGGTCGCCGACCCGGGCCCGGGACAGGTGCTGGTGCGCAACCACTACATGAGCGTCGACCCGTATATGCGCGGGCGCATGTACGACCGCAAGTCCTACGTACCGCCCTTCCAGGTAGGCGCCGCGCTCGATGGCGGGGCAGTCGGCGAAGTCATCGCCTCGAACAGCGACGCGCTCCCGGTTGGGGCCTTCGTGCAGAACGGCTTCGGCTGGCGGGAGGCATTCGTCGCCGAGCCACGGCAGCTGCAGCCGGTCGACCCGGAGGTCGCGCCCCTGTCGGCCTACCTCGGCGTGCTCGGCATGCCGGGCATGACCGCCTACGTGGGCCTGTTCCGCGCCGCCAGCCTGAAGGACGGCGAGACGGTGTTCGTTTCCGGGGCCGCCGGCGCCGTGGGATCCCTGGCCGGGCAGATCGCGAAAATCAAGGGTTGCCGCGTACTCGGCAGCGCCGGCAGCGACGAAAAGGTACGGCACCTGACCGATGACCTGGGTTTCGACTACGCCTTCAACTATCGGGAAGGCGACCTGCTCGCACGCCTGCGCGAGGGCGCGCCGGACGGCCTCGACGTCTACTTCGACAACATCGGCGCCGACCATCTGGAAGCCGCTCTGTTCCACATGCGCCAGTTCGGACGCATCGCACTGTGTGGTGCCATTGCGGTCTACAACGATGCTACCCCACGGCCGGGCCCCTCGAACCTCACCATGGCCATCGGCATGGGACTGCGCCTGCAGGGCTTCATCGTCAATCACTACAACGACTCCCGCGACGACTTCATCCGTGACGTGTCCGGCTGGATCGCAGAGGGGAAGGTGAAGTATGACGAGACGATCCTCGACGGGATCGATCAGGCGCCCGCCGCGTTCGAGGGACTGTTCACCGGACGCAACGTCGGCAAGATGCTGGTGAAGCTGATCTGACCACCAGCAGACTGGAACGACCCCAGGCCCGGGCGCCTTCCCTGGCGCTCCGGGCTGGTGAAAGCTCTCAGTCGTCGCTGGCGGCCTGTGCGATTTCCAGCTCGCGCAGCTCATGGGCGAGGTGGGCACGCTTGATGATGTAGGCGTGCACCGCCGCACTCTGCTCACGCTCGAGCACGTGAGAGAAGCCCGGCATGCCCCGGTCCTGGTAGGCCCCGCCGCGGACAATGCCCTCGAAGGCGGCGTGGGTCTGCTCGTCCATGTAGCGCAAATCCGCCAGCACGCCGCTGGAGACGGCACCGGCGCCGTGACAGACGGAGCAGTAGGCGTGGAAGAGCTGCTCGCCTTCGGCGACCGTTTCCGCGGAAGCCGTGAGGGGCGGCGGTTCCGGCAGGCCCATGTCCAGCGGCGGCGGCACCGGAAGCCGGGCTTCACCACCGAGCTTGAAGGTGAGAATGCGGCCTTCGCGGATGACATTGCCTTCCTGCGGCGGGATACCGGACGCGAGACCGAAGGCCCCGCCCCAGCCGGCCACCACGGTGACGTACTGGACACCATCCTGCTCCCAGGTCACGGGCGCGGCGATGATGCCGGTGTAGGCAGGCGTCTCCCACAGCAGCTCGCCGTCATCGGCACGATAGGCGGCAAACATGCCATCTGCCCGCCCCTGGAACAGCAGACCACCGGCCGTGGACAGCAGACCACCGTTCCAGGATCCGGAGTGCTGGACCCGCCAGGCTTCACGCTGATTGACCGGATCCCAGGCCGCCAGATGCCCTTTGACCAGTGCCCGGTTCGCCAGCTCTTCGTTGACGTCGCCGGGCGGAGCCGCGAGCAGCATTTCGACAGCGGTGTTCCATTCACCTGGCTGGTAGCGGAAGGCGTTGTCCTGGCCGAACATGAACGGGATATCCAGCGCCGGGATGTAGACCAGCCCGGTATCCGGCGAGTAGGTCATCGGATGCCAGTTGTGGCCGCCATAGGGCGCGGGCTGCGTCAGCACCGGCTCCTCCATGTAGTCCGCGGCCGGATTCTCCACCGGGCGGCCAGTCTCGACATCGACGTGGCTGGCCCAGGTCACCGGCACGTAGGCTTCCGCTGACAGCAGTTCGCCATTGGTGCGATCGAGCACGTAGAAGAAGCCATTCTTGGGCGCCTGCACGATCACCTTGCGGCGTTCGTCGTGGACGATCAGCTCGGTGAGGATCATGTGCTGGGTGGCGGTATAGTCCCAGCTGTCCCCGGGGGTGGTCTGGTAGTACCACACCAGCTCGCCGGTGTCGGGTTGCAGCGCGACGATGGACGACAGGTAGAGGTTGTCGCCGCCGCCGGGGCTGCGTTCGTGGCGATTCCAGGGCGAGCCGTTGCCGGTGCCGACGTAGAGAAGGTCCAGCTCGGGATCGTAGGCCATGGAATCCCAGACGGTTCCGCCGCCGCCGACTTCCCACCACTCGCCGCGCCAGGTCTCGGCGGCGCGCTCCATGTATTCACCCTCGAAGCCGTCGGCCGGATTGCCAGGCACCACCCAGAAGCGCCAGGCCTTCTCACCGGTTTCGGCGTCGTAGGCACTGACGTATCCGCGCACGCCGTACTCGGCGCCGCCGTTGCCGATGATCACGTTGCCTTTCACGATCCGCGGCGCGCCGGTAATGGTGTAGGGGCGGGTCGGATCGATGGTCAGCGTTTCCCAGTCCGGCTGACCGGTGCCGGCATCCAGCGCCACCAGCCGTCCATCCAACGTGCCGACGTAGACCCGACCCTTCCATACCGCCACGCCGCGATTGACCACGTCGCAGCAGGCGTACTTGCCCCACTCCCTGGGCACTTCAGGATCGTAGGTCCACAAATGCTCGCCGGTGACCGCGTCGTGGGCGTAGACCGCGGACCAGGACCCGGTGGTGAACATGACGCCGTCCACCACGATGGGGGTAGCCTGCAGGCCGCGGGTGGTGCCCGTGTCCCAGTACCAGGCGAGCCCGAGTTCGGCCGCATTGTCAGTATTGATCTGATCCAGCGGACTGTGGCGCTGCTCGTCGTAAGTCCGTCCATGGGTGAGCCAGTCACCGGGACGAGGATTACGGATGGCATCGCCGTCCACCTTGGCGACGCGACTGCGAATCTCATCCGGCGTCAGCCGTGCGGTAGAGACGCCGCTCCGCTCGGGAGCCGTCGCGGCCGGCGCCGCGGGCTCCTCCGAACTGCAGGCACCGAGACCGAGGGCAGCTAGAATGAGAAAAACAATGCTGGGGCGAAGCCCCGAAGGCTGCGTGCATACTGCCATGAATGAAGTGCTCCCCTCAGAAACGTTCTAATGAGCCTAAAGTGGCAACTGAAGAGTCTAACAAAGCCCAGGGCCCACGGAAGCGCTGATCCCAACGCGCCGTCCTCCCCCCTGCCGCCACGGATCCACAGCCTTGTGCTGTGCTTCATCGTGATTCTGCGATGAGCCGAGCCGTTCCAACGACAGCTGCCCCGAAACCGCGCAAACCTTCACCCCACTGCGCACGTCTGAATACGTGAGCCATCGGGAAAGATGGTCAGGCAATCATGTGGAAGTGGAGATGAACACGATGACGAGCAATCAGCAAGAAACGAAGCGCCTGCGGCGCGTTGCCGCAGTGGGTAAGGCTGCGCTGCTCTCCGCACTGCTGATCGGGACGCTCGCGGTTCCGGCACAGGCAGCAGCAGCAAAGCCCGAGGCACCCCAGGCGAGCGTGCGTTTCGCTCGCGGTGAGCTGGCCAGCGCCAGCGGTGTGAGAGATGTGCACGCGCGGGTGCTGCGGGAGGCAAACCGCGTCTGTCGCATGCGCGGCGTGCGCGATCTGACCCGTCTGCGGCTGCAGCAGGAGTGTCGCGCCGAAACCACGCGCGATCTTCTGGCAGCCATCGACTCGGAGCGGCTCAACAACTTCCACGGAAACTGGGAGGCACGCGGCTCCTGGGACGCGAGCTGACGAGTCTACAGCGTGGTGGTCCAGCCGCCCGAGAGCGGAATGATCTGACCGGGCATGAAACCCGCTTCGGTGGCCAGGAACAGCGCCAGCGAAGCGGTTTCTTCCGGATCACCAATGCGTCCAGCCGGGACCACGGCGCGCATGCGCTCAAGGAAGCGTTCGTCCTCCGTGAGGCCGGCCGGATAGTAGGTGTCGTTGGCGACGTAGTTCTGGGCAATGGCGCAGACGAGAATGTCGTTGCGTGCGAGTTCGACTCCCGCCGCACGCAAGTAGGCGTTCTGGGCACCGCGGGCGGCGCAGTAGGCGCTGTTTTTAGGAATTCCGCGCAGGGGAGCCGCGCTGGTCATGCCGATGATGCGACCGCCACCGGCCGCCTTCATATAGCGCGAAGTGGTCCCAACGAGACCCATGAGGGGATGCACGAGGGCATCGAACAGCGCGTGCCAGTCCGACTCTGTGGTCTCGTCCACCAGGGCCGGATGGGGCGGCAGCGCCAGGTTCGCCACCAGCACATCCACGGCACCATGACGTTCGGCGATGGCACGACCGCCATCGATACCGCGAGGCCCCGTGGTGTCGTCGATGACCTCGGCACCCTCAGCGCGGAAACGCAGGCTGATGACCGGGCCCATGAAGCGGTCGGCCTGGGTGATCAGAACCCGCCTGCCTTCCAAGCGTCCGCTCACAGGCGCTGTCTCCTCATCTCCTCATCTCCTCATCTCCTCATCTCCTCGAACCATCGCTCCACCGGCGTCAGCAGTTCACAGCGGGTTCCGTGGTCACGGGCCCAGCAGGCTGCATGTCGTCCCGCACGCCGGCCGCGGCACACATCTCCTGGTAAGACGTCTCGATGCACTCGGCATAGAACTCCGGGTCCGGCATGATCTCGCGGCAGGACGTGAACGAAATCGTGATCTCCCCGCAGTAGCTGAACACCGGATGGATCAGCGCCATGCCGTCGACGACGGGTCCGAGTCCATACTGGGTGATCAGCCGTGCTCCGCCCATAAACAGCGACTGTTGGGGGCCAGGAATGTTCGTGACCACGCAGTTGAATACCGGTCGGACGCGATTCGCGAGCCCCGCCCGGGTGTAGAGCCGCGCCGCGAGTCCGGCCAGGGATGACGGAATGAACTGGCCGTAATCCGTCATCAGGCGGGCGCCGACGGCCTCGGTCAGGGCCTTGGACTGCACCGTGCCCTCGTGCACCGCCTGCAGGCGGGCCATGGGCTCACCCAAGTCGGAACGCAGTTGCACCGCCATCGCTGCCACCTGATTGCCCATCGCGCCGGACTGATCCTTGGCGCGCACCGAGATCGGGGCCATCGCAACCAACGAGTCCACGGGCAGTTCGTTCTTACTCATCAGGTACCGGCGCAGCGCCCCGCCGACGATGGCCAGCACCGCGTCATTGACCGTAGCGCCGGGCATCGCCGACTTGATCGCCCGGATCTTCGCCAGCGGGAATGAGCGACCGTCCACCACCCGATGCGGCGAGATGGTGCCGTTGAAGCGGGTCCTCGGCACCGGTCCCGGCATCTTGAAGCTGTGATTGCGCAGCCCCGCGGTGACGCGACCGATGGCCGGCATGGTGTTCGCCATGACGCGCGCGAAATGGAACGGCGTGCGTAGGTTGTTGGCCCAGGCGCGCAGCATCAGCTCGGCCGCCAGCGGATCCCGGTCTGCCGCCCAGGGTTGTTGCGGGGGCGGCACCGAGGCTTCGGCCTCGAGGTCATGAATAACCCCGGTGATCTCCGCCCCGGACACACCATCGATGGCTGCGTGGTGGATCTTCGTCACCATCGCGAAACTACCCGGAGGCAGGCCGACCACGTTGTCGAGGCCCTCGATGACATAGATCTCCCACAGCGGCTTCGTGGTGTCCAGCGGTCGCGCATGCAGACGGGCGGTCTGAATGCAGAGCTGGCGCCAGTCACCGGGCTTCGGCAGGGCAATGTGGCGGACATGAAATTCGAGATCGAAGTCAGCGTCGTTCACCCAGTAGGGATGATCGAGATCCAGTGGGACCCGCACCACGCGCTGACGGAACGTCCGCGCCAGATGCAGCCGGCTCTGGATGGTATTCAGAATGTCCTTGAAGCGGACGAAACCATCCGGGGCCGTGGACGGATCGTAAACACACAATCCGCCGATGTGCATCGGCTGATTCGGTGTCTCGAAATAGAGGAACGAAGCATCCATTCCAGTGAGTTGTTGCATGACGTCCCCCCCCTCGGTGTTGCATGCCATCCGCCTAGCTGGCGGGCCGCAGAACGGGCCGCAGCCACCAAGGCGATTCGAACGGTTGCCAAGCCTCCGGAGGCTGGCTCAAACGGTCTGCCACTGCGTACAGCACGGCAGCGTTGACGCCCAGGCCAAGGTGGCTGGAAAAGACCTCTAGATTCTCACGTCTTGGGCCCGGCTGCTCGCGGGCAATCTGCCACGGCACGATGCCGTCACTGCGCGACCATATCGCCGTGCTCGAAACCCCTTCCGGCGGCGGGCGCACCCCGCCCGCGTCGAATCGACTCGAATGTTCCGAATCCTGTCCGCGGTGCACCTGCTGATACAGTCGCCAGGCCCGGGTGCGAGTAGGACTCCCGGCAATGGGACTGCCAAGGGTGATCAGATTTCTGACCTTTCCGGGTTCCCGCCGCGCCAGATTGCGAGCCAGCACGCCCCCTAAGGACCAGCCCACCAGGCTCACGGCTGCTCCGGTCTCGTCCAGTGCCCGGGCCAGCAGTTCGTCGAGTGCGCTGCTCAGTTCGGGCGACCCGAGATTGCGACCCAGTTCCCAGCCCCGCGCAGCGAAGCCCTGTCGCTGCAGGAACCCACGCAAGGCGACGGTGGAGCGATCATTGGCGGTGAACCCCGGCAGGACCACGACCCGGTGGCCGTCACCGCGCGGCGCACCATTGAGCCAGAAACGACCAGGCAGCAGGGACGCGAAGTCCGCTGCTGCCCGCATCGGCTCGGTCAGACCGAGCAGCGGCGATGGGCGCGGGACCAGAGTCTCGTCAGCCACTGCCGCCTGTCCATCCCGCTCAGAAGTTGTTGTTCGGGAACTGAGGAGCAGGCTGTTCCGGTGCCACGGTCTCAGCAACCTCGGCGCGGGCGCGGTTAACCGTCTCGTTAACCTGCGTCTGAGCGGAGTCCACCGCCTCGGAAACCTCCTCACGGCCGCGACGCAGAGCACCGCTGACCACGCTGCCGGCACTCTTGCTGCCTTCGCGCAGGGTCTCGAAATTGTCGCGGGTCACGGAAGACACCTTGGAGCCCACTTCCTTGATGTAGGCGCGCTGCGCATCCATTGCATCACGCAGGGACTCAGCCTGGGTCAAGGTCTTGATCTGCTGCACGCTGGACTCCACCAGATCACCGAAGAACGCATTCTGCCGCAGCAGGATGGCACCGGTGGTCTCGGCGTTGATCAGGACCAGGTCGTTGACCGGCTTCAGCACGCGCTTGATACGGGTTTGGGTCGACATGGCGAACACCTCTCTGTTTGAGCTGCTCTCGCATTGTGCGCCGCAGCATTTTGTGCAGCGCAATATAATCGGGCCGCCAGTAGCTGTCAAGCCCCCGAATCAGGGCCATTCTTTCGCTCGCCGGGCAATGCTTCATTGCGGTCATCACGGCCCCCACGGGGCCCGCTCTGCTGCTCCGCATCAAACGGTGGCGGTGGTGGTGGACGCAACTCGGACGCCTGCGGAGGACCGTCCTCGTGACGTTCCTGCTGTTCGCGCGCGATGAGGTTGCGCCAGAAATTCAGGTTCTGATCCGCCAGCTTCTGCACCAGCTTGACCGGCGAGGCGCTGAGGACATCGCGCATGCGCCGCTGATACAGCTCCTGCTGCTGCAGGAAGACCATGACGCTTTGTTCGATGTAGCGCGACAGCACCCCCTGCATGCTGTCGCCGTAGAAGCGAATGAGCTGCTGCAGCACCCGGTTGGTCAGCAGCGGCTCGTGCCCCTCACCCTCCTGCTCCGCGATGATCTGCAGCAGGACGCTACGGGTGAGGTCAGCGCCGCTTTTGGAGTCCACCACTTGGATGCTCTCATTCGCGAGCACCATCTGCCGGACATCCTCGAGCGTCACGTAGACGCTGTTCTGGGTATCGTAGAGCCGGCGGTTCGGGTATTTCTTCAACACTCTCAAAGCGGTAACGCTCCCTGCTCGACCACGGGGCATGACGCGGTTCGAATGGTGGGCCCGGCTGTCATGCTACATTGCGCAACTCGCCGCCCGCCCGCAACCGGAGGCTGTATGAAGGTGAACGTGGAATTCGAGATGACGCCGGAGGAAATGCGCCGGCTGCTTGGGCTGCCTGACGTCGCCCCGGTGAACGACATGATCGTGGACCGACTGCGTGATCAGGTGGAGAAAGGTCTCGACGGGACGCTCTTACGCAACATGATGCAGTCTATCGTCAAAGGGGGGACGCAGGGCATCGAAGCCTATCAGACCCTGCTGACCAACATCTTCAATCGGGTCCGCAACGGCTCCGAGTCTCCGCCCGAATCGACTTCGACACCACCGCCAGGGAATCCAAAACCACCGCCCCCCGAAAATGATCAGGGCGCGAATATGGGGCCGGGGAACAGATAACGCCGCACGCCGTTGCGGGCGAAGCGCTGCCAGTGGCCGGCGGCCTGAGCCAGCCGGTCAGCCACGACCCAGAGCACCACCGGGTTGAACGCCATGCCGCAGTGGCTGCCGACGATCTCGACGTTGTCGGTGGTCGGTGTGTCCCGTTCGATGCAGATGCGCCAATGGGCAATGCCATCGCTCTTGCTGAAGATGGCTGTGCTCGGTACCGGCGGCGGCGCCTGCATGTCACCGAAGCCGTGTTCGCGGCGGGCTTCAGCCGCACTGCGGCCAGTGGACAGCTCGAACAGCCGGGCGACGCCAGGATTCGTGCCGTTGCCATCCATGGTGCCGAACGGGCTGCCGAGGCTGATCACCTGCCTGACCTCCGCAGGAATCGCCCGCGCAATCTCGCGCGCGTAAACGCCGCCGAGGGACTGGCCGATCAGCGATACCGCAGCGCCGGTCGAATCCGCCAGACGCTTCACCGAGCCCACCATGTCTTCCATCAGCGAGCCCCTCGGACCGAGGTTGCGGCCAAGGTTCCAGGGAATGGCCTGATAGTCGAGACGCCGAAGATGACGGCGGAGCAGGGCGGTGGACTGATCCGTCGCCATGAATCCCGGCAGCACCATGACTGCATGACCGTCACCTCGGGGCAACGTCCGCATCAGCGGGCCTAGCGTCACCATGGAACTGGCCTCGAACAAGGCGCGCTGGGCCTCGGCCAGAGTCAGCAACAAGTGGGGTCCGGCTGCGCGAGACCCAGCCGCAGACCGCACCTGGACAGGGTCCAGGCTCAAATTATTCATGCATGCTCTCCTGCCGCGGCGGGCTCTGCGTCAGACCCGCTCCAAGGCGCTTGCTTGCGTTATAGCACTCAACAGTTGATCGAACCAATCACTACGGGAACGGGCCAGGGACCCCGCCGGACCCCTATAATCGCCCTCGCCGTTGGAGAGAAGCGATGACTGGAAAGATGATGCGACATGATCAGGCCGAGGATCTCTGGGCCGAGGAGGTGCAGGAGTGGCTCGACGCTTTCGAGTCCGTGCTGCGCGAGCAGGGCGACGAGCGTGCCCAGGAGCTCCTGCGACGGCTGCAGCAGGACGCCTCCCGCTCCGGACTGGTGCTACCGGAAGCGGCGTTGAACACGCCTTACGTCAACACCATTCCGGTGCGCGCCCAGCCCCGCTACCCCGGGGACATCGCCCTGGAGCAGCGGCTGGAGAACCTGATCCGCTGGAACGCCGCAGCCATGGTGCTGAAGGCCTACGACTCCGGCTCCGGCGTGGGCGGCCACATCGCCACCTACATGTCCTGCGCCACCATGCTGGAAGTGGGGTTCAATCACTTCTTCCACGGCCGCCAGGCCGAAGGCGGCGGTGATCAGGTTCATGTCCAGGCCCACGCGGCGCCGGGCGTTTATGCCCGGGCCTTTCTCGAAGGGCGCCTGACCGCAGCACAGCTCACGAATTTTCGCCGCGAACTTGCGCCGGAAGGTGGCCTCTCCTCCTACCCCCACCCGCGACGCCTGCCGGATTTCTGGACCATGCCCACGGCGTCCATGGGGCTGTCGACACCGTCGGCGATCCATCAGGCCCGCTTCGCGAAGTACCTGGAACGACGCGGCCTGAAGCAACCCGACAGCGGTCGTGTCTGGTGCTTTATCGGCGACGGCGAGGCGGATGAGCCGGAGGTGCTCGGCACCATCAACATCGCCTCGCGAGAGGAACTCGACAACCTGGTGCTGGTGATCAACTGTAACCTGCAGCGACTCGACGGCCCGGTCCGAGGCAACGGCAAGATCATCCAGGAACTCGAACGCAGTTTCCGCGGCGCCGACTGGCACGTGATCAAGGTGATCTGGGGGTCAGGCTGGGACCCGCTGCTGGAGCGGGACAGCAGCGGGCTGCTGCAGCAGCGCATGGAAGAGGCGGTGGACGGTGACTACCAGTTCTACACCGTCTCGCCGGGCAACATGGTTCGGGAGCATTGGGTGGAGGACATTCCCGAGCTGCAGCAGCTCATGGAGTCGTTGACCGACGAGGAGATCCGCACCATCCGCCGCGGCGGCCAGGACCACAAGAAGGTCTATGCGGCCTTCGCCGAAGCTGCCGCCAGTCGCGGCAAACCCACGGTCATCCTGTGCAAAACCGTCAAAGGCGACGGCATGGGCGAGGCCGCCGGTCGCAACACGGTTCACCAGAAGAAGAACCTGACCCCGGACGAGCGGGTCGAGCTCGCCCAGCGCTTCGGCATTCCTCTCGACGCCGAGGCGGCCAGGCGTGCGGAGTTCTACCTGCCGCCTAAGGGCTCGGAGGAACTCGCCTATCTCCAGGCCCGACGCCAGGCGCTCGGCGGCGCGGTGCCCAGGCGTGTGGTCGACTGCCCGCGCCTCGAGGCCCCGGCGCTGGAGTTCTTCGCCGATCACCTCAAGGGCAGCGGTGAGCGGCAGATCTCCACCACCATGGCGGTGGTGCGCATGCTGTCGAAGCTGCTGCGCCACGAGGAACTCGGCCGTTACGTGGTGCCCATCGTCCCCGACGAGGCGCGCACGTTCGGCATGGACGGGTTGTTCTCCCAGGCCGGCATCTACTCCCCCGCCGGGCAGGTCTATCAGCCCGTCGACGCAGGCAGCATCGCCCCCTACCGAGAGGCGGAGGACGGCCAGATCCTGCAAGAGGGCATCTGCGAGACCGGCGCCCTGGCGTCGTTCCTGGCGGCCGGCACGGCCTACGCCCACCACGGCGTGCCCACCATTCCCTTTTACATCTTCTATTCCATGTTCGGCTTCCAGCGGGTCGGCGACATGATCTGGGCCTGCGGCGACTCCATGGCCCGGGGCTTCCTCCTTGGCGGCACGTCCGGACGCACCACGCTGAACGGTGAGGGCGTGCAGCATCAGGACGGCCATTCGCTGCTGGTGGCCGGCACCGTCCCCAACCTGCGCAGCTACGACCCAGCCTTCGCCTACGAATTAGCGGTGATCGTTCGCGATGGCATCGACGCCATGTACAGTCGCCAGGAGGACGCGTTCTACTACGTCACGGTCACCAACCAGAACCAATTCATGCCGGCCATGTGCGCGGGCGTCGAGGACGGCATCATCCGCGGCATGTATCGCTTCCGCGAGGCGGAAGGCGACCGCCGCCGCAAGCGTCAGGCCCACCTGTTTGGCAGCGGCGCCATCATGGTCGAAGTGCAGGCGGCCGCCGAGCGGCTCGAAGCCCGCGGCATTCCGACCCACATCTGGAGTGTGACCAGCTACGGTGAACTGCTGCGCGACGGCAATGCCGCGGCGCGACGCAACCGGCTGCAGACCGACGCCGAACCGGAGCGGGGTTACCTCGAGACCCTGCTCGAGAACGAGCGCGGCGTGTTCGTCTCAGCGTCGGATTACATGCGCACCTTAGGTGAGAGCATCGCCCGCTGGATCCCGGGACCCTATGCGGTGCTGGGCACCGACGGCTATGGCCTGTCCGAGTCCCGGGCGGCACTGCGCGACCACTTCGAGGTGAGCGCGAACTGGATCGCCCATGCCGCACTGGCCCTGCTGGAGCGCGAAGGTGAGGTGGATCCGGGCACCGCGAGTGCCGCGGCCAAGGAGTGGGGCCTGCAACTGGACAAGCCCGACGCGGCCAAGGCCTGAGCCACCCGGCCAAGGTCTCGGCGCCCCGCAGGCCGAGCGCACGCGCTCGGGCCTACACACAAATGCGTGCCGCCTCCCCCTGTAGGCGAGCGCGCGTGCGCGCCGCACGAGCCGAGCGCACGCGCTCGGGCCTACACACAAATGTGTGCCGCCTCCCCCTGTAGGCGAGCCGCATTCGGATCACGCGCGTGCGCGCCGCCCCGCGTCACAGGTCGTTCCAGGCCCGGAACTTATGGCATACTCAATGTCATTAATGTGGCCGGCTCTTGATGCGGGCCATGGCGGCGACGATCGCGACGACCAGCAAGCAGGGGCCCTCATGACCGACTTCATGCGCACGCCGGACGAGAACTTCGCCGACCTGAGCGACTTTTCTTACGCGACTCACTACCACCCCTGGCAGGATCTCCGCCTGCACTACGTGGACGAAGGCCCGCGCGACGCGCCGGTGATGCTGCTGCTCCACGGCATGCCCACCTGGGCCTACCTGTACCGGGACATGATCCCGCTGCTGGTCGACGCCGGCTACCGCTGCATCGCTCCGGATCACATGGGCTTCGGCCGCTCCGACAAGCCGACGGACATCCACTGGTACACCATCGCCCGCCACACCGAGATTCTCAGCAGCCTGATCACCAGTTTGGATCTCGAGCGGGTCACGCTGGTCTGCCAGGACTGGGGTGGCCCCATCGGCCTGGCCCAGGCGGTGACGATGCCCGAGCGCTTCGAGCGGCTGGTCATCATGAACACCTGGCTGCATCACCCCGAATTCCAATACACCGACGCCATCAAGAACTGGTTCACCAACTGGCACGAGGGCGGGCTCTTCGATCGCCCCTGCCCGGACGTGGGCCTGCTGCTGTTGCTGAGCGGAGGGTTGGCCGGACGGGAGGTGATCTTCCCGGCGCTGGTCGAGGGCCGCGACCCGCAGCTCACCGGCAAGGCGGCGCAGGTCTATCAGGGCTTCTCCGCCCCCTACCGGGGGCTGCCGGACGAGGCCTTCAACGGCTACCGGCGCTTCCCTTTGTCGATCCCTGCCAGCAGCTACGACAACGGCAACGGCGCAGCTCAGACGCATCATTACCGCCAGCTGCTGGAATGGTCGAAGCCCGCGCACTTCATCTGGGGATGCGCGGACGATGTCTTCACCGAGGACTGGGGACGAAGCTGGGCCGGACGCATGAACGGGAGCTTCGATCCCATCGCCGATGCGGGCCATTTCCTGCAGAGCAGCCATGGGCGCCAGGTGTGCGAGCTCATGCTGAAGCGGATCAGCGAAAAACCCTGACCCGCTGTTGATGGTCCAGGAGCATGCAGCCGTTGGGCTGCTGTTCGTCGCTGAGCAGGGCAGATGAAGCGGAAAACGCGAGCCCCGTCAGGCGCTACGTCCTGATACGCTACGGTTGCCGCAGACGTTGCAGCATCGGCCCATGGCCAAGGCGCAGAGCACGCCCGATTTCACTGACGCCCTGGACGTCGACGGGACGCATGTGACCATCCGCCCCATCGAACCTGCTGACCGTGAGCGGGAAACCGCATTCGTCCGCAAGCTGTCCCAGGCTTCGCGTTACTACCGCTTTCACTCCACCCTCAAGGAACTGACCCCGGCGCTGCTCGAACGCTTCACGGAATGCCACTACCCGGATGATCTCGCGCTCGTGGCGATGGTGGACACGCACGACGGCCCGGAACAGATTGGCGTTGCCCGCTATGTCCGGGAGCCCGGCACCGATCGCGCCGAGATCGCCATCGTCGTGGCCGATGATTGGCAGGGCAAAGGTATCGCCACCCGGCTGCTGTTCGATCTCCGGGACCTTGCCCGCAGCGGCGGCATTCAAAAGCTCTACGCCAGCGTATTGAGAGAGAACGGTCGCATGCTGGAGCTGTGTCGCAGACTCGGTTTCTCCCTGGAGCCGGCTTCCACGGAACCCCGCACGTCTCAGCTCGGCAAGCGCCTGCCACCGCAGGAGGAGGACTCCCAGTAACCCCCAGGCTGCTGCAGCCGGGCTCGACGCTTGCCGCATGCTCTCGGGACTCCGTTCGTCGGGCACTCCCGCGCACGCCACCTCCGCCTCAGCAGCTCTCCATCAGCCTGTCACAAACACCGACGCCACATCGTCCGTACCCATGAATGCTGCCGAAACGAGGATCGCCGAGGTCGGTAAACCCCGTGACAGCGGGATGCTTCGCGATTGGACGATTCATGCAACGAGGTCAGTGCCATGACCCTTCAGGAACCACACTCCATCCGCCACCCCACCGGTGTCCGCATCAGCCTTGGCCTGCTCGCCGTCTATCTGGCGGCTAATGGCACGTGGATGCTGTGGGCCCCGACCAGCTGGTATGCAGGCGTACCGGGCGTGGCGGATACAGGGCCGATGAACAGCCACGTCATCCGCGACATCGGCATCACCTACCTCGCCCTGGCGGTGGCATGCGTGCTGGCGCTGCGGCGACCGTGGGCGACGGCGACTGCAGCGACCATCGCCACCTTCTGGCTGGCCGGACACGCCTGCCTGCACCTCGTCGAGGCCTTACTCGGCCACTCCGCAGGCCCGTGGTACACGGAAGTGTTCGGCATCTACGTGCCCGCGGCACTCGCGGCCTGGGTGGCCTGGCGGAGCTGGCAGCAGGAAAGGAGTATGTCGTCATGATGCAACGATTGATCGACCATCTGCTCGATCGGCAGGAACGGACGCTGGGCCAGTCCATGGACTGGCTGCGGGCACTTTACGCCGCGAGCCCCAAGGGGTTCTGGCAGTTCACGCGCCTGCGGGGCATGCTCCGCCACCGCGAGGCCCTGCCACATACCGTTTGGGCAGTCGCCCATCTCACCGCCGCGCAAGTCGAGGACTGCGGGCCCTGCGTGCAGATCGCCGCAGATGAGGCGTTACGTGCCGGCCTCACGCCCGAGGAAATCCGCGCGGTGCTGGCCGGCGACGACAGCCGGCTCGACCCCGAGTCGATTCTGATGCGCCGCTTCGTGCGCGCCGTGTGCGAACATGATCCAGAGTCGGAAACCCTGCGCCGTGAGATCCACGCCGCGTGGGGTTCGAAGGGCGAAGTCGATCTCGCCCTGGCCATCATCGGCGGCCGCGCCATTCCCATGCTCAAGCGTGCGCTGGGCCATGCGGTCGCCTGCTCCACGGTCCCAGTCGCACTTGGAACTTCCCCACTCAGGCCAGACATGCGGCAGCCATGACTGCAACGTCACACCAGGACACTGATTTCGAAGGCCATCGCCGGCACCTGTTCGCGGTGGCCTATCGCATTCTTGGCAGCGTGGGTGATGCCGAGGACGTGGTCCAGGAGACCTGGCTGCGCTGGTCGGCCTGCGATCGGGCCGAGGTCAACGACCCGCGGGCCTGGCTCACGCGCATCGCCACCCGCCTCGCCATCGATCAATGGCGCTGGGCACGGCGGCAGCGCATCGACTACGTGGGGAGCTGGCTGCCGGAGCCGGTGATCGAAGACGATTCCCCAAGCCCGGACTCGGCTTCCGAACTGGCCGAGGACATCTCCATTGCCCTGCTCCTTGCCCTCGAACGGCTCGGGCCGGAAGAGCGTGCCGCTTTTCTGCTGCGGGAAGTGTTCGACGTCGGCTACGGCGAGATCGCCACAACCCTGAGCCGCAGCGAAACAGCCTGCAGGCAAATGGTCACCCGCGCCCGCAGCCGGGTGGCCCGAGAGCGACCTCGATTCGATGTCAGTCCCGGCGAGCATGCCCGCGTCGTGCAGGCGTTTTCACAAGCCGTGGACGACGGCGACATCGAGACCCTGACATCCCTGTTGACCGAGGACGTGCAACTCTGGAGTGACGGCGGCGGCAAGGTCGCGGCGCTGCGCAAACCGCTGTTCGGCAGCCAGGCGGTGATCCGCGCCCTGATCGGCCTCGCGCGGGTCCAGAAGGGTCCGCCGCTGGTGGAAGCGCGTCGTGTGAACGGCCGCCTCGGGCTGCTTCTGCGCACCGCAGACGGCCTGCGCACGCTGATGGGGTTCCAGGTTCGGGACGGGCGCATCAGCGGCCTTTACCTCATCCGCAATCCGGACAAGCTCGGAGAACGCGCAACCCCCGATGGCGGTGGTGCAGACGGGGAACGACCAGACCCACAGACGAGGTCCCGCCGTTCCCTGTAGGCGAGCCGCATGCGGATCACGCGACCACGCGCCGCGCTGTTTGCACGAAGGCCTCCGTGCACGGCGACATCCCGCCGTGCGGCTTCCGCGAAAGCGTCAGCAGGACGCCATCGGACCCCATCCGTCGCAATCCGATTGGACCCGCTCAACGCCCTCCCAGCCAGCGCTTCCCGGGCGTCACTCGCCCTCGTACTTGAACGAGACACTGACCTTGGCCCGATAGGCCGAGACCTTGTTCTCGTCGATGGTCATGTCGAGTTCTTTGACTTCGGCGACGCGCAGGTTGCGGACGGTGGCACCGGCGCGTTCGACCGCGGCCTTGGCCGCCTTCTCCCACGACTCGGTGCTCGTACCGACCAGGTCGATGACCTTGTAGACACTCTCCGCCATGATCTCTCTCCTTGTGGCAGGGTGTCCGATCGACCATCACCCCTTCCGACGGCAGCGTCAAGCGGCGGTCGGACGAACGCATCCACGCCGTCGGGTTCGTCGCTGCGTCCGGATCGGGACGCCAAATGTGGCGACGGGGTAGTCGTGGCAAGGGCCTCGGGCTTCCCGCTCTCAGCCGACGGTTCACCAGCCGCCATGAAGTTGCGCGCCGCCCGAGTGCAGGCGGCGCGCAGTGCGGGAGTCGACATCAGGCAAGATCGAAGCGATCCGCGTTCATCACCTTCGTCCATGCAGTAACGAAGTCCTGCACGAATTTCTTCTGATTGTCGTCCTGGGCGTAGAACTCGGCATAGGAGCGAAGGATAGAGTTGGAACCGAACACCAGATCCACTCGGGTCGCCGTCCACTTCACCTGATCCGTGCTGCGGTCACGGATCTCGTAAAGGTGGTTGCCTGCAGGCTTCCAGCTGTAAGCCATGTCCGTCAGATTGACGAAGAAGTCGTTGCTCAACTGGCCTTCGCGATCCGTGAACACGCCGTGCCTGCTGCCACCGTGATTGGTACCGAGCACCCGCAAACCACCGATCAGGACCGTCATCTCCGGAGCGGTCAGCCCCAGCAGCTGGGTGCGGTCGAGCAGCAATTCCTCAGGCTTGACGGCGTAATCCTTCTTCTGCCAGTTGCGGAAGCCGTCTGCCAAAGGCTCGAGGTACTGAAAGGAATCAGCATCCGTCATCTCGTCCGTGGCGTCGCCACGGCCCGGCGCAAAGGGTACCGTGACGTCGTGGCCGGCAGCCTTGGCAGCCTGCTCGATGCCGACGTTGCCGGCCAGCACGATGACGTCGGCCACACTGGCTCCGGCCTCTCCGGCGATACCTTCGAGCACTTTCAGGACCTTAGCCAAACGCGCAGGCTCATTGCCTTCCCACTCCTTCTGCGGGGCGAGGCGGATACGGGCACCGTTGGCGCCTCCGCGCATGTCGGAACCGCGGTAGGTCCGGGCGCTGTCCCAGGCGGTGGCAACCATCTCACTGATGGACAGGCCGCTCTCCGCAATCTTCGCCTTGACGGCGTCGACATCGTATTCCCTCTTACCCGCTGGGATTGGGTCCTGCCAGATCAGGTCTTCGCTGGGCACTTCGGGACCGATGTAGCGGGCTTTCGGACCCATGTCACGGTGAGTGAGCTTGAACCAGGCGCGGGCGAATACCTCGTCGAAGTACGCCGGGTCTTTGTAGAAACGCTCCGAGATCTTGCGGTACTCCGGGTCCATCTTCATGGCCATGTCGGCGTCGGTCATGATGGGGTTGTGCCGGATGGAGGGATCCTCCACGTCCACCGGCTTGTCCTCCTCCTTCATGTTCACCGGCTCCCATTGCCAGGCGCCGGCAGGGCTCTTTTTGCTTTCCCACTCGTGGTTCAGCAGCAGATGGAAATAACCGTTGTCCCACTGGGTCGGATGCGTGGTCCAAGCGCCTTCCAGGCCGCTGGTGACCGTGCCACGGCCCACGCCGCGGCTGACGTGGTTATTCCAGCCCAGGCCCTGCTCCTCGACGTCGGCCGCCTCCGGTTCCGGGCTGAGATTGGCGACATCGCCGTTGCCATGGCACTTGCCCACCGTGTGACCACCGGCTGTGAGCGCCACGGTCTCCTCGTCGTTCATCGCCATCCGCTCGAACGTCACGCGAACGTCCTGAGCGGTCCTCAAAGGGTCGGGGTTGCCGTCCACGCCCTCCGGGTTGACGTAGATCAGCCCCATCATCACTGCGGCCAGAGGATTCTCGAGCGACTCGCGGTCTCCGGAATACCGGCTCTCGGGGCGGTCGCTGGGCATGAGCCATTCCTGTTCCGAACCCCAGTAGGTGTCCTTGTTCGGGTGCCAGATGTCCTCGCGACCGAAGGAGAAACCGAAGGTCTTGAAGCCCATGGACTCATAGGCGACGTTGCCGGCAAGGATAATCAAGTCAGCCCAGCTGAGACTGTTGCCATACTTCTTCTTGATCGGCCACAGCAGGCGACGCGCCTTGTCCAAGTTGGCGTTGTCGGGCCAGCTGTTGATGGGCGCAAAGCGCTGGTCGCCGGTCCCGGCACCGCCGCGACCATCGGACACCCGGTAAGTGCCGGCGGCATGCCAGGCCATGCGGATCATCAGACCGCCGTAATGGCCCCAATCCGCCGGCCACCAGTCCTGGCTATCGGTCATCAGGTCGGTCAGGTCCTTCTTCAGGGCTGCGACATCAAGATCCTTGACCGCCTCGCGGTAGTCGAAGTCGTCGCCCAGCGGATCCGTCTTGCGGTCGTGCTGGTGCAGAATGTCCAGATTCAGGTTCTTCGGCCACCAATCCTTGTTGGAGCTGCCGCTGGTATTACCGCCGTGTATGACCGGGCATTGCCCTGCGCTCCGAGCTTGCTGGGTGTCACTCATTTCAACCTCCTCGTGCGTCCGAGAGTGGAAGCACTGTTAATGTCCGTCCTGCCAGCCATCGCTGAAGCACGGCTGGCGGATTCACCCGCGCGCCAAAGAGCGGCGGGGATTGGCGGACAGTATGCAAAACGAAAACGATAGACTCAATTCGTTTAATTTTGTCAAACTCATTGATAGCGTCAATAAACGCTTTCGCGGACATGTTCTGCCAGGCAGCTGCGACATGCGAACGACCCTACTGCAATCCGACGCGCGGGCTGAGCCATGGAGGGCGTCGCCCGATGAGCGGACAGGGCCAACAGAGACATCGCTACCCGACGGTGCCGTTCCCGGGATGCATGACTGAGAGTGCGGTCAGGCTCGCAGCTCTGCGGCGAGGCCCGGATCGTCGAGCTGGTCCGTGACCAGCAGGGCCGCGATGCGACCGATCTCGTCGCTACTCTTCGCCGCCTTGCCATTGCCGCCGCAGGCGACGGCAATCCGGCCCGGCTTTGACCAGTCGATGATGGGATACCCGCTCGGCGTCGTAGTCACCGCACACAGGTCCGTGCGCAGCTCCGCCCCCTCGAGTTCCGGCAGCAGATCGAACATCGCTTGGGCCAACCGCGCGGCGTCATCGCCCACCGCACCATCCCGGTACCAGCACTGCAAAGACTCCAGGTCATCGAGCGGATGCCTGATCGCGCCTGTGCCAATCTTGATGTAGCGTTTACCATCCGGATAACGCACCGGCGGCAGCAGATAGACGTCCGCCAGGTCCGCCGCTGCATCCACGCGAATGAGGCTCGGCATCGCAGCGAAGCGCTCCGCCAGGTCGTCCTCCACCCGAGCGAGGAGCACGACACGCCCGTCGGCCTGCAGCGGCATGCCTGGCGCGAGGCCCACCACTGCGCTGAAGGCACCAGCGCAAACCAGTACCTGATCCGCCCGGACCTCCGAACCGTCATCGAGGATGGCCCGCACCACGCCGTTCTCGCTGCGCAGCGCCCAGACCGGCAGCCGGACCACCTTGGCGCCGGCCGCGACCGCCGCGATGGTCTGGGCCTGCACGCAGCGGCGGGCATCGATGTATCCGCCCGGTGCGCTCTCGAAGCGGGTCGCCGTTCCCGGCGGCAAGCGGAACGGATGCCGCGCATCCGTGAGCGGCTGCATGCCGAACGCCCGCGCGCTGGCCTCCATGGCCGGCAGCAGGTCACTGCCTTCGCCTGCCGCGGCGAGAAAACCCACCGGATGGTGGAACTTCATCCCTGTGGCCGCCTCGAGGGCTGGGTAACGGCTGATGGATGCGGCGGCCCAGCCAGCCCAGAGCGGGTCCCGGTCCATGATGCGGGTGATGCGCGCAGGGTCGTAATGGGCGGCGAACACACCCCCGTGACTGCGATAGTCCGCCGGTTCGTCCGGGCCAATCAGCGTCACCTCGCAGCCCGCCTCGGCCAGATGGCGGGCGGCCGCGCTGCCGATCAAACCCTTGCCCACCACCGCAACGTGCAGCGCCGTCATCCAACCGCCTCGCTCATCCAAAAGGAGGCAAGGGTATCAGCCGCCGCTCCGAGGGTGCAGGATCTATAACTCGTCGCTGGCAGCGATGCTATCGTCCAGGACGCCGCATCCGGCATGTCGGGCGGGCGCTTCATGGCCCGGGTTAAACGGACGCGCCAGCAGCTGAGAGGGCCGGGCTTCCGCTCATTTCAGAGTTCGGCGCCAACCAGGGGAGGACATTCCGTGAGCATCCAGAGGAACAAGGACATCGTCCGGGCCTTTTATGAAGCAGGGGATAAGGGTGACGTCGAAAAGGCCATGGCGCTTCTGTCAGATCGGGTCTCGTGGACGAACATCGGCTCAACCGACTTCTCCGGAACGTTCGCCGGCAAGGCGGACTTAGCCGAGAGCTTGCTCGGCCCGGTCTTCTCTCGTCTGAAGACGGGAATAAAGACCACCATCGACCTGATGGTCGGAGAAGGCGAGTACGTCGTCGTCCAGGATCGAGGTCTGTCAGAAACGACAGACGGCCAACCGTACAACAACACGTACTGTCATATCTTCCGGATCGAGGATGGCAAGATCGTCGAAGTAACCGAGTTCTTCGACACTGCGCTGGCTCAGAGTGTACTGGGCTCAGTCGCCCCTGATTCCTAGCCCGCATATCTCACCGACGCGCGAAGCGAGGTCGTGGAGATACGCGGGCTAGAACCAGAGTGGTGCCAACTACAACTCTCTGACCTTGCAACCCTTATCAGTTAATGGACAGCGTAGCGGGCGTATCCTCAGCATCATCAGACGCTGGGGTTTCAGCACGTTGAGTGTCGGAGTCAGTGGTTGCCAGCTCGCCGGCATTGGCAGAAGGACCGTAGAGCTGCCGGATGCCGCGCAGGTCACCAGGCTGCAGCTCGGCGAACGCTTCGGTGTACCGAAACCCCATGATCTGCCCTTCGGGTCCGGGATGGTCCAGGCCGACGGCATGACCGATTTCATGAATCAGGGTATAGCGGATGTCGTAAACATCAGTGTCACCGTCGAACCCGACCTTCCACCTATGGTCGGGGTTGAAGCACACGAGCGCCTGGTCGATGAGGCGCACACCATCTTGTGGACCGGGCGCATAGACGACATTGGCGAATGCGCGGCCGATGGGTTTGCCTTGTGCACCGATCACGATGTCCGCTTTCCGGGCATCCGCAAGCCGGTAGAATGACAAATTGGCAGCACGCTCCCACACCCTGAACGCCGCTGCGGTCTCGCGCTCCAGTACCTCCAAGGGAAGGCTTTCGCTCGAGAGCACTTGCATGGGCGCCAGCTCACTGCAGTTGCGCGCACCCTCAAACCGCATGGCCTCGTCAGCAAAGGCGTAGCTGATACTCGCGCCGACTCCCAACGTGTGCTCGCCCCACTTGACCTTGTAGCCGTCCAGTTTGAGCAGGCGATACCCGCCTTCTCCTGCATTGGCAGCCAGTGGCAACGCAAGCGGCAGGAGGGCGGCTATCGCCAGCGCCCGCATGGAACATCGCGCCTTCGTGATTGCTGACATCGCATTCTCCGAACAGAGATTCCTGAAAGCTCTCGGATGACTCATTCGGCGAGCATGGGGCTTCCCGTGGAGGACGCTTACGGGTTAGGTGCGTTACCGCACTGACGCGTTGTTCGCTGACGCCCAAAATGAACGGAGGTATAGGCTGTTTGCGATTTCAATGTTGGAGCCGCCGCAACGTTATCGACGATCACGGGAGGGGTCAATCAAGGACGTTTGCCTCGCCGAAATATGCTGTGACCGGGCGTCCCCTGGCAGTCAAGATGCAGCCCTTCACCCCGCGAGGCCATTGCACGCAGCGTCTTCCCAAGATTAGCCCTGCCTCTCTGTACGCGCCGCTTCCAGCGCTGCATGTATCTGGGCTGCCGCCGTGTGAATACGATCTTGCTTCGGGCAACGGCGTTGCTGCCGGGTTAGTGCGTCTCGAACGTATTGAGCCACCCAAGGATCGCCGCCAGGATCTCTTCAGGCGCCTCGGGCAGCAGAGCATGGCCGGCGCCCTCGATCCGCGCCGCGGTCACCTGATCGTCCAGTTCCGCTTCCAGCAGATCGACAGTGTCTGCCGGTGGCGCGATTGTATCCTGCATGGCAGCGAGGACGAGAAGCGGCCGATCGCCGGCATGCCACCATTGCGTGCTGTCCACCGCGCGTGTCGCCGCGCTCTGGATCCGCGCTGGCGCCTGGTGCCAGCCCCGCAGCCAGTACTCCGGCAGCGGATTGCCCTCGGCGAAGAAGCCGTAGCGGACAGCGGCCGTGTGCTCCTCCGGTGCCAGACTCGGATCGAACACATCGCGCAATGCGGCAGCGGCCCGGGTTGGGATGGGTTTCAGCCCACCCGCGGCGATGAGTACGACGCCGCGAACCGCCTCCGAGTGGCGGGTCGCAGTGGCGCGTGCCAGACGATTGCCGAAGGCATGACCGACGAGGACAACAGGCGCTTTGCGGGTCGCGAGATACCGCCCCACGTCGTCGGCCAGATCGAACAGCGTCGGCGACTCGACGGATGCACAGGCGCCATGCCATTCCGGCCCCTCGAACAGCGTGGCGCGGTAGCCTGCCGCTGCGAGACCTTCCGCGAGCTCATTGAAGTCGCTCGCCTCGCGCCCGAGGCTTGCGAACAGGACGAGTTCAGGGCCCTCGCCGAGCGAGTGGGTCACGATCCGCGCCCCGCCGGTCTCAAGCACGTCGGTGACACCGACCGGCGCTCGCGCCAGCGACCCTGGGCCGTCGTTGGTGTCCGCCATGTTCCCCTCCAACGCCCAGGCTGCGGAGATCAACACTACTCCGGCGATCGCACTCTTCATATACAAGGCCGGAATCCCTTCAAGTACCACCAAGCATTCACTCATCGCGGCAGTCGACCTGGAAGGCATCGCATCCAGACAAGGTCGCGCACCAAGGGCAATGACGATGAAGCATTTGCAACAGAGCTGTTACACGGCTCCCGTAGTCATGCTGTTCGTTCTGGGCTGCACCATCGCACCCGGGGTGAAGACGCGCCCCGGCGAAGGCTGGTCGGACTACCTATCGACGCTCTCCGGCTGCCAGGAGGCTGAGTGGCCGGAGTTGGCTCACGTTGCCGGACTCATGCGCGACCGTATCCACCACATGATGTCAACGATTGCGGCTTACAGTCTGTAACGACCTCACGCTGTCCAGGGCGGTGGTCCAAAGTGGGTGTTTCCGATCTCTGGCCGAGACGCAGGATAGATCTGCCGGATGTGCTGGAACGACCGCTGCGCTCGCCGTTCGTTCGCTTTTCCCAGGCAGTCGACGCCGGTCACCTGGGCCGACGCGGTGCGATGACGAGTTCACGCCAACCGGTGACCGGGTCGCGCTCGCGACGGAAGCGCAGTCCCGGCAGCGCAAGCAGAACGATCTCGGCGGTGGTGCGGATCAGGCAACCCGGCAGCAGATGGCCACCTGCGAGGCCGCCGTGGCTATCGCCGACGGCAAGGTGCAGATGCACGCCGCTCGAACTCAGCGTACCGGTGAGGGACAGGATCTCGAGGGGGCCGTCGATGGCGAGGGCGGCGGTCGCATCGGCAGGGCGCAGACGTGCGCCGCTCAGACTGCCGCAGCAGGTAACGACGGCCATGGCTCCAGCGCCCGGACGAACAACTCGGCGTTCCAAGGCCTGACGCAGGTCCGCGCCCGGCTGCAACCGCAACGCCTCGAACTGACCCGCAGATCGGATCATTCCGCTTCGGCGACGAGCTTCTTCGGTCCGCCGGGGCCCGGCCGGGCACGAATGTCCCTGGGTTCCAACGGCTCGCCCTGCTGGTTGTGAGGGCGGATGGGGGCAATGGACTCACCGCTTCTGCGATCATAGAAATCCACGCGCAAACCTTCCTCGTTGGGGTACCAGCGATCGCCCCACTGCACCAGCGCCAGCAGCGCCGGCTGCAGGGATTTGCCCTTCTCGGTGAGGCGATACTCGGCCCACTTGCCGCCAGGTGAGACTGAGTGACGCTCCAGGATGCCCTCCTCCACCAGCCGCGCCAGCCGCGCACTGAGGATGTTGCGGGCGATGCCCAGGCGACGCTGAAATTCCTCGAAGCGGCGGATGCCGAAAAACGCATCGCGCAGAATGAGCAGGGTCCAACGCTCACCCACGACCTCAAGGGCCTGGGCCAGAGAGCAGTTCATCTCAGAGAATGATTTGAGTTTCATGGCTTCATTATGTGGACTTCGCGTTGCATCATGCAACGCAGAGACATATAGTTTCTTGACGCTACTTAGCTCAGCAGCCGAGTCCCGCCATGACTGACCTGGCCATCGCCGCCGTCCTCACGCGTCGCGACGTCTGCTGGGACCCGAGCCCCTATTCCGCCGGCCTGCTCACCGCCATGGCCGAACTGCCGGAAGCCGGCGCAGGCGAACCTGCCATTCTGAACGCGCAGCTGCTGCGCGCGCCGAAGCTGGCAGCATTGAGCATCGAGGCCAGGCTGATCCGCAGCGGCCGGCGGGACAGATCGAACCTTGCGGCTGGTTCGGCCTCAGCGGAGAGTCGGCCTGGAACGACTTCGGCTGGGACTACACCGGCGCCACGTTGCGCGATCCTGACAAGGCCCTGGCGCGCAGCGTCCAAGCCTGCATTCTCACTCTGGCGGAGAGCACGAGATGAACACGATCAATGTCGACTTCTATTTTGATTTCGGCAGTCCCAACGCATGGATCGCGCATGCGCTGATGCCTGCCGCGGCAGCGCGATCCGGACTGCATTTCCACTACCGCCCCATGCTCCTCGGCGGCGTGTTCCAGCTCATCGGCAATCGGCCACCCATGCAGCAGTTCGCAGACATCCCGAGTAAACTCAGCTGGTTCCGGCGCGAAATGGAACGTTTCGTCACGCGCCACGCCATCCCCTTTGCGTTCAATCCCCACTTTCCCGTGAATACGCTGAAACTCATGCGCGGCGCCATTCTGTTCCAGGACAGCGACCGGTTCTTTCCCTACCTGGATACCTGCTTCCACAACATGTGGGTGCAACCAAAGAACCTCGGCGACGACGAAGTGCTGGCCGCCGTGCTAGCAGCTGACGGATTCGACCCCAACGTCTTCTTCGAGGGAATCAAGCAACCGGATGTGAAGCAGGCCCTGATCGAGGCCACCGACAACGCGGTGGTCCGCGGCGTGTTTGGCGCGCCGACATTCGTGGTCGGCGACGAGGTGTACTTCGGCAAGGAACAGCTGTTCGATCTGGAAGCGGATCTGCGGCGCGATGCAGCAGCGCCGGCGTAACGGACCGCAAGGCCTTGCTGCGCGAAAGCCGTTGCCTCCGCGCCGGCCATGCCCGCCCCTGGCAGGCGGCGATTTCCTTTAGACTGCCCGGCCACGATCAGCTGAAGGGGAGAGATCGAACATGCTGAGCGCAATGAATCGCGTCGTGCTGGTCACAGACGATGCCGCCGCTGCAGGGGCGTGCTGGGAGCGCTTGCTCGACGCTGAGCCGGCGGGCACCGAGGCCCATGCTGCGCTGGGCGCAACAGCACACCTGTGGCGCCTGGGCGACGGCTGGATTGAGATTCTGGCGCCTGATGGCCAGGGCATCGTCGCCGATGCCCTGGCGGCGCGGGGCCCGCACCTGTTTGCCGGTGGCTTCACCACACCCGATGTCGATGCCTTCGCCCGGCACCTCGAAGACCAGGGTATCCGACCCCTGCGCGATGGCGACCGGCTCATGATCGATGAGCAGGCTTGTGGGATCCCGAAGCTGCGCCTGTTCATCAGTGCGGAGGATCCGCAGCCGTCCGTGGGTCTGATCGACACGTTCTACGAACTCACCGATCTGGTGGCCGACGCGGATCGCGAAACCGCGCGGGTCGCCAAGGTACTCGGTCTCGACGAGACCGTGTTCGTGCCCATTTCCTCGGAGCCGTACGGCTACGCGGGGGCGTTGACCCTTCTCCACCACGACCGGCTCGACCGTCTGGAGATGATTACGCCCAACCGGACGGGGACCACCATGCATCGATTCTACGAACGCACGGGCGGCGGACTGTACATGGCCTTCGCAGAGTCCGGGCACTTGGCCGAGATCGAGCGCCGGGCGCAGGAAACAGGCGCCGGCCACACCGCCGTGCCCGCCGAAGGCAAGCGCGACGCCCTCGGTGCCCACACCCTGTTCCTCCATCCGAAGTCCTTAGGCGGCATGATGCTCGGCCTCTCCCGACGCACCTACGCATGGACCTGGTCCGGTCATCCGGAACGGGTGGAGCTGGCGCCATGAGCAGCATCGACACGCGCGGAGTGTTGGGCATCGAGGATACCGACGGCGTCCGCCTGCTGACCGTGGAGCGCGAGGGTGCGCTGAACGCCTACAACGACGCCGTTTATGACGCGATCCGCGACGCCCTGGACGAAGCCGCCGGGGACGACGGCATCGCGACGGTGGTGCTCACCGGTCGCGGCCGCAGCTTCTGCGCTGGCACCGATCTCGCCGAGCTGGCCCAGCCGGTGCGCTACGACGATGGCCTGCCCCACGGCTTCGGGCCCTTCATCGCTACAGTCGAGACGTTTCCGAAACCGTTGATCGCAGCCGTGAACGGCATCGCCGTGGGCATCGGCCTGACGTTGCTGCCGCATTGCGATGTCGTGCTGGTCTCGGACAAGGCGCGCCTGCGGGCGCCCTTCGTCACCCTCGGCGTCACGGCGGAAGCCGGCAGCACATTCCTGCTGCCGACGCTCATCGGCTGGCAACGCACCGCCGAACTCATCTACACGGCACGCTGGATCGACGGCCCGACTGCGTTCGAATGGGGCCTCGCCAGCCGCTTGTGCGCAGCGGATGATCTGCTGGCCGAGGCCATGACGCTGGCGACGGCCATTGCCCATATGCCGGTGCCTTCGCTGACCGCCACGAAACAGCTGCTGCTCGACGCACGGCTGGATGCCATCCGCACGGCGAGGGACCGGGAGAACGTGACATTCGCGGAGCTGCTCGGCGGGCCCGCCAACAAGGAAGCGCTGGCGGCCTTCCGCGAGAAGCGCGAGCCGGACTTCAGAAAACGTTCGTGAGCCAGCGGGCTGAGCTTCGGCCGGCGCTCATGAGCTCAGCGTCGTGAGAAAAGCGTCGGCCTGCTGGATGGCGGCCGCCATGTCTTCGAGCAGCGCGGCGGTGGCCTGCTCGATGCCGGCAAGCTCCTGCCGCAGCGACGCGATGGCGATGGCGTTGAGGTTGTGCTTGAGGAACAGCACCTGGTCCTGGAACACGGCCAGCACCGGTTCCATGGAGGCCTCCGCCCGGCGCATGGCCGTCAGCATGCGGCCATAGTTGCTGCGGGTGTCGCGCAGAATGTCGCGACTGCGAGCAGCCAGATCGGGATCACTGTAGAGGTCGATCTCCTGCTCCCACTCCTTGAACAGATCCGTGGCCACGGATTCGACCGCGTTGATGCGATCGCTGACGGCCCTGGCTCGACGAACGCTTTGATCATGCTCCCGACTCAGTCGGGCATAGGTCTGCTCGAGCTCGCCGCCATCCACCTCCACGGTGGCGCGAAAGCGCTCGAGCGCCGAGGTGAACTGATCGCGCGCGTCATCCTGCGCATCCCGCGCCCGCTCAACGCGGCTCACCAGAATGTCGCGCTTCTCGACGCCCATGGCCTCCAGCGCGCGATACCGTGCTGCCTGACACCCACTGAGCGACGAAAGCGCGATGCAGGCGACCAGCAGCAGCGCCATGAATCGTGGCGCGTTCCACACGCCCTCGAGTGGCCCCGAGACGGCATGACCTGATCGGGGCATTGCGATCATCGTTGAACCCATGGGACCGTCCTCGTCGAGGGTGAAGCCGACCTTGGCGACCAGACCAAGCCTCATCCGAATGCAGCAGGGCGTCAATCGCCGCGGCCACGTGTGGGATCCGGCGCCTACCCGTCGCGCCGCTCCTCTCATGTAACAAAACGTGACGTGTTGATATTGCGAGGCGTTTGCTAGTGTCAGTGGGAGCAAACGTCGCTGGGCCGCATAGGCCGCAGGCCGGCGTCGCGATCGCGGAGTGCCGCCGGGTTCAGGCGTGACGCAGATCGCGACGCCCGCTTCGCGAACGTCAGCTCCCACTGATGCCTCGCGTACATCGCCCTTGTTCCTTCCGCGACAGCGTGAACGATGGTTCGTGGCGGGCTCCCACTGCAGTCTGATCGCCTCTTGCGAGCGCAGTCGCTACCATCCGCCACGAGCACTTGGTGATCGTTCGAGCGCTCATCCACACCAGGGCCGAAGCGAGCACGGTGAATGAAGCTGATTGCCAAACTGATTGCGGGCATCGTGCTCGGCATCGCCCTGGGGCTGTTTGCGCCGGATTGGATCATCCAGACCTTGCTGACCTTCAAGGTCCTGTTCGGTCAGCTCCTGTTCTTCACCATCCCGCTGCTCATCCTGTTCTTCATCACCAGCGGTATCGCCCACCTGCCGACCAGGTCGGGGCGGATGCTCGGACACACCCTGGGCATCGCCTATCTGTCGACGATCATCGCCGGCACCGTCGCCTTCCTTGCGGCGGCGCTGCTGGTGCCGCGCCTGACCATGGGCGACGGCCTTGCCGCGCCCGTCGACGGCAGCGCACTCGCGGCGTTCTTCGAATTCCGCATTCCGCCGGCGCTGGACATCATGACCGCGCTCGCGCTGGCCTTCGTGTTCGGGCTCGGCATTGCCGCCACCGGCGCGACGCAGCTGCGCCAGCTCTCCGACCAGGGCCGCGACGTGATCCGGCTGCTGCTCGTGAAGGTCATCATCCCGCTGCTGCCCATCTACATCGCCGGCGTGTTCGCGGAGCTGGCCGCCGCGGGCACGGTGTTCCGGACGTTGCAGGCCTTCGGCGTGATCCTGGTGCTGTCCATCGGACTGCACTGGCTGTGGCTCGGCGTCATGTTCACGCTCGCCGGCCTGCGTGCGCAGCGTTCGCCGCTCACGCTGCTGCGGACCATGCTGCCGGCGTACTTCACCGCGCTCGGCACCATGTCCAGTGCCGCCACGATTCCGGTCACACTGCAGTCGGTACGCGCCAACGGCGTCGATGAGGCGGTGGCCGACTTCACGGTGCCGCTGTGCGCCACCACCCATCTCGCGGGTTCCACCATCACCATCGTCAGCTGCGCGGTGGCCGTGATGGTCCTGCACGAGGCCCTGGCACTGCCGACCCTCGCGACCATGCTGCCGTTCATTCTCACCCTCGGGGTCGTCATGCTGGCGGCGCCCGGGGTGCCGGGCGGTGCCGTGATGTCAGCGGTGGGACTGCTGGGTTCCATGCTCGGGTTCGGCGAGTCGGCGATCGCGCTGATGATCGCGCTGTACATGGCCCAGGACAGCTTCGGCACCGCCTGCAACGTCACGGGGGATGGCGCCATCGCAGTGCTGGTGGATGCCGGGGTGCCGAAAGCGCCGACGTCGCCGATGACCGCGTCGCCGCCTGCCTGACGGGGCGGCGCGCGGAGAGGCGTCAGTCCACGTAGGTCCCGATGAGGTAGTCGTCCATCATGGCCCAGGCTGCGGGGCTGTGGTCGCGGCCGTAGCCCTTGGTGCGCATCCCCTCGGTGGCCTCGCGGCCGCACCAGGGCGCCATGATGGAGGGCGGCGTCGGGTGCTTGGGGATGTAGTCGGTGAAGTCGTACACCTTGCCTTCGATGGCCATCCAGCAGTCGTCCAGACTGGCGTGCCCGGCAAGGGTTTCCGCATCGATTTCCGGCAACGCGTCCGTGTCGCTGGCGACGCTGTCCGGTGCCAGCGCCGACAGCGCCAGCACAGTGGCCACGCTTGCCCAGAATGCGACGAAAGCGGCGAAGGTCAGTTTCTGGATCACGGTCAGTCTCCTCGAAGATCGCTCAGAGCAGGTCGAATTCCTCTGTGACGATCCTGCTGCGGGGGATGTTCAATTCATGCGCCACCTTCTGCGCGAGACCCAGCAGTGGCCCGGGTCCACAGATGTAGGCGGTGCGCGTCTCGACATTTGGACAGCGCTCGCCCACGAACGTGCTGTCCAGCGGCCCGTTCTCATAGAAGTAGTGCATGTGCAGGGAGAAACCCGGCAGCGTCGTCGCGAGCTCCCGGAACTCGTCCAGCCATAACGCGCGCGCCTCGTCCTGGACGCAGAAGATCAGGACGATGTCGACGGGCTCGCCCACCTCGGCAAGGTGCCGCGCCCGTGCAAGAAACGGAGTGATGCCTATGCCACCGGCAATCCAGAGCTCCGGTGCGTCAGGGCTGGAGCGCTGCGGGAAGAAACCGCCATACGGACCTTCCACCTGCACCCGACTGCCCTCGGCGATGTCCTGGATGGCACGACTGGCATCACCGAGCGCCTTGATGGCGATACGCAGGCCCGTCTCGCCGGGAGCGGACGACAGCGTGTACGGATGCTCCTCACCGCGACCTGCCACCAAGCTCGGGTCCCGCGGGGTGAGATAGACGAACTGGCCCGCTTCGTAGGTCAGGGCCGGGCCCTCGGCTTCGAGTTCCAGCTCCACCACGTTGTTCGCCGGCCGCACCACCCTGGCGACACGATAGGGTCGGCGACCGAATCGCCGCGACCAGGAAAAACGATACAGAATCGACACCACGGCCAATGCGGCCAGACCCAGCCAAAGCACCGCCTCCCAGAGCCAGGGCAGGGTCCGCGCCAGATACAGCGTGTGGATCAGCGCCAGGACTACCGCGGGCGCCGCGAGCCGGTGCAGGCGCTTCCAGCGCTGATAGTCGGGCTCGCCGAAGAAGCGGTAGCCGGGACCGAGGAAGAGCATCAGCAGCAGCAGCGCGCCCCAGCCGGTCCACAGCGCCCAGTCGAGGCCGGAGGGCAGCAGAGTCGCCACCGCAGCATCGAGGCTCACGCTCGCAGCGGCGAGGGTCAGCAGAATGGGGTGCGCGAGCAGTAGCAGAAAGGCGGCGGTGGCCAGCTGGTGGTGGGTCCACCAGAGCTTGGTCAAGCCACCGAAGGGCCGATCGAAACCCGGAACGCGACAGCTCAGGATCGCAGCCGCCAGCATCAGCGCGAGTCCGGCGATCCCGGTCAGGCGGCCGAGATAGTTCAGCACCGCCTCCGGGGACGCCAGATCGCTTTCGCGCAGCATCACCACGGCCACGATGGCCGGCAGCAGCGCCAGCACCCAGATCAGGCTTCGGGCTTGCAACGGTGTCATATCAGAATCGGTGCAGGTAGCTCAGGGTGAACCAGTTGGCCCGATAGCGTGGACTCGCCTCGCCAAACAGCAGCACCTGGGACACGGTGTCCGGCGCAACCCCGTCCAGGGCGAAGTCGCGGCTGCGATAGCGCTCATGCTCGTAAGCGAAGCGAACCTCCGAGGCCGTCGACAGTCGATAGCGGGCCTCTGCGCTCAGAATCTGGAAGCGGGTCGTCAATGGCGGCAGATCCTCGGCGGCCAGGGCCGGCCCTGCCGTCACGTCGACGCGGCCCCGGGAGCGCGAGTCGGTGTAAGCGAAGCGCAGTTCCAGTTCGCCGTCGGCCCGCAGGGCGCGCAGCCAGTCCAGGCGGGCCTCCACGCCTTCGAGATCAAGGCTCAAGCCCCAGGTCTCATGGGTGTCCCGGGTGTCCACGAACCAGTTCCGGTTCGGGTCGTTCACCGTGGGCGGGGCCGCCGTGAACGAACGTGCGCTCTGCTCGCTGCTGTAGCGGTCGTGGTGATAGAACGCGCTGAGCCGAACGTCCTCACTGAGGACATAACCCCCGTCCAGCATCCACGAGCGCAGTTCGCTTTCGTTCAGACCGAAGGCATCTTCCCTGTAGTCATCCCGGCTCCAGGCGAACGCGGCGCCGAGGTGCCAGTGGTCGTCGGGATGCAGGTCGGCCCGCACCTGGACCCGATCGCGGTCACGATCAGCCAGGTAGTAGCGACGCAGGTTGGGATGATTCTCGAATGCTTCGGGATCGACGCTGCCCGGTACGCGCGTCGCCAGCAGCGGCCGGTTGCCGACATAGCGGTTGGTGTCGCGGCGCTCGTGGCTGGCATCGAGCCCGAGGCTCACGCTCTCGAAGCGATGGGTGCTGAGGCCAGCACGGAAGACGTGCTCGCGTGCCGAATTGACCTCGGAGAAGTCACGCTGCCGCAGCCGGTTTTCGTAGCCCGCGGTGAGGCGGGTCCGCTGCGGCAGCCGGTAGGCGGCATCGATGGAGAGCTCACGACGGGTCAGGCTGTAGGGGCGATTGATGCGGCCCGCCTCGGGTGCCGCCTGCAGCCCCGCATCGCCGGAGACGAAGCGATAAACCTCCTGCGGCGTCTTGTTGTCCCTCTCCTCGTGACGGATGCGCCCGACCACGTTCAGCCGCGGCAGCGGCCGGCTGCTGACCCGCAGATGCGCAAGCGTGGTGTCCACCTTGGCGTTCAGGTCTTGCCGCGGCAACGGGACCGGCGCGAGCCCCGGATCCACGCTGTAGGGCAGAAACTGTTCATCCTGTCGCATCCGACCTCGGGCCAGGTCCAGGCTGGCGCGAGTGGTCGCCGTCAGCGCGAGCTGGCCGAACAGCCGCAGCTGCTGGAAGTCGTTGTCGGGCAGCAGCGCGAGCTGGCCGAAACCGTCAGGGAACGCCGCGCCCATCTGCCACTGTGGCTGGGGCCCGAATGGGTTCTGCCAGGTCAGATCCTGATCGTCGTTGCGGAAGAAGGAGCCGTGCCAGGCGATGCCGAACAGATGGTCTCTGCCTTCCCGGGTGAGGCTGAAATCGAAGGTGTCCGTCTCGAAGTTCACCGGCGCCGGCAGCAGCGCAGCCCGGGAATTGCCGCCGTTGGTACCAATCGTGCCGGCAAGTTCCTGGCGACCGTCCTTGATCTGGCGGCGCAGATTGGTGTCCAGCCGCCAGTGGCCACCGACGTGCAGACGGTAGTCGAGACTGCCCTCCCGGCGTCGGGTACGCTGACTGAAATCCAGCAGGTTGTCGTTCAGGGCGGTCATGCTGGCGGTCGATGCGTCGGCGGCCTCCCAGCCCGCCGGCAGCAGCAGGCGGTCACTGCCGACGCCCAGAAACGGCGTCCGGCCGTCATTGAACAGATTGCGCGGTGTCTCCTGGAAATCGACCCGCAGCCGCTGGCGGCCCTGGGTTCCGATCTCGGCCTCGATGCGCCGGGAATCGAATCCGAGCCGCTCACCTTCGACCCGCCAGTGACCCGTCTCGCCGCTGTCCCAGACCGGGCGGGAACTGAAGCGGAAGTTGGCGATCACTTCGAGCCCATCGTCCACGAGCCCGGTGTACTTCCCGTAGCGGAAGGAACTCTCATCGACGTAGCCGAAGCCAAGCTCGAGTTCACGTTCGACGACGCTGTCCGCGTGAGCCAGCCCCGCGAGCAGCAATCCACCTCCAAGCCAGCACCGCTTCATCGGATCAAACCCGCGCCGGAGGGATGATTGGAGCCATGCACCTGGGTGTGGCAATTCAGGCAGTCACGGCCGAGCACCTGACGGGAGGCACCGCGCGGGGGCACGCCGAGCCCGCTCTCCACCGCAGAGGGATGGAACTGGGCCTGATGGCACTCCTGACACATCCAAGGGCTGCGTCGGCTGAGCAGATTGCGGTGGCTCGAGCCATGCGGCTCATGACAGCTCGCGCAATCCTCCGCCACCGGCGCGTGCTCCCACAGGAACGGCCCCCGGTACTCCGCATGACACTCGTAACAGCTTTCGTTGAGGGTCCCGCGCAGCAGTTCTCCGGGAGAAATGCTGCCGTGGGGCGCATGGCAATCGGTGCAGACCATGCTGCCCGAACGCACCGGATGGGTGGAGGGGCGCAGGAACTCGGAACGGGTCCGGCGGTGACAGTCGCTGCACACCTCGGCCTGGGTGAGCCGCGCCATGACTGGGTCCTGGCGTGGGTGGACCTGATGACAATCGGTACAGGCCACATCCTCGAACTGGTGGGCACTGCCCTGCCAGTGGTGACCAGTGTCCGCCTGATGGCAGGCGAGACAGGGCGCGTCTTTCAGCGCTGCGGGTTCGTCGGCGCTAAACGCGATGGCGGTGGCCGGGCGGCTGCCGTCGTCGCGGCGACCGACGACGTGATCCGCGCTGGGCCCATGGCAGGCTTCGCAGGCCCGCTGGCCTTCTGCGAACGGCGTGCGGGCGTCGCCACGCACGCCATGCACCGTGTCCAGAATGCCGTGCCCCGGCCACTGGCTGTCCGGTCCGTGGCACATGAGGCAGCCCTCAGTGCCACGATCAAAGTACTCGCCCTCGGGCATGGCATCCGGGTAGGCCTGTGCTGGAGCAATGGCCCACAGCAGCAGCCACGTCAGCGTCCCGGCCGCCGTCAGCCAGCGAAGACCGTCCAGCCCGCTTGTTTTCACGCGCCCCTCCTGATCGCGTCGAGACCTGCCTCGCACGCGCTCCAGCAAATCCGTCAGAAACGGCGCCAGCATGCAGTATCGTGTCCAGCATCATCCGCCGCGTTGACCCGGGTCAAGTGTTCTGCGCTGCAACGTCCTCCCGCCGGCGCCGCGCCTCAGCGCGCGCGGCGCGGCGAACGATCTGAGCGATGACGGCGATCATGATTCCCGCCGTCGGCCAACCGAAGAGGCGGCTGTAGACCAAGTACTCACCGACACTGAAACCGCCGAAGAGCATCCAGGTACGCACCGTGCCCTGAAAGATGTTCACCAGCACGAACACCAGCGTCGCCAAAACGAAGGCCCGGTGCCGAAGGGGCAGCAGCTCGCGCAGGGCCGGCCACATGTCCCTCAGGATCAGGCCGACGACAGGTCGTCCGAGCAGCAGGCTGCCGAGTCCGAGCGAGGCAAGCAGGAAGTCGATGGCGGCGTCCCGCGCCAGGAACGCCCGCTCGTCTTCCAGGACGATGCCCACCAGAGCCGCAACGGTGGCCACGAACAGCGCGAACAGCGCGAAGATGCCCACCAGGCCTTTGCGGTCACTGGCATAGTAGGCAATCACGGTGGCCGCGAAGCCGAGGCCAATGGCGGCATACGGATTCCACTGGTAGCCGATGTAGAACGCGACCACCGGCAGAATGCCGTAGAGCATGCGGAAATCGAGCCTGCTCGGTTCCCGCAGCGGTGCCTTGTCCGACCCGAAGCTGTCCATGGCGCAAGCATACCCAAGGCACCGGGCATCGGTGGTCCCATTCGAAGGCGCACAGCCGCTTCGATAGACTCCCGACCGTCCATTGCAACGGAGAAGGGTATGGGTTCGGTTCGAGCGCGGGCTTGGGGGTTGACGGCAGTTCTGATGCTGGCGAGCGGACACACGCAGGCCATGGGAGGCCACTACGTGGTGGACGACGCCGCGCTGGCGGATCCCGGGCGCTGCGAGGTCTATGCCTGGTACAGCCGCGGCGGCAGCAACGACCAGGCCCTGGAGGGTGAAATCGCGTGCAACCCGCTCGGGAATCTGGAGCTGACGGTCGGGCTCGGCCGCTTCCGGGACGCGGACGGCTGGGACACCGGGGTGGCGGCGGAAGCGAAAACCCTGTTCCGCGAACCGGCCATCGGCAGCTGGGGCTGGGGCCTGGTGGGACGTTCCGAGTGGCGCGACACACTGGGCAGTCACCGGAACGCCGAGCTCTACGTGCCGGTCACCGTGGCGGTGAACGATCATGTGCTGGTGCATGTGAACGGCGGTGGCGTCTGGGAGCGCAATGACAGCAACACCTTCACCTGGGGCGCGGCGCTGGACATCGCCCTGACGCCGGACGTCAGCCTGCTGGGCGAGAGCTACGGGACCCATCGGGGTGGCACGGAGTTCCAGGTGGGACTGCGCAGCGGCTTAGGTCGCGGCTTCGTGGATGTCAGCTACGGCTGGACCCGTTCCGACAGCAGCGACAACTGGGCGACGCTGGGATTTGCCTGGATGTTCTGATCCGCCCCCGGAACGGCTATCGTCCGCACGGGAGGTAGCCATGTTCGAACGATTACGGGAAGTGTGGCGGCGCAGCAGCACGGCGGGCGAGGCCTACCCGGCCGAACTCGCGTTCATGCTGCGCAATCCTTTACGACGGTTGATCCTGTCACCGCGGGGCATGGTGCGACGACTGGATCCTGCCCCCACCGATCGGGTGCTGGAAGTGGGTCCAGGGCCGGGCTACTTCAGCCTCGAATTGGCCCAAGCTGTACCCAGAGGCATGTTGTTGCTGATGGATCTGCAGCCGGCCATGCTCGCCAAGGCCCGGACACGGCTGAGTCGCGCCCGGGCCCGCAACGTTCGCTATCAGGCAGCGGATGCGCGTGCCCTGCCCTATGCCGAGGCCAGCATCGACCTGGCTCTACTGGTGGCGGTGCTGGGAGAAGTTCCAGACAAGAAAGCCGCCCTGGCGGAACTGTATCGCGTCGTTCGACCCGGCGGGCGCCTGAATCTGACCGAGCAGCCGGGAGACGCCGACTTCATCTCACTTGCCGAGATCACCGCCCTGGCGGAGCAGGCGGGCTTCCAGGCCACGCGTCACTGGGGAGGGCGCAGCAACTACAGCGCCGAATTCCGGCGTCCGTGACCCCCTGGTGGCGTGACCGCTGGCTACCGCCCGTCTGGCTTGCAGGCGTCCTGATCGCGATCGGATACGGCGCGCTCCAGGGGGGCCACATGCTTCCCCTGACCACGCTCGCACTGCTGATCCTGGTCTATCCTGTACTCGAGGAAGTCGTCTTCCGCGGCGTGATTCAACCTGCGCTGCTGGAAGTGAGCCAAGGACGCAGCGTCGGACCGCTGACGCTGGCCAATATACTGACAAGTGGATTGTTCGCTGCCATGCACCTGATCAATCATCTGCCGCTGCACGCGGCCCTGGTATTTCTGCCTTCACTGCTGTTCGGGCTGTTCCGTGATCGCAGTGGGTCCATTCTTCCGGGCATGATCCTGCACGTGAGCTGGAATGCAGCCGTGTTCCTCGCAGCCGGGCTGACGACATGATGTCCGGTCAGCCCCAGGCATGGCTGCTGTCGGCCTACGCGGCGCCGAGCCACCGCGCCTGGGCCGAACGGGTCCTTGCCCTGCTGCCAGGCTTCACCTGGCAGCGCTTCGAATTGCCCGGCCGTCATTTCTCCTGGCGCATTCGCGGCAACCCGCTGTCCTGGCTGGATGTCCTGCCGGAATCATCGCCGGACCTCATGGTGGCCACGTCCATGGTGGACCTGGCCACTCTCAAGGGCCTCCACCCGGCCCTGGCCGGCGTGCCTACGCTCTACTACTTCCACGAAAACCAGTTCGCCTACCCGGCGAGTTCCGACCAGGTCCCCTCCTTGGAGCCACAGATGGTGCAGCTCTACGGTGCGCTCGCGGCCCACCGGGTGAAGTTCAATTCCGCCTACAACCGGGACGCCTTTCTGAGCGGAGTCGAGGCGCTGCTGGCACGGCTACCTGACGCGGTCCCAGCCGGCGTGACCGCCCGCATCGCGGCCCGCAGCAGTGTGCTCCCGGTCCCCGTGGAGGCCGTCGCGCCTGGCGAGCAGGATCCTCGACTCATCGTCTGGAACCACCGCTGGGAATACGACAAGGCACCGGAGGTGTTTGCGGACGCGGTCCTCGCGCTGGCTGCGACGGGTCGGGACTTCCAGCTGGCGCTGCTCGGGGCCCGCGGCCGCATTCCCCACCCGGCGCTGGCACGTCTGCGGTCGGCTCTGGGCGCGCAGATCGTGGCGGATGGTGAACTGCCGCGAGCCGCGTACATGGCCCTGCTCGGGCGCGCCGGCATCGTCGTGAGCACCGCGCGCCACGAGTTCCAGGGGCTGGCGGTTCTCGAGGCCGTCAGCGCCGGCGCCCGGCCCCTGGTGCCGGACGCGCTGTGTTACCCGGAGCAGTATCCTGAACCCTATCGTTACGCTGCGGACGATGCCCAAGCTCTCGCGGGCCGGCTCGAGCACTGGCTATGCGATGGGCTGCCGCCGCCGGTGGACGTCAGCGCGTGGTACGGAAAGGCCCTCGCGCCGCGTTGGCAGACGGCGCTGCAGGCGTTGCTCTGACCGTAAGGTCAGCCACCGTCGTCGCCCTCTTCCTCCTCTTCGTCGCTGTCTTCATCCTGGTCGTCGTAGCGCTGGAACCACTCGATGATCAGCCCCAGACGCGCCACCAGATTCACAGGGGTACCGCCGCGGGACAGGCCGTGACCCTCACCCTCGAACAGGGCGAACTCAGTCTCCACATCATTGGCCAGCAGCGCGTAGAACCACTCCTGCCCCTGACCCACCGGCGTAATGTGATCGTCTGAGCTGTGAATCACCAGCGTCGGCGTGGCCACCTGATCCGCATACTTCAGCGGTGAGCGGCCCCAGTAATAGTCGAAGTTCGTCCAGATCGTGCCACCGAACTCGGCCGTCATCGAAGCTGGCGGGTACTCCTGGGTTCCGGCCTCAGAGATCCAGTTGCTGACGCTGCGCTGGGTGACTGCGGCGCGGAAGCGGTCCGTCTGCGTGGTGATCCAATTGGTCAGGAAGCCGCCATGGCTGCCGCCGGTGATGAACAGGCGTTCCGGATCGATCCAATCGAAACGTTCCAGCGCCGCCTCCAGCAGCAGCATGTTGTCGCGATAATCCGCGCCGCCATAGTCGAGGCGGACGGCGGACTGGAAATCATGCCCGTAGCCGGTGCTGCCGCGGTAGTTGGTGAAGACGACACCAAAGCCCGCCGCGGCCAGCATCTGGAATTCCTGGAACCACTGGTGGCCCCACATGCCCCCGGGGCCGCCCTTGATGTTCAGCACCAGTGGATAGCGACGACCATCCTCGAAGCCGATAGGACGCAGCAGGAAGCCATCCACATCCATATCGTCCTCGTTGCTGAACGTGAAGCGTTCGAGGCGGCCGAGCTCGCGGGAAGCCAGGAACTCTTTGTTGAAGCGGGTCAGCTGCCGCGCCCGACTGCCGTCGCTGCGGGCCGTCCAGATCTCCGCGAGGCGGGCTTCATCCTCCTCAATGTAAGCCATCCTGCGGCCGTCGGCGGAGTAGGACAGCGCGTTGATCGAAGCCTCCGAACCTGCGACCGCTAGGGTGCGACCGTTGCGGTCGAGACGGAACACCGGACGCGCACCGCGGTAGTCGGCGCGCAGGTAAGGGCCCTGGCCTGCCGCGGGGAACAGGAGGTCGGTTACCGTCAGGTCGAGGCCGTCATGGAGGACTTCGTGGCTGCCGCCGGCAACAGGGATACGCTGCACCGTGATTGGCGCATAACGTTCGCTCTGATGCCGGTAAAGCAGAAAACGACCGTCCGGGCTGAACACCGGACTCCAGGCGCGACCCGGCGGCGTGTCCACCTGCATCACTTCGCCGTTGGCGAGGGTCAGCAGATGCAGGTCCTGGTTGAACCCGCCGTCGTACTCGGCCCCGGTGCGGTCCGCATCGAAAGCCACCAGTGCACCGTCGGGTGAGACCGCGGCATTGCTGTCGTTCCAATCCGCATGCCCGGTCAGGCGGCGCAGGCTGCCATCCTCACTGTCCAGCAACCACAGGCCTCGCCGCGCCTCGTCCAGATAACCGCGACCGTCGGACTTGTAGACCGCGTGCCTGAAACGCTTCAGGTCCGGCTTCGGTTCCTCGTCCTCCTCCGCCTTCGCATTCGGATCGTCGACGCTCGGATCGATGCTCAGCGTCAGCAGCAGGTAGCGGCTGTCCGGCAACCAGGCGAAATCCGAGATTGAGCCCTGCTTCAGCTCGGTCACAGCGCGCGCCTCACCACCTGCCATGGAAATCAGGTGCAGCTGGGCGCGCTCCTCCCGACCGGAGATGAACGCGAGGCCCTGGCCATCCGGCGACCAGCGCGGACTGCGATCGGTGGTGTCACGGGTGAACTGCCGGGGCGGCACATCGCCGTCGGTCGCCACCAGCCAGATGGCCGACTCACGCTTGCGCCGGTCCTCGCTCACCGTAGCGCGCACGAAGGCGACCGTGTTGCCATCCGGCGCCATCTGCGGATCGCTTACGAACTGAAGGTCGAAGAAATCCGAGGGCTTCAGGCCCGACGTCGCGGCAACTCCGGGCAGCGCAGGCGAGACCAGGACAACGAGCAAAGTGACAATCAGGGAACGACGGACAAGGCAGGCAACGGGCATCGACAACCATCCAAGCAGGCCACGGAGTACAGGAGCCTAACCCGACGTCCCGCATCAGCGCCAATCATCCTGTCATGCCTGAAAGGTATGCGTCTGCGACAGCGCTGCTCGCCAGATCTGCTGCGATCGCCGCCCGGCCACCGCAGGCGCAAACTCATTGGGGGCGCTTGGGGAGAGCGCCATGACCACCGGAGGGCGCGGCCTGTATGCCCGATGAACAGCTGTTCGAGATGGCAGACGATCGCCTGTTCGGCAGCCTAAGGCTCGAAGACGTCTATGGGCGTAGTGACCGCATCCAATTCGAATTCGATCTCACGCTCGGGGGTGGCCTTTCGACTGCCGCTGAGGCGGGGTCGCGGAGCGGCTCGGCAGGAAACGACTTGTGGGTGACCCGGCGGCCGACTACGCGGAATCACTCAGCAGGCCCGCAGGATCGACGGATAAGCAAAACAACAAGGCTTGTCCATGTCGACTCCAACCATGCATCACATGAAACGAACGGACAGCACTGCCAACTGCATCAGCTGACCTCCTGCACGCGGCCCATGACCGCCTCAGGCGCTGCCAATCACACCACCATCATGCTTGCGAATCATCATGATGGTGGAACGAGGTTTACGGCCCTCGCCCAACGGGAAATCGGAACCGGTGCCACCTTCACCCGGATGCTGCACACCCACAAATAGCGTGCGACGATCCGCACTGAAAGTGATACCGGTGAGTTCGCAGCCACGCGGACCAACAGCAAAGCGCCGGATCTCACCCGTATCCGGATCGGCGCACAACATCTGATTATTGCCCATGCCGGCAAAGAGCTCAGCGTCGCTGTAGTTGCCGTCAGTCTGGATCCACAGGCGACCGTCGGCGTCAAAGGCGAGCCCGTCCGGGCCGTTGAACATGTTGTCCGCATTGAGGTTGGCACTGCCCGCTTCCAGACCACTGTCATGCAGCGTGGGATTGCCGGCCACTACGAACAAATCCCACTCAAAGTCCGCCGCGGCATGGTCGCCGTTGGCGGGACGCCAGCGCACAATCTGACCGTAGTGGTTGTTGCTACGCGGATTGGGTCCGTTGAGCGGCTGTTCCTCACGCACACCGCGATAGCGGTTGTTGGTGAGCGTGCACAGCACCATGTCCTGGCGCGGATGCACCGCAATCCACTCCGGGCGATCCATGGTGGTGGCGCCTGCCACGGTGGCGGCCAGGCGGGCATGGATCAGCACATCGGCCTGGCTGTGAAAGCCGTTTTCCGGCGTGAGTCCATTCTCACCCCAACGCAAGGCGAGCCACTTGCCGGGGCCCTGCAGCGCGCCTTCTTCGGCGTCGAATCGCGCCACGTACAGGGTGCCGTGATCGAGCAGATTGCGATTGGCGGCAGCATCATCCGGGCGCCAGGCTTCATCACTGACAAAGCGATAAATGTGTTCGCCGCGCGCATCGTCACCGGAGTAGATTACGATGCGACCATCGTGGTTCACCGTCAGCGCAGCATTCTCGTGGCTGAAGCGCCCCAGCGCGGTGCGCTTGACCGGCACGGAATCGGGATTCATCGGGTCGATCTCGACAATCCAGCCATGGCGATGGGGCTCATTCGGATGCTGGCTGAGGTCAAAGCGCTCGTCATGCGGATACCACTGCCTGCTGTATTCATCCGCCGTACTCAGACCGTAGCGCCGCTGAGCCGGCGTTGGCTCAAAATCAGCGCTGGCCGCAAAGTAATCTTCAGTGTTCTCTTCACAGGTCAGATAGGTGCCCCAGGGCGTCTCGCCATTGGCGCAGTTGCCGAAGGTACCGAGGCAGCGCACGCCCTCAGGATCAGCCACGGTGCGCAGCAGCGGGTGACCGGCCGCCGGCCCGCTGATGTGCATGGGCGACTGCACTGTAATACGGCGATTCAGCGGCGCGTCCGGCACCGGCCGCCAGTAGCCATCAGCCTGCCGCCGGATCTCGAACAATGAGATGCCGTGGGCATGATGATCCTTCAGCGTGTCATCCGCCGAATTGGCTTGCTGGCCGCCATGGTCGAACAGGAACTGACGGTTGCTGTATTCATTGTTCACCACCAGCAGGGCATGATCTTGGCCCAGCGGGAACAGGCTCATGCCATCGTTGTTGTCACCCATCTGCAGCGCCTGATCGGCAGCCGGCGCAGTACCGGACTCATCAAAGGCGGGCGCGCCGGGCAACAGCGGCTCGCCCCACATGATCAGAGGGCGCGCCTCATAACCGGTCGGCACAATAAAGCGATCTGCAGTGCTCGCCGGCACCGCCTGAAAATGCAGCAGCGTGCTGCCGGCCGCAGTACCGTCAGTGTCGGCCAGCACCCGCGCCAGGGATGCGCCGGACAGCATCAAGCCGAGGGCAGCACCACTGCCTGCAAGAAAACGCCGGCGATCCATCGCGCGGTTGATGATCTGTTCGAAATCGCTGGGGCTATCGTTGCGCGGATAGGAAAAACTATGGGGCTTGTCCATGTCGACTCCAACCATGCGTGGTGCCTCACTAGAGGTCAGTGCTGCGGCCCTGCGACCA
>REEU01000091.1 GCA_007694905.1 Gammaproteobacteria bacterium | reverse complement strand
CCTCGCTCGGCCCGTCCGCGATGCTCAGGTGCATGCCCAGCGAGAAGTAGTCGGCCAGCGGCGTCTGCCCGGACACGCCCATCGCGCCGTGGACGCGCAGGGCCCGCTCCGAGACGTTCTGCAGCAGCTCCGTGCCGACGATCTTGAGCATGCCGATCTCCTTGCGCGCGCCCTTCACGCCCTTCTCGTCGAGCGCTCTCGCGGTGTGCATGCACAGCAGCCGCGCCTGGTCGATCTCGATGCGGGAGCGGCCGATGTCGTTCGCGACGCTGCCGTGCTCGTGCAGGGGCTTGCCGAAGGCGACCCGCTCCTTCGCCCTCGAGATCATCAGACCGAGCGCGACCTCGGCCATGCCGACGCAGCGCATGCCGTAGTGGATGCGGCCCGGCCCCATGCGCTTCTGCATGATGGCGAAGCCCTCGCCCGGTTCGCCCAGCAGGTTCTCGGCGGGCACGCGCACGTTGTCGAGCAGGATCTCGGGATGGCCGCCCACGTGGTAGGCGTTGATCACCGTCGCGTCCTGCTGGATCTGCACCCCGGGCGTGTCCATGGGGATGATGATGACGCCATGCTGGCCGTGGCGGTTCGGGTTCTCCGGGTTGGTCTTGCCCATGAGGATCATGAAGCGGCACTTGGGGTGCATGGACAGGGAGATGAACCACTTGCGACCGTTCACCACGTAGTCGTCGCCGTCGCGCGTGATCGAGGTCTCGTAGTTGGTGGCGTCCGAGGACGCGACCTGGGGTTCGGTCGCGGCGAAGCAGGAATAGCACTCGCCCTCGAGCAGCGGCAGCAGCCACTTCCGGCGCTGTTCCTCGTTGGCCGCCGCGCCGAGCAGCTCCATGTTGCCGGTCACCGGGGCGTGGCAGTTGAACACCTCGGGGGCCCAGGGCAGCTTCGCCATCTCCTCGAAGATGGGGGCGTACTCGTAGTTGCTGAGACCCGTGCCGGGTTCGTCCTCGCGCAGGTGCGGGAAGAACAGGTTCCACAGGCCCAGATCCTTCGCCTGCGCCCGCAGGTCGTCGACGAAGGCGAGGGCGTCCGGGTCGTTGCGGCGCTCGCTCCTGGCCACCGCGTGGTAGTGATGGTTCACGGGGTAGACGTGCTTCTCCATGAAGCCGACGACTCGGTCCCGAATCTCCAGGGTTTGTTCGCTCAGCTCGAAGGTCATCGTCCTGTGCTCTCCTCGTGTGGTGTGTTGATGTACGTGGTTCCGGAAGCCCGGCGGCTCCCGGTATCCGTGATTCGCGAACAGCGACATGCCCATCGCACCGCTCAACCGGGCTCAGCGGTTAAAGCGGGTCTTCGAGTTCGATATCACACTCTGTCCGGTGGACAGCTGCGGGTGATCGCCGGGGGCCGCCTACGGACGTGACTGACCCCGAGCTTCAAGGGCTTACCTTGGTCTGACCCCGATCCGCCCGAATCGTCTTTTGTTATGCGTCATTCGTAGTGACTCCATAGCCGCAGCACCTTCGCGGTCTGCTCCTCTTCCAGTACCTGGTACACCAACCGATGCTGAATATTAATGCGCCGTGAATAGGCTCCGGAAAGATCCCCAACGAGCTTTTCGAAAGGGGGAGGTCTCTGGAAAGGATCCTGGGCAAGAATAGCCAGCAACTCCTGCGCCTTTGGTTTCAGGCCGCTCGAGGCCAACTTCTTCGCATCCTTTTGCGCTTGCTTCGTGAAGACCAGCCGCCAGCTCACCAATCCAGGTCCTCACCGCACTCATCCACCGGCGTCTCCATGCCCTCTCGGATTGATTCGCGCATACCGGGAACCGACAATAGGAACAGCGTCTCCTGGATCGCCTCCCAGTCTTCCTCGGAAATCAATACCGCCTTGTTCCTCTTCCCCGATATCAGCAACGGTTGATGCGAGGAGGCGGCCTCGTCGATCAGGCGATACAGGTTAGCGCGTGCTTCGCTGGCGGTAATTACAGTCATGACACACCTCTACTTGGCAATCTGGAGCAATCTGGACATAGCGTACCCTGTATCGTACGTACGTCAAGAAGTACGTCACGTCCAGGCGCCCAGGATCACCGGCCCGCGGCCCGCGCAACGGCTCAATCTTCGCCGATGTCTTCGTTCCAGACGTCTGATTGCGCGCGGCCCTCTACGACCCCCTGCGCGGGCTCGGCGCCCTGATCGGCGAGCTGGTGCCGTTCTTCGGCGCGCTCTCCATCATTCTGGCGGTGGATGCCCGCCTCACCCTGCTGCCGGCCTTCGCGCCCGCTCTCGCACTGTTCGCTGGCGTGAGCACGCGGATCGCGCGGGTTGCGTCTGGGCGTACCGCTTACAGGGTTGACCCGTTCCGTCGCACGCCACAGCGGGCGATCGACTGTGGAGTCGGCCTGGTCTGGCAGCTCATGCTCGGTCAATGGCCAGCCATCGAAGTTCCCACCCGGGCTACCAGCGGCACCAACCGGAACAGACGGCGCTCTACGCGATCGTCGAGCAGCTGGTAGCGTTTTCCTGCAAACGGCGAGGCTTTTGTCCATCTTGCGCTTGAAGAACCCGAGCCTCACCCGGTCTGACACCGTCACGAAACCGCTCACGGCCGATCAGAACGGCTTCTCGCTCAACGCCGCCGTCGCCTG
>REEU01000003.1 GCA_007694905.1 Gammaproteobacteria bacterium | reverse complement strand
ACGTCCGCCGGCGGCCCCCCGAAGGCGGCCCCCGGCGATAACTCGCAACTGACCGCCGCACTGGGCAAAGCGTGATATCGAACTCGAAGACCCGCTTTAACCGCTGGGCCCAGGTAAGCGGTGCGATGGGCAGGTCGCTGTCATCTACCGGTCCGCTCTTCGGAGGCTTGGGCCCCTCATCCCGACACGATGCTGCCTTTCCCTGGCCTCTGCGTTGCTTGCGGGCATCCGGAGCTTCGGAAGCTCGGGATCTCAAAGGCTTGGGTTGGTCTGACTCCGGGGAAAACCGGCACCAGGACAGGTAATGACACGTCAGAACCGCGTTCTCAGCGTAACGCCATAGGTCGCCGGTTCGCCGATGAACGAAGCTCGCGCGCGGTCGCCCAGTGCACCGCGCAGGGGAACCGTAAATGTGCCGGTCCTGATCCGTTCATCAAAGATGTTGTTCCCCCATACCTCCAGAGTCCAGCGCCCGTCGTTGGTGCCAATACCTGCTCTCAGGTTGACCCGAATGTTCGACGATTGAATGTCTCCGGGAAGCGGTAGATCAGGCCTCAGAAGCTCGGTCGGTTGAGTCGAAGTGCGGCGGCTGCTCTCATACCGTGCGCTGCCCGCCAGGAAGAAATCGACTCGACTCGAAACAGGACGCTCGAAGCTTGCGCCGAACAGAACCGTCCAGTCCGGCGCATTGGTCAGTGCGGCACCGCACAAGGTTGCCACGTTCGGCCTGAATTCAGCGGCTGCGGGATCAAGCTCGCCGCAATTGCCTGGGTAGCGGGCATCGGTATACGTGACGGCCAGGTTCGCCGATAGACTATCCGTGAACTGTGCCAGGCTCTCAATCTCGAAACCGGTGCTGCGAGCCTTGTCGACATTGAATGTCTGGAACTGGACTCCGGTGAAATCAAGCACCTGAAAATCGCTGAGACGCTGATCGAATAGCGCCACATTGACGCGCAGCCGGCGATCGAACATCTCGGATTTCAAACCGATTTCGTAGGCCTCGACCTTCTCGGACTCGAACCGTGGGTCGCTTCCGCCAATCGCAGCCGAAGGATCGAGGTTAAAACCGCCTGACTTGAAGCCGTGGGTGAAGCTCCCGTAAAGCATGATTGCGTCGATCGGCCGGTAGCTGGCAACGAGCGTGTAGACGAGTTCCTCGTCGCTGAACTTGTCGTCGAATTCCCGCGGCAGCAGTGCCTGAGCAAGCGGGTTCGCGGCAAGTGCTGGATCGATTCCCTCGAGCACTTCCAGGCTCGGTGCAGCAAACACGAAGCAGTTGAGGCCAACTCCGGCAGGACCGAGGAAGTTGCCCGGGCCCGCTCCCAGCGTACTGAGACACGCGTCATAACGGCCATCAAGCTGCGTAAAGGAGCCATCCTTCTTTTCATCGACGTAACGCAGGCCAATGGTAAAGTCCAGCGTGTCGGTGATCGAAATGACATTATGCGTGAAGATCGAAAAGGATTTGCCCACCTGTTCAAAGCGGTTGATTGCAAAATCTCCGGTCGCATCGACGCCGCCCGCCGTCAGGAACAACGGATTGGGCTGGAGCGGCACAGCACCTAGCAGCCCGCCGCTCACTCCTGATTGAAACTGATCGAGCAGAGTCAATGAAAACTGCGTGCTGATCTCTTCCCAGGAGTAATACGCGCCGATCAACCAGTCGATACGGCCATCCAATGCGAGACCCTGCAATCGGAGTTCGTGCGTCGTACTCTTGATCCTGGTCGGATTGTTGCTGGGTTCGAAACTCTGCCCACCGAGGGCCATCGCCTGCTCCGAGGCGCCCGCGGTGAATAGGCGCAAAGCCGTGTAGTCGGTTTCCAGCGCACCGCGGAAGCGAAAGTTGCGGTAAGACCCGAGGTAGGTCAGCTCGCCCAGCGGCGTCTCGACATTGTGTTCTGCCGATAGGCCCCAGGTCTCGAAAGGGGTGTCGAACTGGCCGTCATTTGACCTGCGGCTTGAAAGAGCTTCTTTTCCAACGTTGGACGCACCTCCATCATCAGGAAGGCCGAAGGCCGGAAAGTTGGTCGAGGTACTGTCCTGGATCCAGAGCGCATGGCAGCAGCTGTCACGGCCGTCGGTATAGTCGCCAATGAGGCGCAGTTCGCCTGCCGATTCGAAGTCAAACAGCAATTGTCCGCGCACGGCCCGACGCTTTAGTGTGTTGCTTTCCACGCCCGTTGGGCCATCGATGAAGCCGTCGCGATTACGCACGGAACCGGCGAGGCGGAATCCAACTCTGTCGGCCACCAACGGCACATTCACGCCAGCCTGAACGCTCATCAGATCAAATTTGCCATAGCCCGCATTGGCAAAGCCTTCGAAAGTATCAAGACTGGGTTTTGCGGTCCGAATGTCGAGCGCGCCTGCCGAGGTATTGCGTCCGAACAGCGTTCCCTGTGGGCCGCGCAGCACTTCGATGCGCTCGATGTCGAGCAGGTCGCCCAGTGCAGGGCCCGGACGGGAGAGATAAACACCGTCGAGAAACACGCCAACAGCACTTTCCAGGCCAGCGTTGTTGCCGGTGGTTCCAACCCCCCTGATGCGCAGGGTAGTCCCTCAGGGAGTCGTTCCTGAAGCGTTGAGGTTGAAACTAG
>REEU01000121.1 GCA_007694905.1 Gammaproteobacteria bacterium | reverse complement strand
CTTCTGAGCCTTCTGAGCCTTCTGAGCCTTCTGAGCCTTCTGAGCCTTCTGAGCCGGACAATAACGGCGACACCCTGCCGCTGGAGACAGTCGCACTAAGCGGAATCGTTCTGGACGGGCCCGTCATCGGCGCTGAAGTTCGGTTCCACAGCGCCAATGGTACGCTGCTCGCTGAAGCCGTTACCGACGACACCGCAAGCTTCTTCGCCGATCTGCCCGCGGCTGCTCAGTATCCTGTCTCGATCACCGCGAGTGGCGGCATCAATCTGACCACTGGGTTGCCGCCGATGTTTGAACTCCGCGCTCGACTCGAATCGGAACCCGGGCACGAGGTCGTACTCAGCCCGTTCAGCACAGTCGCTCTCGCCCGCGAACAATGCGCCGGCGATGAAGATGCATCTATTGCAATCCAACAGTTCGGACTCGACCCGGCTTGGTTCGCCGCGGGAGCAACCATGCCTCCAGGAACGGCAACAGATGCGCTGAAGCTTCTCATGGCATCCGAGTCCCTGGCAGAAGCCCTACGCAGGAGTGTGGCGGCACTGGCTCTCGCCGGCCGGACGACTTCAGCCGATGATCTCCTCGCCACAGTATCGTGTGCGATCAGCGGCGGTGATCCCGAAACGGCCGCGTCGCCGCAGGCGATAGCGGCTTTTCATGTAGCAGCCTTCCACACCCTGCTTGAGGCAGCCCAAGCTCGACTGGCGATCACTGAGCATGGGGTCGACGCGGTTCCAATCCTGGAAGCTTCCGTTTCTTCCGTTTTCGGATTCCATGACAACATCACTGCTGCCGCTCTGCCTATCAACGAGCCGCTACTGGAACAGCTTCTGCGCGGCGCTCACGCCGCGCTCGCCGCGGTCAAGGTCCATGACCTTTTCGAACTCTACACTCAGCTCTATATGTTGCCTGCCGATTCAACTCGGCCCGAACAGCGCGCGGAGCTGATGCCGCTTGCAATCGATCTAGAACTTGCCAATCTCTTGGGGCAGGCTGCCAGCGAGCAGGAAGTGGCGAATGCGTTCCAGCAGGCGTTCATGGCCCACACGATCCATAGCGCTCCGCCCGAAATCGACATCATAGCGACACCGCAAACGCTCAACGCGCGAGGCACCGAGTCCATAACCCTCGCCTACAATGCAAACCATGCCAACGCCTGCCAGCGGGTCGGGACCGATTTTTCGTCCTGGAGTGGTGTTTGGGAGCCCGAGGCCATTTTGCAGCTCGGTCCGATCGAGCGGAATGAGACCCTTTTCCTGCACTGCGTTGGCAGCGGCGGCATAGCCGAAGCAAACATCGAGGTGATCGTTCCGCCAGAGATTCACATCGAATTTATCGCCGAAGATGGATCAACGGTCGACGATTTCATCACCTTGGCCGACACCGTGGCGGTGGAATTCTCGGTCCTCGATGCCGACGACGAACAGTGCCAGGCGCGCCGATCCGATACCAACGAGCTCATCACCGCCGGTGCGCCAATCACGGCGGCGCCGGGCATAGCCATCACAATGACTTGCGAGACCGCCGGCGGGCAGACGGCGGTCAGGCGCACTCTGCCGGTCCGGGCCGCTCGACTCAGTTGGCGCGCACCGACTGAACGCGAAGATGGCTCACCGCTTACGGACCTCGCAGGCTTCCGCATCTACCATGGCGCGGAATCCGGCATCTACGAATCCCAGTTCATCGCCATCGACAGTCCCTCAGTGACCGATCACACACAAGCATTCCCACCCGGACCACGCTACTTCGTGGTCACGTCAGTCAGCGCTTCTGGAGAGGAAAGCCGCTACTCCATGGAAGTGTTTCAGCAGATCCCTTAGCCTTAGGCCGCGTATCACGGCGGCATTGGTCGCGGCGCTAATCTACTGCAACATCTCGCCATCTCGATTCCGCCTTGTCACTCAGGAGCACAACCATGTCCGATCTCGTCGTCTACGGCTCGCCGCTGTCTCCCTTCGTACGCAAGGTCGAAGTCCTGCTGCGCGAAAAGGGGCTCGAGTTCGAATCCGAGAACGTCAACGTGATCGGCATGCCGGACTGGTTTGCCGAAATCAGTCCGGCACGACGCATCCCGGTGCTGCGGGATCGTAGCATCGGCGCTGAAGGGGTGGCCGGGACAATCCCGGACTCATCTGCTATCTGCGCGTTCCTCGAACGCAAGGCGCCCGAGCCCGCGTTCTATCCCGACGACGCCTATACCCTCGGACGCGCGCTGTGGTTCGAGGAGTACGCCGACGCCGAGCTGGCGGGGCTGACCGGCGCCGGCATCTTTCGGCCGCTCATGTTTCCGCGGTTCCAGGGCAAGGACTCCGACGTGGACACGGCGCGCGCCACCTTCAACGAGAAGCTGCCGCCAAAGCTCGACTACCTGGAGCAATCGCTGGACGGACGTGACTATCTCCACGGTGACGGGCCCACCATCGGCGACGTGGCGGTGGTCTGCGTCCTGTCGCAGATCGACGTCGTGGCCGGCATGCCGGACCCGAAGCGCTGGCCCGCTGTGGCTGCGCTCTACAAGCGGATCAGCGAGCGCCCCAGCATGGCCACCAACCTCGCCACCTGCGCGAAGATGCTGGCGCGAGCTTTGCCGGAGAAGTTCGACTTGAGCTGAAGCGTGCCATGGACGCCCACGGCGCGACTGCGGTCGCGGAGGGAAAAACGGCCACGTAAAGAAGGCCTCAGTGGGAGCCGACGTTCGCGAAGCGGGCGTCGCGATCTGCGTCGCGCCTGAACCCGGCGTCAGTCCGCGACCGCAACGCCGGTCTGCGACCGACGTTCGCTCCCACTGGCACTAGCAAACACCGCCCAATATCAATACTTTACGTTTTGTTCCATGAGAGATCGCCGATGACCCTCATCCCGCCCCAGGATCGCGAGCAGGTCGCAGAGCTCGAACCCCTTCTCGGCATGGTCGAGCAGGCGATGGGCTTCGTGCCCAACAGCATGCTGACCATGGCCCACTGGCCGGAGTTGCTGCAGAGCTTCGCCGGACTCGGAGGAACCGTACTGTCCGGCGGCACACTCGATCCCGGGCTGAAGCAACTCATTGCGCTGGTCGTCAGCGGCGCCGCCGGCTGCCGCTACTGCCAGGCGCATACCTCCCACGGCGCGGAACACCGGGGTGTGGAGGCTGCGCGCATCGAAGCCGCTTTCGAGTACGAGACCAGCGATCTGTTCTCAGAGGCAGAGCGTGCGGCGCTGCGGGTCGCGGCCCACGCCGGCATGGTCCCGAATGCCGTCGAACCCAAGCACATCGAGAGCCTGCGGGAGCACTACAGCGAGCGCGAATGCGTCGAGGTCGTGGCCGTCATTGCGCTGTTCGGGTTTCTCAACCGCTGGAATGGCACCCTGGCGACCACGCTGGAGGAGGCACCTGCCGCATTCGCCGCCAGCCATTTGACCAGTCACGGCTGGGCGCCGGGCAAGCACGCCTGAGGCGCCATGATGGCGTTCAGTCCACGCGCACCCGGAAGCGCAGCCGGAACGAGGGGCTGCCCGACCCCGCATCCCCGGCCATCTGGCCGGACGGCGTAACCTGGATCGCAGTCACGGCGGGGTCGACACCACTGCCGTCGTCAACCGGATCATAGTCGAAAGGCGGCGCACCGTTCGGCTGATTGGAGAACGCCACGTCAGTGTCGAAGTCGAGCGTGAGGTTGCTCGGCGGTGTACCCTCGACAAGCGTCACCGCATCTTCATCCGCCGGCAGCACGAGGCTGAGTCCGTCGGGCAAGGCATCGGTGATCACGATGCTGCCTGCATCCGGAACGCCCATGCCCTCATTCGCCACCAGGATGTCGTAACGCAACACGGCACCGGGGATGCGCTTGGGGTTGTTCGTACCGTTTACCGGATCGGACAGCACCATCGAGACCTTCGAGATCACCATACTCGGAGGCATCAAGGTCTGCTCGGCGCCGAAAAGGTGGAACGTGGGCGGCGAACTCTGGTTGTTGAACTGTGTCCGCAGCCAGGCAGCGGACCGATTGGTCGCCGAGATCCGCAGTTCGTCCGTACGGCCTCGCAGGAAAGCTTCCTGGCCGATGAATTCCCGATTCGGCGTGTAGCCGGAACGAACCGGTTCGTCCGGAAATGTGTTCAGACTCTGACCGGAACAGGCCGCAGCGCCACCCGCATTGGCCACCGGCGGCTGCTCGATGCCATTAATGTAGGCACGGCTCCGGGTCCCATCGAAAGTCAGCGCGTAGTGCGCCCACTGCCCGAATACCGGAACGCCGGCTTCGAACCAGCCCTCTGTACCCCCGCAGGTCACCCCCCAAGTCATGGTGCCTGTATCCGTCTTCACGGCAATCCGGAACAGATAATTCGCACCCCAACCGATCTGCCTGCCCTTCCAGAGCACCGGATTGTGGTTTGGGATTGGTTGATCGGGCTCGATGAAGGCCCAGGCCTCCGCCGTGATCGGCCCAGTGATGTTCAAGGCCGCATTGTGGGGAAATCTGAGCTCCGGTCGGGGGGCGTTGCCTGGAGAGGGTGAGCCCGGATGCTCGCGCGCACCGTCGATGACGCCGTCCTCGACGAACGTCGGGTGATTCCCCACGGTTCCAGCAACGGTCCCGTCCGTGGCATTCGCGGTGGCGTCGAACAGATCCGTATTGTTGCCGCCCACTTCCTGCAGATGGTGGACCATGCGGTAGCCCGCATTCCAGACCTGCTGCGCATTCTGTTGATCCGCCGCGGCCGGGTTGCCGTAGTACATGAACAGGTCCGTATCGTCAGTCTCCGAGACGAACGGCATCCGGACCCATGCGATCAGTTCACCCGTGGCTGCGACAAAGCGTTCGATCTCGTGATCCAGTTGCCTGCCATCGGGCAACGCGAACACGATGTCCTGCCCTTCGGTCTGAGCATTCGCAGCCAGATCAGGATCGACGACGCTGATCAGCACCGGAAAGTCGTTCAGATCCGACTCCACCTGACTCGCCTGCAACGCCACGGACTTCCGGAACGCCCAGTCCGAATCGAACCACTGCGCCTGCCCTAGCAGCGGCCAGGTGAACAGAAACACCACGAGGACGCGCAGCAGCCCAGGTCGGGACTGCTCACGCGACCGGCCGCTCCCCGACCCGCCGTCTCGGTCACCCGCGCCCATTTGCTGTAGGCGAGCGCGTGCACGCGCCGCCCAGCCTAAAACGGAGGCCGCCGGCCAAAGCCCAGGCATGGTCTCCACATCGCTGTCATTCATTGCGCATGTTCACGATGAGCATGACGACACCGAATGATGTCGCAAGTTCGAATGTACCTCTGAGCAAAGCTGCACTAGGTTCCGCCTGCCACATCTGGAGATATGCTCCGCCGATGCCGTTGAACAATCCGAAACAAACCAACATTCCAGCTCCCTGCCAATCATGGCCCAGTTCTTCGAGTCGTTGAACACCTCGGCACTGGCGTGAGGTTCTCGCCGCAGAGCTCACGCACCCCACAGCGCAACGGCGCCAGCCGAGAATTTCAGACCGATGATGACGGCCAGAACGGCACCGTTGAGAATCGGGCTCGGGTGCGCGAACCCGAGGGAAGCTCGATAGACCTCATGATCAGCCATCCCGAACGCGGACTCGACATGATGGTAGGCAGCTTGGAAATTCGCCAGATTCTGGCCACGATAAAGCAGGCAGAACCGAGCGATGGACAAAACCAGAAGGGGATCTCGATGAAGCGCATGATGACCCCTCCGATCTCGAAGCGTCAGCGTCGAGAACATGACTTCCTAAGCATAATCAAATGGTGTACCCAGAGTGCCGGACATTGGCAACCCAACGCTAGTCCTTCGGCCTTGCCGTTCTGTTCGTCAGCACACGCGCCGAGTGAATAGATCTTGATTCAAATACTTCGGCGCAACTCTGGATAGTAGAACCCAAGCCCCAGCGCGCGGGCGCAGACATAGGCGATGAACGCGAGCCACAGCCCGTGGCTGCCGAGCAAAGTCATGAGCCACCACGCCAATGGCAGGAAGACGAGTACGGAGAACGCCGACGCGTTGCGCATGGCGCGCGTGCGGGTGGCGCCGATGAAGATGCCGTCGAGCTGGAAGGCTGCGAACGAGACCAGCACGTAGAGCGCAGCCCAGGGCAGCATATCCGCCGCGGCCATGCGCACGGGTTCATGTACGGTCAGGGCTGCGATGGTCACTTCACCTAGGAGTGCGATGCCCAGCGCGAGCAGGATGGAGGTGGCGCCTGCCAATTCCGTCGAGCGGCGGACGGCGATGTCGAAAGCTGACTGATCGCGGGCGCCCACGGCTTCGCCCACCAGCGCCTCTACCACGAAGGCGTAGCCGTCGAGGAAGAATGCAGCAAAGGAAATGAACTGCAGCAGGATGTGATTGGCCGCGAGGATGTCGTCACCGAACACGGCGCTTTGTCGAATGAACCAGGCGAAGCTGAACACCAGCAGCAGGGTGCGCAGCATGATGTCGACGTTGGCGGAGAGGAGGCCGCGCAGGCGGACGCGGTCCATGATGCGGGCCAGCGGGAATAGCGCTTCGTCGTCCGCATGCCGCGCGCGCAGCAGGCGCAGAACAATGACGCCCACGACGACCAGCGTGATCCACTCCGCCAGCGCTGTGCCCAACGCGACGCCCTCGGCGCCCCAGCCGAGTACGCCTGCGAAGTAAACGTCGAGGATGATGTTGAGTCCGTTGAGAAAGACCTGGGCGAACAGCAGCAGGCGGGTGCGGCGGAGGCCGATCAGTGCACCCATCAACGCGAACAGCGCCAGCGCGGCCGGCGCACCCCAGATGCGAATGCGGAAGTAATTTGCGGTGACGGCTTCCACGTCGGGGCTGCCATCGAGCAGCCACAGCGCGGTCTGGCCGATGGGCCACTGCAGCAGGAGCAGGCCGACGCCGAGCGCAGCGCCGAGCAGCAGGGCGCGCCAGAGTGTTGCTCGCACTTCGGGTTCGTCGCGGGCGCCGGCTGCCTGGGCGACGAAGCCCGTGGTGCTCATGCGCAGAAAGCCGAAGGTCCAGTAGACGAAGCTGAAGATCACCGCACCGAAGGCGATAGCGCCGAGATCTTCGAGGCTGCCGAAGTTGCCGATCACCGCGGTGTCGGCGAGGCCGAGCAGCGGGACTGCCGCGTTGGCCAGGATGACCGGCCAGGCGAGAACGAGGAGTTCACGCCGGGTCAGGGTTCGGGCCGGTGCAGTCACCGGATGACGCTCAGCTGATGACCACCTCGGCTTCGATTTCCACGGGTACGCCGAAGGGCAAGGCGGCGACGCCGATGGCGGAACGCGTGTGGCTGCCGATCTCGGTTCCAAAGACCTCGAGGATCACTTCGGAGGCGCCATTGATCACCGGGGTGGTCGTGACGAAGTCCGGGGCGACGTTGACCATGCCGAACAGGCGCAGCCAGCCGCGCACCCGATCGAGATCGCCGAGGGCCTGCTCGAGGCTTGCCATGAGTCCGAGCGCGACATGTCTGGCAGCCAGGGCACCCTGTTCAGGGGTGACGTCGGCGCCGACTTTGCCGAGGGGCTGCAGCAGGCGTCCGTCCGTGTCGAAGGGGACGTGGCCAGAGAGCAGGACGCGGTTGCCCTCGATGCGGGTGAGTTCGAACGGCAGCTTGCTGGTGTCCATGGGGGGTGGCAGGACGATGCCGAGTTCTTCGAGACGGCGTTTGATGCGGCTCAAGGTGATTCCTCACTCTGATCGAAAACGAATCCTATCGCATGGCTTCGACGTGCTGTCGACTGTGGTAGCGCCCAGGGCGCGCGCAGCGCGGACGGGCCGAGGCTTTTGGGCAGGACGCTTGAATCTGGATCAGTCGGCGATCGCGACGCCGGCCTGCGGCCGACGTGGGCTCCCACTGCCGAAACACAAGCATCGCGCGAGGCGCGGTGGGAGCGCACGTCCGCGCAGCGGGCGTGGCGATAGGCGTCGCGCCAGGTTCCGGATCAGTCCTCGATCGCTGCGTCGCCTGCGGCGCCTGCAGTCTCCCACAAGCCTTCGCTCAGGCGAGGCGCTGTGGCAGAGCCCAGGGCGCGCGCAGCGCGGACGGGCCGAGGCTTTTGGGCAGGACGCTTGAATCTGGATCAGTCGGCGATCGCGACGCCGGCCTGCGGCCGACGCGGGCTCCCACTGCCGAAACACAAGCATCGCGCGAGGCGCGGTGGGATGTGAGAACCGGGTTTTCGTGGGGGGGAAAGTGGGTCAGGCTTGGGGGTGTGGAAACGAGTGAGGCTTGAGTGCGTGCGGATTGCTACTTGGAATGTGAATGGGCTGCGGGCGCGGTTGGATTACGTGTGTCTGTGGTTGGAGGCGCGGCAGCCGGACGTGGTCGGACTGCAGGAGTTGAAGCTCGAGACGGATGCGTTTCCGCATGAGCGATTTGCGGAGCTCGGCTATGTCGCTGCGGTGCATGGGCAGAAGAGCTGGAACGGGGTGGCGGTGCTGAGTCGGGAAGCGGCCGAGGTGCAGCAGGCCGGGCTGCCGCGGCAGGAGGCGTTCGGTGCGCGACTGCTCGACGTGACGGTGGCGGGACTGCGCTTCGTGACGCTGTACTGTCCGAACGGGAAGTCCGTGGACCACGACGATTTTCCGCAGAAGCTGGCCTGGTTCGATGCGCTGGCGGGGTGGGTGGCGGCCAACATCAAGCCCGACACGCCGGCCGTATTGGTAGGTGACTACAACATCGCGCCGGCGGCCGCGGACAGCTGGCTCGGCGCCAAGGGCGACGGCGAGCTGTTTCACACGGAGGCGGAGCGGGCCCGCTTCGAGGCGCTGCTGGCCTGCGGCTTCGTCGACTTCTACCGGACGCACCTGCCCGAGGGCCGCGACTTCTCCTGGTGGGATTACCGCGGCGGCGCGTTCCATCGCGGTCATGGTCTGCGCATCGATTTGATGCTGGGTACCGAGGCCGTGGCCCGGCGGGTCACCGACGTGGTGATCGACCGCGACTTCCGCAAGAAGCAGGACGGGCTCACCGCGTCCGATCACGCACCGGTCTACGCGGATCTGCGCGATGCGTGAGCTGCCGGAAATCCGCCTGCTGGCACTGGACGTGGACGGCACCCTGGCCGTGCGCGGTCACGAAGTGAGTCCGGCCACTCGCGATGCGCTGCACGCGGTCACCGAAGCCGGCATCGTCCTCGTCGTCGCCACCGGACGCCGCTACCGCACCACCCGGGCGGTGATCGACGCGCTGGACTTGCCGCTGTCCGCGGTCTGTCTCGGCGGCGCGCTGGTCAAGCAGCACGACCATCTCACGCTGCACCGGGAAACCTTCGAACCGGCGCTGCATCAGGCGCTGGTGGATCTGATCCGCCGCGCCGGGCAAAGCGTGATCGTCCAGCAGGACGCAGACATCTTCGGCCATCGCGACGTGGTGGTGGACGACGCGCTGCCCTGGAACGAGCGCACCCGCGCCTATCACGAGAACGCGCAACCCTGGGCCCATCCTGGCGATGCCGCCGCGGAAGATCACGCCCTGGCATTCAGCCTCTGGGGTGGCCACGACGACATGGCCGCGCTGGAGCGGGCCGTCCGCAGCGCCTTTCCGCTGCGTTGCGCCACCGTGCGGGTTCCGGACCCGGAGGGCGGCGACGACTCCTATCTGGAGATCTTGCCGGCCAAGGTGGACAAGTGGACCGGCCTCACGCGACTCGCGCTGCATCTTGGCGTGCCCAGCCACGCCATCTGTGCGGTGGGCGACGCCGCCAATGACCTGCCCATGATCCGCCAAGCCGCCTGGGGCGTGGCCATGGGCAACGCGGGTCCCGAGGTGCAGGCCGCCGCGGACTGGGTCACGGGTCGTCATGACGAGGACGGCATCGTGGCGGTGGTGCAGCGCATCCTTGGCCGCTGAGCCGACGGCCCGAGAAGGTCCGATGCGACCATTGCCCGCTTTGTCCGCGCGCATCCACAAAGCTGAGTTCACCCGTAGCCTGTTTCGGTCTATCGTGGTCCTCGGAGAGAGGAGACCCACCATGTCGAAACCCGAAGCATCGAACGATCCTTTCGACACCCTGCGGCGCCTGATCGACGACTGGGAAAAGCGCATCGACGGCGTGGCCAATCAGGTCATGGGCACGGACGGTTTCAGTCTGGCGATGAATAAGACCCAGAATCTGGGCCTGCGCGTACAGAAGGGTGTCCGGGACGCCATGGCCAGCCACTTGAAGAACATCAACATGCCCAGCCGGGACGACGTTATACGCCTCGGCGAGGCCGTTCAGGCCATGGAGCAGCGCCTGGCGCGGGTGGAGCACCTGCTGGAGGTGACGGCCAAAGGAGCCGGCAACCAGGGCCCGCGCAGCGGCCCGCCGCGAACGCGCAAACCGCCGAGCCAGCGCGGAGGGCAGCCGACATGAGCAGCGCCCAGCAGGAGGCACCGGACCTTGGCAACCGGGTGCGTACCGCCGTCGACCGCACCATCCAGCGCAGCATCAAGGGACTCGACTACGTCCTCGGCCCCATGACGGAGGTCGGCCTGACGCCCAAAGACGTGATCTACGAGCGCGGGACCCTGCGCCTGTACCACTATCATCCCATGGCCGACGAGGTGTATCGGGTCCCGGTGCTGCTGGTGATGGCCACCACGAACCGGGGCTACGTGTTCGATCTTGCCCCGGGGCAGAGCATGGTGGAGTACCTGCTCAAGGAAGGCTTCGATGTCTTCGTCCTGGACTGGGAAGCGCCCCGTCCTGAAGAGCGCAACCTGGACCTGGACGACTATACGTTCGACTTCATCCCCGCCTGCATCCGCCGCATCGCAGCCCGCACGGGCGAGCCGGACGTGTCCGTCATCGGCTACTGCATGGGAGGCGTGCTGTCGCTGATCTACGCTGCCGGCCACACCGACGGCCCGCTGAAGAACCTGGTCTGCCTCACCACACCGGTGAACTGGCACGAGTTCGGGCTGCTCCGCCGCTGGACGGACCCCAGCCACTTCGACGTGGACCGGCTCGTCGACACCCTCGGTGTGGTGCCCACGGACTTCATCCTCAACGGGTTCGAAATGCTCAGGCCGGCACAGCGCACGGCGGGTCGGATCCGGGTCTGGGACAACATGTGGAACGATGCGTTCGTGCGCTCCTACCGGGCCTTCGATCGCTGGACCACCGAGGCCCTGCCACTGGCGGGTGAATATTTCCGCACCACCATGCGCGAGTTGATGTGGGCCAACAAGCTCTACACCGGTGAGCTGCGAGTGGCGGGGCAGCAGATCGATCTGGCCAACATCAAGGTGCCCATCCTGCACACCATCGCCGAACACGACCACATCGTGCCTTATACCGCCAGCAAACCACTGCTGGAACGTGTCGGTTCCGCCGACAAGGACGAACTCGTTCTCAAGGGCGGGCACGTCAGCCTCATCGCAGGCCCCAACGCGGTGCGCAGAATGTGGCCCGCTGTCTCCAACTGGCTCGCGGAGCGTTCCACATGAGTGTCGAGGACAATCGCTACCCCCTCACTTCCGACCTCAACGGGCTGGCCATCGAGATCGCCATGATGGGCGCCGCCGACGAGGCGGATGTCCTCGCCTTCGCGCGCACGCTGCCGCCCCACGATCTGCTTTTTCTGCGCCGGGACATCACCCATCCGAAGGTGATGCAGGCCTGGACGCGCCAGATCGAAGAGGGCTCCATCGTCAGCCTGCTGGCGCGCCGCGAGGGTCAACTGGTGGGCTGCTCAGCCGTGGTCCGCGACGAGATGTCCTGGTCGCCCCATGTGGGTGACCTGAGGGTGCTGGTGGCCCCCGGCGGCCGCGCGCGGGGGCTTGGACGCCTGCTGATCCAGGAGAGTTTCCGCGTGGCGCTGGGACTGGGGCTGGAGAAGATCACCGCGCAGATGACCGTGGATCAGAAAGCCGCGATCACCGCGTTCGAGGGCCTTGGCTTCAAGCCGGAGGCGCTGCTGCGGGACCACGTCAAGGACGGAACGGGTCAGAAACACGACATTGCGATCCTGAGCCACGACGTGGCCCAGTTCCATTCCCAGCTCGAGGCCTACGGGCTCACCGACATGTTCTGACGGCCCTCGCTCTGCCCCCGGGCGATGACGCGGGCCAGGGCTTCGAGCATGCGCGGCGCCGCCTCGGGGCCGACCGAGGTGGCGGTGAGGTAGGCTGCCGACGGCAGCGCAGTGTCGGGATCGAAGTACTCCGGCGTCAGGATGTACCCCAGCGCATCCTGGGTCAGACCCAGGATGAGGCTGTGATCCGCACCGAGCATGGCCCGAGTCTGCAGCGAGTGCAGCGGCGAGGTCTCGCCGGGATGGGTGGCGAACTGAACGTCACCGATGGCGAACCAGGCCACTTCCGTCGTCACCGCCCCCGCCTCCAGCTCCCGCGTCAGAACGTCCGCTTCCAGCAGCGCTTCGAAACCAGGATTAGCCATGGGAATGGTGAACGTCTCCCGGGCGAAGTCGAGTCGGGGCCCGGCGACCGGTACCGCGGCCGCCTGCAATGCCAGGGTGGCATCAGCCAGCTCGGCGCCATAGCGGTCGGCGAGATCGAAGCCACGGGACCGCTTGTCCGGCTGCACCCAGCCGCCGATGGCGCCTTGCAGGAACAGGTGCTCACCGTCCAGCGCTTCCCCCATGCGCCGGTAGAAACCCGAGACGTAGTCTGCGGAGACCAGGTCGCTGACGGCATCCTGGACGGTGGGATGGCAGGCGTAGTTGGTGAGGGTCGCGATCGTGACGCCGTTGGCCGCCTCGAAGGCCACCACGGTCAGCGTCGAGTCCAGCAACCTCGGCTCGGTCACGTTTCGGACCCAGTCCAGCGGCACCCAGTCGCTTCCGACCCGGACCGTCACCGGCACGAGATCGACTGCCGCCATGGCCACCTGTGCTGCGGCCGTCTCGATGAGGAACGTCATGTAGTCGGCGCTGCGCCCGCTGGACAGTTCGTGCTCGCCCCACAGCCCCACCACGTCGGGACCCGAGTGGGTATGGGTGGAACTGACAAGGATACGCTCCTGTGGCAGGTCTGGAACCTCTGCTGCAGCACGCTCCTGAATGGCGCGGATGTCCGGCAGCGTCAGGCCGATGTTGTCGATGACCACCAAGGCCAGGCGCTGCCCGTCGTCATCCAGGACCAGTGCCTTGGCGTAGAGCGGATCGTGCTCGCCGGCGAAGCGGCGGTTGCGGGCGTCACCGGCGATGAAGCTGCCCGGCGGCGGCGAAACTGTCGCGCTGGCCACGCCCGCCCGCAGCGTCGGGGCCGTGGCATCGACACCTGGACCGGCGCACGCCATGAGCAGCACCGTGAGCACAAGCAGTCCTGCAACTCTCATGTCTGGAACAATAACCCATTGAGGCTGAGAGCATTTGCCAGCGTCAGTCGGAGCTGACGTCGCCCGCAGGGCGGCGTCGCGATCGCGGACTGCCATTGATTCGACGCGTTCTGCCCAGTCAGGACAATAGCCGCGCCCATCGCCACGCCCGCTTCGCGGACGTGCGCTCCCACTGGGACTTCGCGAACATCGCCCCTGTTCCTGTGACAACAGCGCCAACGGTCGTTCGGGGCGGGCGCTCATTGAGCTGCCTCCCGCGCCTGCAGGCGATCGCGCACTGCCACCGCCTGATCCGGGTGGTCCGTGAAGACGCCATCGACGCCGATGGTGGCGAAGAACAGCTCGAGCAATGCATCGAAGTCCACACCCGGCGGCAGCACGTCAGCGCGGAAGGTGAACGGGTGCACGACGAGGCCGAGGGCCTGCGCATCACGGACCAGACTGCTGATCTGCGGCGCGCCGTCGTCGCCGCGGCCGGTCAGGATGCGCGTCACCGGAGGCCCGATGCCGTCGGCGTACTCAGCGATGGCTGCGAGGCCCTCCGGCGTGTACAAGACGTCGTAGTCGACGTCGTTCATGTGCCAGTCGTTCTCGCCGAGCAGCTGCACCAGCGGCAGCTTCGTTCCGAACTCCTCCCGCAGCCGGATCAGCGGCTCCGGTTCGAAGGACTGGATGATGCAACGGGCGTCGGAGCCCACGTACCCGTAGCGCTCGAGGATGGGCAGTACGATGGCCGGAAAGTCGTGACCCTCGGCTAAGTGAAACGCCGTGAACTTGAGCTCCGGATAGATGCCCACATCGCGCCCGGTGACCTTGTTGAGGCCCTGGGTCAGTTCGATCAGCTCTTCCAGCGTGACGACGCGGAAGTCGCCGAGCTCAGGCGGAAAACGCGCTGGATAGCGGGCGTCACCCGTATCCGGCTCGATGCGCTCGTGAATCCGCAGTTGCCTGAGCTCGGCCAGTGTGAAGTCGACCGCGTAGTGCTTGCCGTCTTCCCGCGCGCGTCCGGGAAATCGCTCGCGCACGTCAGAGACCGCATCGAGTTCCAGATCGTGCAGCGCCACCGGATGACCGTCGGCGCTCAGCACCAGATCCGGTTCCAGGTAATCGGCGCCCTGGGCGTAAGCCATGGCATAGGCGGCCAGCGTGTGTTCCGGCAGGTAACCCGATGCGCCACGATGGGCGATCACCACCGGATCCGCGGACGCCATCGCCGCCAGGCACAGGAGCCATCCAAGCATCAGGCGCTGAGCCATCAAAACCCCTCCATCGGTACCCCTCCCTGCAACAGGAGGGTGTCTATGCACACCACGCGGAGGTCAATAGCAGCGGCCTGCGCGCGTACTCAACCGTGAGTCTAACCGCAGAACCTCACATTCCGATGAACCCTCGACTCAGGGGCGCGGCAACGCACCGCCCCGGGGCCGACCGCACGCGGTCGGGCCTACAGGCCAACCCCAACGCCATTGTAGGCGAGCGCGTGTACGCGCCGCCCCGGGGCCGCCGCATGCGGACCAACCGCACGCGCCTGTGAGGCCCAGGTCGGGCCTACAACAGCAACGCCCCTGTAGGCGAGCGCGTGTACGCGCCGCTCGAGGCCAACCGCACGCGGTCGGGCCTACAGCGACGCGCTCTGTACGCGCCGCCAAGGGCCGAGAAAAGGCAATTCGAACGCGATTGAGGAAAAGGCGGGTTACTTGCGGACGGTGAAGATGAGGCCGACGACCACGAGGATGGCGCCGCCGATAAAGTAGAGCATGGTGTCATCGGTGTAGCGTCCGGTCAGCGTCTCCGAAAGCTGCTCGGCAACGGACTGACTGGCGTTGTAGCCGAAGTAGAGCACGATGGCGCCGACGATGATGAGGGCGATGCCGATGATCTTCGACTGCGGCATGTGGTGATCCTCCCGTGATCGAGGCGATGACGGGAGCACCCTCCCTGGCGCTCCCTGCATCCGCAGCCGGGCACCGCATTCGCGGGCCTGGCGCCGCGGTCAGGCGGCGTTGAAGCCCAGCATCGCCTTGGTCTCGAGGAACTCCTCGAGGCCCCACTTGCTGAACTCGCGGCCGTTGCCCGACTGCTTGTAGCCACCGAACGGTGCACCCGGATCCACACCGGCCCCGTTGATGTGGACGTTGCCGGCCCGCAGCTGCCGCGCCACCTGCTTTGCCCGCTCGGGATCGGCCGACGTGACGTAGGCCGACAGGCCGTAGATGGTGTCGTTGGCGATCCGCACTGCGTCCGCGTCGTCCTTATAGCCGATCAGCGACAGCACCGGTCCGAAGATCTCTTCCCGCGCAATGGTCATGTCGTTGGTGACATGAGAGAAGACCGTGGGCTTGACGAAGAAACCCCGGTTCATGCCGTCCGGACGACCGACACCGCCGGTCTCGAGCTTCGCACCTTCATCGATGCCCTTCTGGATCAGTCCCTGGACCTTCTCGAACTGGGCCTGGGAGACCAGCGGACCGATGGTGGTGCCCTCGTCGTTCGGGTCGCCCACCTTGATCTTCTCCGCGGTGGCCTTGGCAATCGCCGCCGCCTCGTCCATGCGCGCTTCCGGGACCAGCATCCGCGTCGGGGCGTTGCAGGACTGTCCGGTGTTCATGCACATGCCGAACATGTCGCGGGAAATGACCTTCTCGAAATCCGCATCGTCGAGAATGATGTTCGGCGACTTGCCGCCGAGTTCCTGGGTGACGCGCTTGACGGTCTTGGCCGCATTCTCGGCCACGGAGATGCCGGCACGCGTGGAACCCGTGAAGGACATCATGTCGATGTCCGGATGCGAGGACATGGCGACGCCCACGGTCGGGCCATCACCGTTGATCAGGTTGAACACGCCTGCAGGGACACCGGCCTCATCGAGGATCTCGGCGAAGATGATGGCGTTCAGCGGCGCGATCTCGGTGGGCTTGAGCACCATGGTGCAGCCCGCGGCCAGCGCCGGCGCCACCTTGGCGGCGATCTGGTTCAACGGCCAGTTCCAGGGGGTGATCAGACCACAGACCCCGATCGGCTCGCGCACGACCCGTGCACCGCCGGCGTCTTCCTCGAACGGGAATTCCTTCAGCGCATTCAGGGTGTACATGATGTGACCCATGCCCGCCGGTGCCTGGGCGGCATTGGCGAGGCCCATCGGCGCTCCCATCTCCTTGGACACCGTGGCGGCCAGTTCACCCATGCGACCCTTGTAGACCTCGAGAATCTTCTCGAGCAGCGCGATGCGCTCCTCACGGGTGGTCTGACTGAACGTCTCGAAGGCCTTCTTGGCCGCCTTCACGGCCCGATCCACGTCTTCGGCATTACCGAGCGCGATGGTCTCGATGGCCTCCTCCGTGGAGGGATTGATCACCTCCATCGTGTCCTTGCCCACCGGATCGACCCACTTGCCGTCGATGTAGAACTGCTTTGCGTGTTTCATGAACCTTCACTCCTTCACTTGAAATGCTGCTTCCGTCTCGCTGGCGGGACCCATGCCCCAAGCGACCGTTCGAGACGGGTCGTGTGTCTGGATCGCCGATACTACTGATGCGCAACCCATTCCCCAACCCCTGCCGTCTGGGCCACCATGATCGCCTCGTCCTCCAGGAGCCGACCCGATGCCGAAGCCGCCATCTCCCGAGCGCTACCCGAGGTCTGCGCGCACACGCCTTAAGCGCCGCCCGGACCGGGCGCGCTATGACGTGGACGCCGTGCATGCGGCCCTGGACGCGGGCCTGATCTGCCATGTGGGCTATGTGATCGACGGTGTGCCCTTCGTCACGCCCACGAGCTACTGGCGCGACGGCGACCGGCTTTACTGGCACGGTGCCGCAGCCGGCGGCATGCTCAAGCACCAGCAACAGGGCGTCCCGGTGTGCGTGACCGTCACCCACTGCGACGGCATCGTGCTCGCCCGCTCCGCGTTCCACCACTCCATGAACTACCGCTCGGTGATGGCTTTCGGCACCGCCGAACCGATCACCGACGCCGCTGAGAAACGCCGGCAACTCGCGCTGTTCGTCGACCGGGTCGCGGCCGGACGCGATGCCCAGGTGCGCGCCCCCACCGCAAGGGAGCTGCGGGTGACCACCGTCATGGCCCTCAAACTCGAGGAGGTGGTGCTCAAGGTGCGCAGCGGGCCGCCCAAGGACGACGCAGCCGACATGGCGCTGCCGGTCTGGGCCGGGGTGCTGCCGGTGACCACCCGGATCGGTCAGCCGGAACCGGACCCCGATCTCGAGGCGAACATCACCATGCCGAAGCACCTGCGCCGGACGCCGATCAATTGAGGGCACCCTGTCACCGGCCGCCCCCTGCGGGTAGGCTTGGCCGGGGTTACAGGGGGCAGGCTCAGGCTTGAACGACGTCCACGGTCTCGATCTCGGCATCATCGTCGCCTACCTGGTGCTGATCACCGCGGTGGGAATCACCCTGTCGCGGCGCATCCATGACGCCCGGGATTTCTTCCTCGCCGGTCGCAGCCTCGGCTGGGGCATCATCGGCCTGTCCATCATCGGCACCAACGTCTCGGCCCAGAGCTATGTCGGCGCCGCCGGCGGCGCCTACAACTACGGCATCGCCCAGGCCAACTTCGAGTGGATCGGCGCCATCCCCGCCATGATCCTGGCGTCGCTGATCTTCATTCCGGTGTACTGGCGCGCCGGCGTGTACTCCATTCCCGAATACATGGGACTGCGCTACACCGTGGGCGTCAGGGTGCTGTCCGCGCTCATCGCCTGCGTGTTCTCGGTGTTCGCCATCGCGGTGTCGTTCTGGGCCATCGCCGTGACCCTGGAGATCTATCTCGGCTGGCCCATGTGGCTCGGCATCCTGGTCACCGGTGTGGTGGTGGGCCTGTACAGCATCTCCGGCGGGCTGGCGGCGGTGGCGTTCACCGATGCGCTGCAGGTGGTGATCATGTTCATCGGCGGGCTCGCCATCCTCTGGCTCGGGCTCTCGGAGGTGGGCGGTCTGGGCAACTTCGCCCGCTCCCTGACCGACGAGCATCCGAACCACCTGCAGACTTATCTCGCGGCCGACCACCCCGACTTTCCCTGGGTAGGCGTGCTGCTCGGCCTCGCGTTCGTGCTGTCACCGGCCTACTGGATCGGCAACCAGGCCATCCTGCAGCGCACCCTGGGCGCGAAGAGCGAGTGGGACGCGAAGGCGTCCATGATGTTCGCCGCCTTCGCCAAGACCCTGGTGCCGCTGCTGATAGTATTTCCCGGCCTGCTGGCCCTGGTGATGAAGGCGCAGATCGACTATCCGGATGCGGCCCTGCCCTGGGTGGTGAAGAACGTCCTCCCGCCAGGCCTCTCAGGGCTGATGTTCATCGCCATCATCGCCGCCCTGCAGTCCTCCCTGGATTCAGGCTTGAATTCCACCTCGCTGCTGATCACCCGCGACATCCGCGGCGTGCTGCTGCCCAACCGGGACGTCAGTCGGGATCTGGCCGTGGGGCGGGCCTGGACTTTGGCCATCCTGGTGCTCGGCATGGCCACCGCACCGTTGATCGGCGACCTCGGCGGCATCTTCTTTTTCATCCAGGTGCTGCTGTCGCTGTTCCAGGGGCCCACCATGGCGCTGCTTTTGTGCGGCGTCCTCACCCGCTGGGCCACCCCGGCCGCAGGCATGATCACGCTCATTGCCGGGCTCACCCTCTCGGGCTTCCTGACTCTGATCGGCATGAACATGCTCTACGTGGCCTTCCTGAGCTTCGTCTTTTCCCTGGCCGTGGTGCTGTCGGTGAGCCGCCACACGCCGCGGCTGCCCGACGCCACTCTGGACCGGCTGGTGTTCCGACGTGACTGATCAGGAAGAGTTTCTGGAAGGCATCATCAACTGGGTGCAGTCCCTGCCGCTGGCCTGGGCCTACGTGGGCACGTTTCTGCTGTTCCTCACGTTGCTGGCCGTGTGCTGGTCGCTGTCGCGTGCCCAGGTGCTTGCGGACGCACCGCCCGAACGCTGGCGCGACCTGCGGCTGTGGGCCAGCGCACTGATCGTGCTGCAGCTCGGGCTCTACTTCGTGTTCAGTTGACCGATGCTGCCAAGTAGGGGTCGAGGATGCGGCCCATGTCCTCCCCGAGTTCACGTACGGCCCGCGGCGAAACGTCGCGTTCGGAGAAGGCCCTGAGCCCCATGATCTGGGCCTGGATCAGACGAGCCAACCGCCGCGGCTGAGCGTCCGCCCGCAGTTCCCCTTGCAGCCGCGCTTCCGTCAGCCGAGCGGTGAGCATGGCCTCCACTTCGGCAATCGCCTGGTTGGCCTGGACACGGATCGCCGGTTCTTCATCGTGAAGCTCCAGAAGGGTCTTCACCATCATGCAACCCGGAACTGGCCAATCAGCGCCCGACCCCGCGCCTACGCACGCCTTCGCCACCTCCCGAAGAAAGCGTCGAATGCCCTCGACCGGGCTCTTGGCGCCGGCCGCTGCCTGTTCGAATTCAGCGCCGACGCGACGCGAATAGCGGTCAAGCGCCGCGCCGAACAGGCCGGCCTTGCTGCCGAACGCGGCATAAATGCTGCCAGGACGCATATCGAGCGACTGCTCGATGTCCTTCAGCGACGTGGCGTGATAGCCCCGTGACCAGAACAGGCGCACCGCCCGGTCGATGGCTTCATCGCGATCATGTATGGAGCTTCTTGGCATGGGTGCATCTTAACTTGAGTGACCCCTCAATTACAGCTTGAGTGATCACTCAAGTATATGTAAGGTTGTGAAACATGGCTTAAAGGGAGACGGCGACCGATAAGAACGTCGTCTGACAGTACAGTGGCGCTGCCTGAGCGCCACTGTTCCTCGAGGAGGAGCGAACAACCATGAACGCAGAGGTCGCAACGGATTTCCGGCCCTTCACCAGCCTCACCGAACAGATCGCCGATCACCTGACCCAGAGTATCGTCACAGGCGCGCTGGCAGCGAACGAACGGGTGCAGGAGCAGCACGTGGCACGGGCGCTCGGCGTCAGCCGCGGCTCGGTCAGGGAAGCTTTACTCATCCTCGAGCGCCGCCACCTGATCGAGATCGTGCCCCGTCGCGGGGCTGTGGTCAGCAGCCTGTCCAGGCGGCAATTCGACGATCTCTTCGACCTGCTGGAAGTGCTCTACACCATGATCGGCCAGAAGATGGCCACCATGTGGGACGAAGAAGACAGCATCCGCTTCGAGCATGCCCTGGCCGACATCGTCCTCGCCGCTGGAGCAGGCGACATCGATGCCTACGCCGAAGCTTGCGAGGCCTTCCTCCACGAGGCCATGGGGCTGATCCGCAATCGCTACCTCGATGATGTCGTCGACTCCATGCTGCCGCTTGCACGACGGGCCCTGCACCGCCTCGTTCAACTCGATCCGGACCTGCTTACCAACGGCGTGCGATCCTGGCAGACGTGGCACGATGCCATGGCGGCAGAGGATCCAGACGCAGTCGAGCGTGCAGTAAAAAGTTGTTTCAGCCGACATCGCGCAACCCTGACGCGGTCACTGAATGGCTGACGTCCGTAGCGCCCGGACCGGAGTTTGCAACACATTGCGCTTGACTGCGGTTCGGACACGAGGTCCACCGATCAATCTGCTTCACGGCTTCGAGGCGCACATCGACAGCAGCGGAACACCGACGTCGACGTGCCGCATGCTTCCGGGCGCGGCCTCATCTCGACGCTGCCGACGAATGGTTTCAAACAGGCGGTCATCGCTTTCCTCACCGAACGAACGCAGGCGCGCCCCGATGGCGCTGCCAGAAACGGCTCGCCACGAGCAAAGCCAATGACACCGGAACCAGCCAGGCGAAGAGACCCGCAAACGCGCCGAGGCTGGGCATGCCGAGCAACAGCAGGATGCTCGGCGCACAGCAGGCCCCGCCGGCAAACAGCGCCGGAAACGCCGCCAGCACGCCACCGCTTCCGGTGCCCAGGGAAACGTCCCGCTGTCCGCTGCGCATGGCGCAGGCGGCAGGCTGCCGCCAGAGCTGCCAGGCCCCGTCCAGATTGAGCGCCAGCAGTGCGCCCAGAACCGCGGCGAGCAAGGCATTGGTCGGACTGAACAACCACAGCACCGGGCCGAGTTCCAACAGCGCGATGGGCTCGAACTGCATCAAGCCCCGGCGATCCAGCCAAGCGCCCGGATCGCCCAGCGTGATGCTCCAACCTGCACCGGGAGCACGGTCGAGGTCACCGAGCAGGTACAAATAGGCCAGCGCGTAGCCCACGCCGAGCAGCGCCATTGCGCCACGGGTATCACGAACCGTCATGGTCGATCACGTGCGTATCGGGATAGAACGCTGCCCAGGCGAACCACATCGCTTCGAAGGCGTTCACCGGCTGCATGGCCTCGCGGCCGTCGAAGACCGGACCCTCAGCGTTGAAGGTGATGGCGTCCGGGTCCACGTCCTGCTCGCCACGGAACACCCAGCCCGTGTCCAGGACCGGATCGTGAATGATCAGGTAGCGTCCGCCCGGCCCGCGGTGTTCCAGCACCCGCTCTGCGCGTAACGTCGCAGGCTCGATCGCCACTGCTTCATGCGCATCACGAAATCCCAGCACCTCGTGCTTCGGAGGATAACGGCGATCCTCGTTGCGGACCGGGAAGATGCGGCGTGAGTCAGGTACGTAGTAGCCCTGCAGCGGGTTGTAGCTGCCATAGGGATCGCGATGGTAATTGCGCAGGCTTCCGGTGCGGATGCTCAGCACCTCGGTGTCCGGATGCCGCTGCTTCCATCGTCCCCAGGTCGTCCAGACCAGGCGCACTTCCTCCAGCCCCCGGCCTGCCAGTTCACCATCGATGCCGGCGGCAAGAATCTGCGGGTACTCCGTATCGGTGGCACGGTCATACATGATGAGATTGCTGTTCACGAGCTTGCCGGAGACCCCGAACTCGGTCTCACCGCGATCGAAGCCGATGGCCGTACCGGTCAGCGGGCAGTAGGTCACGGCCACGCGATGATCGCCGATGCTGTCGTTGACGATCTCGTGCCAGACCAGGATGCGCTGCGGATAGGCCCGTGCCTGACCATCGAGGTAAACGCCCACGACGCGATCCTCGTCATCGAGAAAACCGTCCGCCGCCTCGGCGCGCCCGAAGCGGGGTTGGTCGATGGACGGGATACCGTCCTTGCCGGGACCGCCGTCCTGCCTGGCACGCCGGTAGTCGGTAAGGCGTTCCGGAAGCAGTACCGAATCGTGGTTGGGCGGCGCGCCGAACGCCACCGGCGTCCACAGCAACAGGGCGCCGAGCGCCGCTCCCATCAGATAGTTGAGCATGATCATCTCCTCGGAATGACTGCTTCATCTGACTCAGCGAATGACGCTGCGCTCCCCGGCGCGCCGTTAGACAATCGAACCCGAACCCGTTTTGAAGGCTGGGTGTAAGGATTCGGGCAGCGACACGACTGATACTCCGGAACATTCGGGCCAGACAGCAATCGGAGATGACATGACACGACTGCTCGCTTACGCACACGGACTCATCAAGGGAACCGTAGCGACCACCCTCCTCGCGGCGAGCGCCGTCATCGGCGCCGACTTCGAGGCAGCCGATACCTCCATGCGCGAGCACTACGCTCCGTTCCAGGAACTGCTCAGGGCGCATCTCGAGGAAAAGGATCTCGACCACGACGGTCTGGTCACGGCTTTCGACTACCAGGGCGCACTCGCTGCAGACGACACATCGGCGCTGCTCGAGGAGCAGCATCGCCTCCTTGCCGCATTCGACCCGGACACCCTGGAAACGCGGGAGGAAGCCGTCGCGTTCTGGCTCAATGCCTACAACTATTTCATGATCGCGCACATCCTGGAGACCCCGCGCCGTGGCGAACTCATATCCAGCGTTCGCGACTATGGCCACCTCTTCAACCCGTATCGGGTGTTCAGTCAGGACCTGTTCGACATCGGTGGACGCAAGTACAGCCTGGACGAAATGGAGAAAGGCATTCTGCTCGGCGATGCCTACAAGGAACGCGGCTGGAAGGAAGCCCGCGTGCACTTCGCGGTCAACTGCGCATCGGTGGGTTGTCCGCCGCTGCGCGAGGAGATCTACCTGCCGTCGGCACTGGACGCCGTGCTGACGGAAAACACCCGACGCGCGTTGAATACGCCGCGCCACCTGCATCTGGATGGCAACACGCTGCGGCTGACGCGCCTGTTCGACTGGTACGAACAGGACTACGCCGAAGAGAACGGCTCCGTACGGGACTTCATTGCGGCTTATGCGGACGACCGAGTCCTGGAGAAGCTCGAGCGCGGCGAGCGCATCCGCTTCATCGACTACGACTGGGATCTCAACAAGCCGGAAAACTTTCCGGAGTTCCGCTGATCGCAGCGCGTGTCGGACCGTTGAACGCTCCAACACAGCAATGATACCAACCTGAACTCTGCCCGAACCCCCGGGTCATTAATCCAGCGGACGCTCGCAGCGTCCGCTGGATTTCAAGTGTCCACGAGGGGATCGAAGATGTTCACAAGAAGAGTACTGCCACTCGCGATCAGCATGGCCGTCGCAATAGCACCCGGCTCACCTGCGGCCCAGACGGGAGAACCCGCGCGCCGCATGATCGACGAAGTCGTCGTCACCGCGCAGAAACGAGAGGAGTCGATTCAGGACGTCCCACTTGCCGTGACCGCGCTGAGCGATCTTCAGCTCGATCGAGCCGGCGTTCAGGACATCCGCGACCTGCCGACGCTGAGCGCGAGTTTCAACATGAACTCGTCTCAAACCGAGTCCCAAGGTTCGGTTTTCCGCATTCGCGGTGTCGGCACCACGGGCAACAACATCGGCCTCGAAAGCGCCGTTGGCGTATTCATGGACGGTGTCCACATGAGCCGACCCGGTATCGCACTCGGTGATCTGGTGGACGTGGAAGCCATCGAGGTTCTGCGCGGCCCCCAAGGCACACTCTTCGGACGCAACACGAGTGCCGGCGCTCTGGTCGTGCGCACCAAGCGACCGGATCTGGACAACGTCGAAGCCTGGGTGAATGCCGGCTTCGGCAACTTCAGCAGCTCCTCCGTCCAGATCGGCGGCAACCTTCCGCTTATCGACGACACCCTCGCCGTTCGCGGCTCGGTCGCTTTTCGCCGGCAGGACGGCTTCATGAAGAGCGCGACCGGTGCAGAGAGCATGGACCGGGATCGCATCTCCTTGCGTGGTCAGGCGCTGTGGAACATCAACGACCGGGCAGATCTACGCCTGATCGTCGACTACGCGGATGCGGACGAGCAGTGCTGCGACGCAATTTTCCGGGTCGACTCGCCCATTGCCGAGCCCGGCCCCATAAGCGGCATGAATGCCTTCGAGGCGGCAGGCCTTCCAGCTGACGGCGGCGCCTCGAACGTGGGCAGCAATGCCTTCAACAACCGGCGTTCGAATGCAGACCAGTTCGAGAACCCCTTCGAACAGTGGGGCGCGTCCGCCGAGCTGAATTGGGACCTCGACGACGTCAGCATCACCTACATCGGTTCCTACCGCTATTTCGATGCCACTTCTGTGCAGTTCTCCGATTTTGTCGGCACTGACGTGTTCTCCGTGCGCCCTGAGGTGGCCGGGGGACAGAAGACCTTCGACGAGATCGAGACCACGACCCACGAGCTGCGCTTTGCCGGCGATACTGATCGCCTGCAGTGGATGGTCGGCGGCTTCTTCATGTGGGAGGACATCGTCGAAGGTCAGGGCCTTGGCCTTGGCGCCGACTTCAGCCGTAACACCAGCGCCAACCTCTTCGGCCTGGCGGAGGATCCGGTGCAGATGCAGGCGGTCTTCGAGGCCTTGTCCGGATTCGGGGTCGAGCTCGCCGACGGTACGCCGTTCGGCGCCATCCACGGCGCAGATCCGACGAACCCGGCGCTCGCGTTCACCGGCGGCGTCGATCCATTCGGTTCCTTCGCGAACAACTCCTTCAATCAGACGAGCCGCAGCTGGTCGATCTTCACCCACAATACGTTCCGGGTCACCGACGATTTCGACCTCGTATTCGGGTTGCGCTGGGTGGACGAGGACAAGGACGGCTCTTTCGAGCAGTCCCTGAGCAACAATTCTGCGGCCTGCCTCAACGCACGCGCCAACTCCCAGGCCGTTCCAGCCAACGCGGCTGCGGCCGGATTACCTCAGGAGGTGGTCAATGCCGCTGCAGGGGCTGGCGCGATCACTGCAGGCTTCACCTGCTTCCCGTTCGTGACACCCGCGGACACCGGCCAGTCCGGGCTGCCGAGCGAATTCGACCTCAACTTCAGCGATGACGAACTCGTTTGGACCGTGCGTGGTGTGTACCGCTTCACGAACGACACGATGGGCTACGCCAGCTTCACCCACGGCTTCAAGGCTGGCGGCTTCAACCTCGATCCCACCGCTGCAGCGATCACCGCTGACGGCAGCCCGGCGGATCCGCGCTTCGATTCGGAGACCATCGACTCCTGGGAGGTCGGTCTGAAGACGGAGCTGTTCGATCGGCGCGTGCGCGTCAACACGGCACTTTTCTATCAGGACATCGAGGACTTCCAGGTACTGGAGTTCACCGGGGTTCAGTTCGTGACCTTCAACGTGCCGAAAGCGGAGAGCAAGGGAGTGGAGCTCGAGATCCAGGCTGCACCTATGGATCAGCTCGACTTGAGCTTCGGCGTCACCTACCTGGACGCGAAGTATCCGAGCGATTGCGACGCTGGTCTCGAAGGGAACGCAACCGTATCGGCCCTATGCGGCAACCGGCTCACCAATGCATCGGACTGGGTCGGTGTTCTCGGCCTGACCTGGCAAGACCGGATTCCCGGAACCGACCTGATCTGGTTCGCCCACACCAACGTCCGGGCCGAATCCAAGCGGCGCACCAGCACCCAGCTCGTAGATCCGGTCAGTGGCAACCCTCGGGAGATTCCTTTCCAGGGCGCCAACGCCAAGGTCAATGCCCGGCTTGGTTTCGGCCCGGAGGATGCCCGCTGGTCCGTGGAGCTCTGGGGCAACAACCTGACCGACAAGCAGACAACCAACAACACGTTCAACGTCTCCTTGAGAGGAGTCGGCAGCCAGGATACACCTGCCCGTGCTTCGTTCATCGAAGCGCCACGGACCGTGGGCGCAACCTTTCGGGCACGGCTCTAACGATTCCCCGGTGGAGTCCGTGTTTCCGGTGCAGCAGTAGCCCCCACCTGCTGCTGCACCGTTTCTTTTCCTTCCCGCCGAGCCTGCTGCGAGACAATTTCACGGCAGGCGTAAGTTTTCCCTCTCCCGATCGACTCACCCTGCAAGCACGTGATGGCCACGCGTCCATCCGCAACTTGAACCACTTGCAGCAAGGTGAGTCCCATGCAATCAAGCAAACTGATTCTCATCAGCGTGATCGCGGCCGCCATCGCCGCGTTCTTCGCCTTCGATCTCGGCCAGTATCTGAGCCTGGAATTTCTGCGCGAACAGCAGACGCTGTTCGCCGAGGTTTATGCATCGCGCCCGCTGGAGACGCTCGCTGCGTTCTTCGCGATCTACGTGGGCGTCACTGCCCTGTCACTGCCGGGCGCCGCCATTATGACGCTCGCCGCGGGTGCGCTGTTCGGGCTGGTCACCGGCACCATCCTCGTGTCGTTCGCATCCACCCTGGGCGCGACGCTGGCCTTTCTGGCCTCCCGGTTCCTGTTCCATGACGTGGTTCAGCAGCGTTTTGGGGGCCACCTGAAGAAGATCAACGAAGGCGTGGAGAAGGATGGTGCGTTCTATCTTTTCGGCCTGCGGCTGGTACCGGCCTTTCCGTTCTTCGCTATCAATCTCGTGATGGGCCTCATTCCCATGCGGACCTGGACGTTCTACTGGGTCAGCCAGGTCGGGATGCTCGCGGGAACTGTCGTCTACGTGAATGCGGGCACCCAACTCGCCGCCATCGACTCCCTGGGCGGACTGCTGTCCCCGACGCTGATCGCGTCCTTCGCCGCGCTCGGCCTGTTTCCGCTGATCGCACGCAAGGCGCTGCAGTTCCTGCAGTCGCGCAAATCCGGCCAGGGCTTCACCAGACCTAGCCGCTTCGATCGCGACATGGTGGTGATCGGTGCGGGCTCAGGTGGCCTCGTGAGCGCCTACATCGCCGCCGCTGTGAAAGCCGAAGTGACGTTGATCGAGGCGGACCGCATGGGCGGCGACTGCCTCAACACGGGCTGCGTACCCTCCAAGGCGCTGATCCGCAGTGCCAAAGCTGCTCATGAGCTGCGCCACGCCGCTGACTTCGGCGTCAACGGAGGGGACGTCAGCGTGGACTTTCCAGCGGTGATGGAGCGTGTACAGGCGGCCATCACCAAAGTGGAACCGCACGACTCCGTGGAGCGCTACGAGGGCCTCGGCGTGGACGTGATCAAGGGCTATGCGCGGATTACGTCGCCCTGGTCTGTCGAAGTGGATGGCCGCGAACTGACAACCCGCAACATCGTCGTCGCCACCGGCGCCCGGCCTTTCGTGCCGCCAATTCCAGGACTCGACAAGGTCGGCTACCTGACATCGGATTCGCTGTGGCAGCTGCGCAAACTCCCCAAGCGACTAGCCGTCCTCGGTGGTGGCCCCATCGGCAGCGAACTCGCCCAGGCCTTTTCCCGCCTCGGCAGCCAGGTGGTCCAGATCGAGATGGGTGATCGCCTGCTCCCGAGGGAAGACGCAGAGGTCTCGAGCGCGGTGTACGAGCGCTTCCGCAACGAGGGTATCGACGTTCGGCTGGGCGCCCAGGCGACCTCCGTGCATCAGGACGGGGGACTCAAATGGATCAACGTCGAGACGGCCGAGGGCAGCGAGCTGATCGAATTCGACGAGTTGCTGGTGGCCGTCGGGCGCAAGGCCAACGTAAAGGGGTTCGGGCTGGAGGAACTCGGCGTCGAACTGAACGGAAACGGCACCATTGCGGTCGACGACTTCCTGCGCACCAACTATCCGAACATCTTCGCGGTCGGTGATGTCGCCGGTCCGTATCAGTTTACCCACGCTGCCGCCCATCAGGCCTGGCACGCGGCGGTGAATGCGCTGTTCGGGACCTTCAAGAAGTTCCGCGTCGATTACTCCGCGCTCCCCTGGAGCACGTTCATCGACCCCGAAGTGGCCCGCGTGGGACTCAACGAACAGGATGCCAGGATCCACGGCATCGACTACGACGTGACCACCTACGATCTCGCGGAACTCGATCGTGCCATCGCCGATGGTGCCGATGCCGGTTTCATCAAAGTCCTGACCGTCCCCGGCAAGGACCGCATTCTCGGTGCAACCATTGTCGGTCATCATGCTGGAGAGCTGATCTCCGAGTACGTCACGGCTATCCGCCATGGCCTCGGCATGAACAAGCTGCTGTCCACGATCCACGTCTATCCGACCTGGACGGAAGCCAACAAGTACACGGCCGGCGAGTGGAAGAAGGCGCGGGTTCCCCAGCGTTTGCTGGCCTGGGTGGCCCGCTACCACGCCTGGCGTCGCGGCGGTCGCCACAACAGCGTGGAGGCACTCCCGGAAGGCAGCCGATGAGCTCCGCGATGAGCATCGCCCTCAAGACCGCTACGCCATGGCGTAGTGGTCTTGCACTGCGCAGCGCTTATCGGCGCGGTAGGATAGGCGCCTGGTCCACGCCACCCGGTCATGCTGCAATGAAGCGAGTGCTGTCAGACCCAGAAACCTGGCTCGACGAGCATGGCGACAGTCTCTATCGCTTCGCGCTGCTGCGCACCGGTGATCCATCCAAGGCCGAGGACCTCGTCCAAGACACTCTGATCGCGGCACTGCAGTCCCGTGATCGCTACTCAGGGAACGCGCAGGAGCGCACCTGGCTGATCGGCATCCTGAAGCACAAGGTCATCGACCACCTGCGCATCCGCGATCGTGAAGTCGCCACGGACTTCGCCACGGATCCAGACGTCGAGAGCGAGCACTTCAATTCCCGTGGCCGATGGCAGGAGGCGGTGCCAGCCTGGAGCAACCCGGATGGCGCACTGCAGCAGGACGCCTTCTTCGCCACCCTGGAGCGCTGCATCGATGCCTTGCCGCAGCGGTCGGGAGAAGCGTTCAGACTGCGTGAACTTCACGGCCTGGAAACCGATGAGATCTGTGCAGCGCTCGCGATCGGTACGGCCAACAACCTGTTCGTGATTCTGTCCCGCGCGCGGATGAGTCTGCGGGACTGCCTGACGGAGCACTGGTTCCAAGCCGGCGCCGGGGAGACCGAGTCATGCTGAGCTGCAAGGAAGTCTCGCGTCTGGCGTCCGAGCGCTTGGACCGGGACCTGACCCTGCGGGAGAAGGTGGCATTCTACATGCACCTGATGATGTGCCGGCTCTGTCTGCGTTACGCCCGACACGTCGCTGTACTGCGGCGCGCCACGGATCAACTTCGTCTCCGCCGGGGCTTCGTCGCTGACGCCACGCTCTCGAAACAGGCTCGCGAGCGTATCGCCAGGAAACTGCGTGAAGATCTCTCTTGAATTCAGACTCGCTGCAAGCAGGCTGCATCAGGAGGAATCCGTGCTCCACCAACGCACCCTGTCCGCAGGACGACTTCTATGCCGCTTGTGCCCCCACTGGACGCCACCGACCCCAAGCTGCTGCAACTCAGCCGATTCTTCGAAACAACGCTGGGATTCACTCCCAACAGTGTTCTCACCATGCAGCGCCGACCCGACATTGCGCGAGCGTTCATCGAACTGAATCGGGCGGTGATGGATAACCATGGACGAGTCACCAGCGAGCTGAAGCGACTGATCGGCTACATGGCGAGCCTCACCGCGGGCTGCCGCTACTGCCAGGCCCATACCGGCCTGGCGGCCGTTCGCTTCGGTCTGTCGGAAGAACGGCTCGAAGCCCTATGGGAGTATCGAACGAATCCCCTGTATTCCGACGCCGAACGCGCAGCGCTGGACTTCGCCCTGGCCGCCGCCAGCGTACCCAACGACGTCACCGAGGAGATCAGCGAGCGGCTTCAAGCGCACTGGGATGAGGGCGAGATCGTCGAGATCCTCGGCGTTGTTTCCCTGTTCGGTTTTCTTAATCGCTGGAACGACTCCATGGGGACCCCCATCGAAGATGGGGCACTCGACTTCGCCACGGAGCATCTGCAGACCCAGGGCTGGAATCCCGGGAAGCATCGTGATGGCGGCGGCGCGTGACTTCCTGGGAGCCACAGAGCCCACAATGCGGACAGCGTGACGCTACACCCCTTCCTTATCTCATGAACTGAAAGGCCGGCCCAGGCGCCCGGGCAAGTCTGAGAACAGCGACCGGACTTCATGCGCTTTGCGACATTCAGTAACCAGTAGCTGTTCCCAAGCGCCATCATCATGGTGTTGTTCGGGCTGACCCTCACCGCAACCGTATTCGCCAACATCCTTCGTGTTCCACGCGGCATTGCCAGCCGCCCACCTCTCCGTTTGTCGAGTTGTCGGACACGAGCGCCTGCAAGAAAACCGGCCTTCCCGCGACCAACCATGCAGCATCCCAACCCTACAGCCAGGAGATCACCGTAATGCCCGCAGTCGACACTCGCACCCTTCGCCGCAGCGCGCCACGTAGAGTCACCAAGTCCCGCCCGATGCTTGCCGCCATGGCCCTGATGGCCGCATCCGCACCTGCTTTTGCGGTGGAACCCACCATCGAAGAACTGGTGGTACTCGGCACCCGCGGCGGCGAACGCAGCGTACTCGACTCGGTTGTTCCCGTGGACGTGTTCCGCAGCGAAGCGCTGCGCAGCACCTACGCAGCGGGCAACGAACTCGGCGAGGCCCTGGCGACGCTTGCTCCATCCTTCAGCTTTCCGCGCCAGTCCAACTCCGTTACCTCCGACCATCTGCGCGCCGCACGACTGCGCAACATGGGCCCGGATCAGGTGCTCGTCTTAGTCAACGGCACGCGTCGCCACCCCTCTGCCGTCGTCAACGACAACACCACCTTCGGCAAAGGCACCAATGCCTTCGATTTCAACAGCATTCCGGCCACGGCCGTGAAACGGGTGGAGATCCTCCGCGACGGCGCCAGCGCCCAGTACGGTTCGGATGCCATTGCGGGCGTGATCAACATCGTCCTCGAGGATGCCAGCGAGGGCGGACAGATCGAGGTCGGCTACGGCACACACCACACCGACTTCAGTCCGTTGAACACGACCATCACCGACGGCGGCACTTTTACACTGAGCGGACAGAACGGCATCACCCTTGGCGACGACGGCTTCCTGCGCTTCGGCGCCGAGTACCGGGATCGCAGCATCACCAACCGGGCCGGGGTGAATCGGGTACCAGCCTTCGTCGCACCCCAGACCGCAGACAACCTCGCTTTCGCCGGTCAGCGCAGCAACCGGTCCGGCGACCCGGCTGTGGAGGAATTCAAGCTCTGGTTCAATTCCGAGCGTGCTGTCGGTCCCGGCGAGCTCTACGCCTTCGGTACCCTCGCATCCAGCGACACCCGCGGCGCGGTGCTGTTCCGGCACCCGGACTCCAACCAGAACGTACGTGAGCTGTTTCCCGACGGCACCCAGCCCGAGACCACCGGCGAGAATCTCGACTTTGCGGTGACCGGCGGTGGCCGCTTGCTGGTGGACGCCTGGAACGTCGACAGCAGCATCAGTTTCGGCCGCAACGAATTCGATTTCGGCGTCCGCAATTCACTCAATCCTTCACTTGGCCCGGACAGCCCTACGCACTTTCACTCGGGGACGTTCCGCTTCGACCAGGTCGAGGTGGAAGTCGACGGTCTGCGTCAGCTGGAAATCGCCCGGCAGACGATCATCCTGGCGACCGGGGTGGCATGGCGTTACGAGCGCTTTCGGAGTACGCCCGGCGATCCGGCATCCTTCGAAGCCGGCGACTTCCGCTTCGATCGTGACGTCACCCTTGCCGATGGCACGACGATCGATTTCGAGACGCTGGTGGGTGGACCGGATATCGGCGCCCAGGGCGCGAAGGGCCTCACACCGGCTGACGCGGCGAGACGCTCCCGCCACGTCGGCAGCGCCTATGTGGACCTGTCGAGCCAGCTGACGGACCGCCTCTTCGCCAGCGTGGCCGGCCGCTACGAGTACTATGACGACTTCGGCAGCACCTGGTCGGGCAAGCTGGCAGGACGCTACGACGTCAGTCGGCAGGTGTCGCTGCGCGGCTCGGTGTCGAACAGTTTTCGGGCACCGACCCTGAGCCAGATAGCCTGGTCGCGCAGCGACAACACCTTCGACCGGGAGACCTTCGAGCGCATCTCCTCGCGCCTGGTCCGGGCCGATTCGGCCATCGGTGAAGCACTTGGATTGACCAATCTCGAGGAGGAGACTTCGCGCAACTACAGCCTCGGCGCCGCCTTGCGCATCACGCCCGAGCTGAGCCTCACCGTCGATGCCTTCCGCATCGACGTGGACGACCGCATCACCGTGTCGGAGAGCCTGCAGAGCCCCGCCCTGATCGATCTGGTACAGGATCTTCCCGGTGGTGCCGGCGTCCGCTCGGTCAACTTCTTCACCAATGCCATCGACACCCGCACCGAGGGCGTGGAAGTCGCAGCAAACTGGATCACGTCCGTCGCCGGAGGCAACCTCGCCGTCAATGCGGCCTACACCTACGCCACCACGGAGATCCGCCGCGTCGATACCCCAAGCGAAACCCTGTTGGCCATCGATCCCGGCCTGAACCTGATCGAGTCCGGCGCCCGCAACGTGCTGACGAACGCCAGTCCGAAGCACAACGCGGTCCTGAGTGCCACCTGGGAACAGTCTGGCTGGCAGCTGGTGACCCGCAGCCGCCACTTCAGCAGCGTGGTCCGTGACCGCGGCTTCGCCCGGCAACGCTTCGGCTCGGAAACCCTGTTCGACGTTGCCGCAAGCTACAGCATGGAGTCGGGCCTGGGTCTCACGCTGGGGGCCGACAACGTAATCGACGCCACGTCCGATCGCAGCAGCGAGAATCTGGATTTTGGCGGCAACTTCGCCTTCGACGTGCTGTCACCGGCCGGTGCCGACGGACGCTTCGTCTACGGGCAGCTCAGCTATCGGTTCTGACGTGTCCGACAATCCGGCAGGCAGGTTCACGGCGACCCTGCGAACATGCAGCCATAGCGCAGTCCCATTTACGGAGAACTCTGAATGACTGATACAACTCTCGAAACACGCATCGACCCCAGCGTCGCCGAGCGCCTGCCCAAGGCACTGCTCGCGCTGCGCCTCGGTGTTTTCATCGTCATGATCATGTGGACGCTGGATAAGTTCGTGGCGCCGGAGCACGCCGCCAGGGTGTGGGAACACTTCTATCTCATCGGTGGTCTCGGTGCGACGGCGTTCTACGTCATCGGTGCCTTGCAGCTCATCCTGGTGCTCGCATTCGTGGCCGGCGCCTACAAGCGCTGGACCTACGGGGCGATCTTCCTGCTGCACGGCGTCTCGACCCTATCGAGCTGGCAACAGTATCTCGACGCGTTCAACAATCTGCTCTTCTTCGCCGCCTGGCCCATGCTGGCCGCCTGCTTTGCGCTGTATATGCTGCGGGACGCGGACACGCTCTGGACCGTCAATCTGCCGAAGGAAGCGAACGGATGAACGCCATGAGCCTCCCGCTGAAGTCGCTGCTGGGCCTGGCCGTGGTCGCGACCACGGCTTTCGCAGCACCAAACGTCGCGCTCAGCCAGGAGGCCGACGTGGAGCGTGGTCGCAGCCTGTATCGGACCTGCCAGACCTGCCATGGCGCGCAAGGTCAGGGCAACGCAGCGATGAACGCGCCGCGACTGGCTGGCCAGTTTCCCTGGTATCTGGAACGGCAGCTCCGCCACTTTCGTAACGGGATTCGCGGTGGCGAACGGGATACCTATGGCGCCCTGATGGCGCCCATGGCAGCCGCACTTCCGGACGATCAGGCCGTCACCGACGTCAGCGCCTACATCGCCACGTTCTGATCCATGTTGCGTTACGGATGGCTGGGAGGAGCGCTGCTGACGGGTGTCGTCCTGGCATCCTGCGTACTGTGGTGGTTCGATACGGGCCAACTGCTGCAGCCCCAGGCGTTGGCGGAAGAGCTTCGTGGCGCCGGCCTGACGGCCATGTCCGCGCGCGCCTTCCTGCTGGCAACCGCCATCGGCATGGTGCCCATGACGGCGCTGTTCGTCGTTGCGGGCATGACGCTGACCATCGATCCCTACTGGGCCGCATTGGGCGGGGTGCTGCTGGTGGTGCTTCTGCTCGGGATCCCACGTCTGATCGAGCGCGTACGACCCGACGTCATCGAAGCCATGCACACCAATGGTGATCACCGCATGAGGTCAGCCAACCCGTTGGATTAGCCACGCGGGACAACGGGCAGAATCACGCGGGATGGATGTGCAGCACTGGCATGAATCTGCTGGCGCGCGACCTCGAACTCGCTGGTCCGCGCAAACTCGGCACCTGTGTTGAGGTTTCTGGCCAAGCGCGGGAAGTTACTGCTGGTGATGTCGATACGCAGTCGCTCTCCCGGCGCAATGAGATAGCTCGTCGCCCAGAGGTCGATCTCGTAGCGGTAGATTTCGTCCGGCTCGATGAGCTTCTCTGCCTCGAAACCTTCCCGGAAGCGCGCCCGGATCACACCGTCGACCAGGTTGAAAGATGTTCCGTCTGGCCGCAGCACCACCAGCTTGGCCATGAAGTCGGTATCCGGAGCACTGCTGGCAGCGTAGATCTCCGCGCGAATCGGGCCGGTGATCTCGGTGGGTTGATCGAAAGGCTGCGTCGTGAACCGCAGGATGTCCGCCCGATCGTCCAGTGGGCCCTGATCATGAGGACCACGCAGACTCGGATCCATGATGTTGCCGCCCAGTGTTGGAACCGGATCCGCTGGGTCATAGGTGTACTCGAGGGGTCCCGCGCCAACGGCAGGCGACGTTTCCGAAAGCCCTCCGTCCGAGTGCAGATAGAACGACGTGTAACGGGTGTCGGCCAGTGGCCACTGCGGCTCATCGCGCCAGACATTCTCGCCCATGACGAAGATACGGATGGCAGCGGCTTGCGGCGGCGGACCATCCTTGAGCCAGTGGTCGAACCACTCGAGCAGCAGCGGCTCGACGGCAATTTGAGAGTCCGCTCCAAAATCCAGGTCACCGATCGTCGTGCCCTGGTTCCAGCCATGGGTCCAGGGTCCGACAAGCAACCGCTGCCCCTCGCGCGCCTCAGAGGTCGCGGCCTCCTCGCGCATGGTCTGATAGCTGCCGATGGTGCTGCGCTGGAAAACGTCGTACCAGCCGCCGATGTTCAAGGCGGGAACGGACATTTCCGGCGCCCGTGCCTCCAGGTTCAGTGGTTTCCAATAGTCATCGTAGGTCGGGTGATTCAGCCAATCCTGAAAGTGAGGAACGTCGAAACCGACGCTGCTCGCGAGCGTCTCCAGCGGCAGATGGTCGACCGCGGACACCCAATCGATGGGATAAGTCATATTGGTGCGGCTGCCGGACAGGCCAATGCCCCAGCGCGCCCTCGACAGCAGCGAGAATGCGCCTCCAGGATAGGCGACATCCCGGTAGTAGTTCCCCGGGCTGACGGCCGGCGCGATGGCCTGCAGCGCCGGATTTCCACTCAGCGCCGCCAGCCACTGCACGGAACCCAGGTAGGAGGAGCCGAACATGCCCACACGCGCGTTGGACCAGGGCTGCTCCGCAATCCACGTGAGCGTGTCGTCACCGTCGTCGATCTCCTGAAAGTAGGGGTACCACTTGCCTTCCGAGTCGTAGCGACCGCGAACAGATTGGAAAACAAAAGCGTAACCGTTCGCCGTGGCGAAACGGGCGTACCGCTGCCGCAGGGCATTCGAACCATTGGAGTACATGTCGCGAACCAGAAGCGTAGGAAACTGTCCCTCCGGTTCCGGCAAGTAGACGTCCGTGGAAAGATGAACGCCATCGCGCATCTTCACCTGAACGTTGTAGGACGCTTTCATCGTATCCGGGAAAGCGCCCTCGAATCCCTCCAGGCTCTGGGCGGTTGCCGGTCCGGCGCAGAGCCACACGAGGATGGTGACGAGCAGACTCAATCTCTTCATTGCGCACTCCAATCGAATGACAGCCCCGGCGCCAAAGCGCCCAGGTGAACGCGTCTGTACGGAATGACAAACCAAGCAGGACGCATGCCAATCCTGCCTGAGGCTGCGTCTCGTGCCTTGGCCATGACATGCGAGGTAATTCTCCACGGCGCACCGCCCTGCAAGGATGTGGCGACCTGTCATCCATGTACACCGGGAGGTTTCGATGACCGCTCCTCAAACTCGGCCGCTACGCATCGCGCTGGCAGCGAATGCAGCTTTCTCGCTGAGCTGCGCCATGGTGCTGCTGGCTCGACCTGAACTCGTCGCAAGCTGGCTGGGGATCGAGGCGACTCTGCTTCTGCGGGCGATTGGCGTCGGCCTGACCGCCTTCGCGGCAGACCTCCTCCATCAGGCAACCCGCCCGCGGCTGCTCACCTGGCGTGCCCTCTACGCGAGCTTCGCCGACCTGCTCTGGGTCATGGGCACGCTGCTCGTGCTGCTGGCCTTTCCCAACCTGCTGTCCGCGACTGGAATCGCGCTGCTGCTCGCTGTCGCGGCTGTGGTCCTGGTATTCGGCGCATGGCAGCTTTGGGGGATCGGCAGGGCGCATCGTGGGACGCAAGGGTCGAGCTACCGGCATTGCGTCTCGGTGGGGGTCGACGTCCCCGCCCAGGCCATGTGGAACGTGATCAGTCGACTCGGCGAAATCCAGCGCTACATGCCGAGCTTGAGATCTTCCGAGATTCTCGAGGATCGGCCACCCGGCGTCGGCGCCGTTCGCGTGTGTGAGGACCATGCCGGGAAACGGTGGGGCGAGGAATGCACGCGCTTCGAACCGGGACGCGGTTTCGATGTGCGCTTTGTCGCTGAGGATCCCGACTTTCCCTTTCCAGCAACGAGCATGCTCGGGGGGTGGGAAGTCCTTCCCCGCGGTGAAGGCGCCGAGGTCAGGGTGTGGTGGGAACTGGAGCCGAAACCGTGGCTGCTCGCGCCGGTCATGCTGCCATTGCTCGCATTCGGGGTGGACCGCGACTTCCCGGAGATCATTCGGCGCATGGCCGCGACCGCATCGACCGCGAGTGACCAGGCTTCCCACAGAGAGGTCGACGCGCGGATGGCGCGGCTGTTGCCGTATCCCTGCTGAAACGCCTGCCGGCGCCGCATGGGCACCGGGTGAAGATCCGTGCCCATTCTCAGCTCCAGGATGCAGCCTGGATGCACGGTTCGGGTCAGGTCTGTTGGAAATCGTCAGAGACGATCCCCAGCGAGGACCCATTCACTCAGATACCACGGATGTCGATTCCGTCAAGCATGGTCGCCAACTCCTGCGCAGCGATTTCGAGTGGTTTGCCGCTGCGCTGAACACGCGACTCGATCAGCGCACCCTGGAGTGCAGAGGTGCAGAGACTGGCCAGACGTTGCGCGCGATCCTCAGAATGCCCATCGGCTACCAATCGGTCACGCAGGATGGCCAGACGATCGGCGTACGCCTTTCTTCCTGCCTCGGCGACAGCACGGTTTGCCGGCGCAAGCTCGAGCAGCACGGTGGTTATCGGGCACCCATCCTTGAATCCCGAACTCGCCATCCATCGGGCCAGGAGTTCTGCATGAGCCCGGATGAGGGTTCCGGCGGAGCCTTTGCCACCAGCGAGTTCCCGAAGCGTCTCGCAGACTCGGCGCCCGGCCTCTTCCACCGCCGCAACGGCAATGGAAGCCTTCCCACCGGGGAAGTAGTGGTACAGCGATCCTTTCGGCGCACCGCTGGCTTCCACGATGTCGTTGAGGCCGGTAGCGGCGTAGCCGCGCCGACGGAACAGCGTAACGGAGGCATCGATTACCGGTTGGCGGTGCTTCTGCCTGCGTGCCAAGGGAGTATCTCGCAAACTCAGAGTTTCCCGAAATTATGTTGACTAGTCTAATTCGGACTCCGAGGCTGCCGCAACAGCTGATCAAACATGCCTGTCCAGGTGAAGGAAAATTCCATGTCAGAGAGCGTTGCTTACGAACTCGATCGGGGCGTAGCCCGGATTACCATGAACGACGGCAAGGTGAACGTCATGTCCCTTGCAATGCTTTCGGATCTCGACGAAGCCCTTGATAGGGCGGCGAACGAGGCTGACCTGGTTCTGCTCTGTTCAGGTTTGCCCGGTATCTTCTCCGCCGGCTTTGACCTGAAGGTCCTTGCAGCGAACGACACTCAGCAGAGCGCAGCGATGGTGCGGGCAGGTGCCGAGCTTGCGCTGCGCCTGCTGTCCTTCCCCAAACCGACCCTCAGCGTCATGGCAGGACATGCGTATCCCATGGGAACGTTTCTGTTGCTGGCCTGCGATGTTCGGATCTGCGCCGAGGGACCCTACAAGATGGGACTGAACGAGGTTGCCATTGGTATCGCACCGCCAAGCTTCGCCATCGAGCTCGCCCGCAGCCGGGTACATCCAGCCTGGCTGAGCCGAACGGTCACGCTCGGCGAGATGTTCGAGCCGGAAGATGCGCTCATCGCGGGCTTCGTCGATGCGGTGGTGCCCGGCGAGCAGATCGAGCAACGGATTTCGGAAGCCATCGATGCACTGAAGAACGTGCATCGGCCGTCCCATCTCGTCGCCAAGCAACGATTGCGACGCGCCACGATGGCTGCAATGCGGGAAGCGATCGACACCGAGCTGACAGTCGAAGCGTAGGAGCAACGCAGACCCGGTGAGATGAAGCGTCAGGGATGACCAACACCCCAGTGGCCGGCCACAGCACATGGCAGCAAGGACTCTTGCCGCCGTCGATCCACTGCTGGCCGCTGCCGAGCGCTCCGCACAAAGGGATTGCAGACCGCTGCGCCTGTCCCCTCCCTGCAGAAATTCCTGCCGGCGCCGCATGGGCACCGGCAGGCTGAGCGGCTCGATCAGAAATCCCAGCTCAGGGAAGCGTAGAGATGGGTGCCGTTGAATCCGAACGGAGCGGAACGGCGGGAGAAGCGGAAGACACCAGGAGAATCGACGATCACGTTACCGTCGCCATCGACGATCCTGCCGCCACGTGCCTGACCGATTTCGTTCCGGTCGGGTGTGGTGCCGAAGATGTTGTTGCCTCCGACCCGAATCATCACGCCGTTGTCGAATGCATAGCGGACTTGCACGTCCACGAGATGCTTGGCGCTGAAGGTCTGCCGCGTGGGGCCGCCCTCCTCGACCGTGTACTTGCCGTAACGGTTGAGGGCAAGCGTCACACCGATGGGTCCACTGGACCAGACCCCGGTGAGATTGACACGATCCTTCGGCTGCCACTCCTCGAGAATCGACCGGTCCTGACTGGTGAACACGAGTTCACCAATGCCCGGCACATTGGCCAATGCCTCAGGCGGGCGCACCCTGTCGATATCGGTATCGGTGAAGTTGGCCGCAAGGGACAGCTGCAGATCACCGCCAAAAAATTCCCGATCGTGGCTGATGACGAGATCCACACCTTCAGTGGTCGTGTCGGCAGCATTGAGGAAGAACTGCGCGGAGTTCGCGTTGGCTGATGCCAGGGCTTCGTCGAGCGCCGGGTCGAGACCCGTGCCGATGGCACCACTGATCACGATGCGGTCGTCGATTTCGATGTTGTAGTAGTCCGCCGTGATCGTCCAATCCGGCAAGGGCTGGAATACGAACCCGACGCTGATGTTCCGGGCCGTCTCCTCCTCCAGCTCCGGAATGCCGAGCGCCTGGGCCACGGCACTGTCATTACGGAAGGTGCCGCGCTCCTGGGGAACGCTTTCACCCGTATCCGGATCCGTCACGAACTGCGTGCTGGTGGAGTTGAAGAACTGCTGCTGCAGCGACGGCGCGCGGAAGCCGGTGCTGATGGAGCCACGCAGCCGCAGCGCGTCGGTGGCCTGGAAGGCCACGGCACCCTTGGCATTGAAGGTGCTGCCGAAATCGCTGTAGTCCTCGAAGCGTATTGCACCGTTGAGCAGCCAGCGATCAATGGCGTCATATTCGAGGTCGAGATACAGCGCGAAGGAGTCACGACTCTCGTCGACCTGATTCTCGGGACGGAAGCCCGGGAAAACCTGGATGCCGGCGGCACCAGGAGGCGCGGCGGGGTTGGCCACATCGGGATTGAAGTCGGCGAAGGACAGCAGTTCGCCCGGATTCAGCTCGTAGCCGTCGTCGCGATAGGATGCACCGAAGGCAATGGAGCCCCAATCCATGTCGCGGAACGCGTCGAAGTCCAGAGTGAACTGGGTGAGTTCCAGATCACCCGCACGGGCCCGGGTGGGGCTGCTGCCGATCAGCGAGACGAGCGACGCATTCAGCGAGTTGCTGATGATGAAGTCGAACGTGTTCACTGCGTAGCCGGCACCGAAATCCCAGCTCCAGCCATTCGCCAGTTCGCCGCGCACACCGAGATTGCCGCTGATGTCCTCGATGTCCGTGTTGATCAGCGGCAGGAATCCGTCAGGAAACTGACCCATGCCGCCATTCACCGGCGTGCCGTCGAAGGTGAAGCGGGGATTCTGGGTCGCCGACCCGGCGTTGCGATAGAAACCACCCGATGTATTCGCCCGGGTCGAGTAGGTCGCGAAGCCATAGATTTCGGTTGCATCGACCAGAGGAATGCCCAGGTTCAGCACCGCTGCGAACTGCTCAGACTCGGCATCACCGATGCGGAAGCTCTGGCGATCGAAGTTGATCTCGCGGGGATCGGTGGTCTGGTTACCGCTGCTGTCGGGAAGCGGCGTACATGTTCCCGCGTAGATGCAGTCACCCTGCAGGCCCGCCCGATTGGTCCGGCCGCGATCCCGGTACTCCATGGTCGCGTTGAGATACCCATTGTCGAAGAGCCGGATGCCCTGATTCCAGCTGAGCACGATGGCCTCACCGTCACCCTTCGTGTTCTCGCCGTACTGCGCGTTCAGGCGACCACCCTCATCGTGATCGTGAAGCACGATGTTGATGACACCGGCGATGGCATCCGAACCGTACTGGGCAGCTGCACCGTCACGCAGCACTTCAATCCGCTTGATGGCGCTGGCCGGAATCGCGTTCATGTCGGTACCGGCCGTTCCGCGACCAACGGAGGTGTTCACATGTACCAGCGCGCTGCCGTGACGACGTTTGCCGTTGACGAGAACCAATGTCTGGTCCGGTCCAAGGCCGCGCAACGTGGCCGGCCGCAGCGCATCCGTACCGTCACTGATGGTGGAACTGGAGAAATTGAAGGAAGGTGCGAGCGACTGCAGCATGCGCCCCACTTCCGTATGGCCGGTGTCCCGCATGGCTTCGGACGTGAGTGCGTCCACCGGAACCGGAGAATCGGTTGCCGTTCGACCCGGCGAACGGGTCCCGAGAATGACAATTTCTTCGATGACGTCCTGCTGCGCCCGATGCGCGGACGCCTGAGCCTTGGCGTCGATAGCGGGAAAAGCCAAAAGCATTCCCGCACATCCCAGTGCAAGCTTGTTTACGTACATGATGCGTCCCCTTGGGTTCTGTTTGTCGTGACCGATGCCGGTGACTACCGCTGAGTGTGCAGCAGCTCCCAGCTGAGCTCCCCATGAGCCAGGTGTCTCTCTTCACCTGCTCACAGCGTATGACGACATGTTGCTTCTGTGTGACAAAACGGTTCGCCCCCTCATCCGACAATTGGACGAACCTCACCTTTCACGAGCGGCGCACACGCTGCTTTTCGGGAGGTCAGCACAGGCTGGCAAAGCATGGCTCCCCTAATCAGGCCAGCCCTGCACTTCTCTTCAGTCAAGCCGACGCAAGGTCGAGCTTCATCCCCTCGTGGCTGGCGACGAACCCGAGCTGTTCGTAGAAGCGTCGCGCTTGCGCCCGGGATTTGTCGGTGGTGAGTTGAACCACAGCGCATTCCCGCTCGCGGCAGAGGCTGATTGCGTAATCGAGCATCACCCTGCCCAAGCCGCCACCGCGCGCATCGGAGGCGATCCGCACACTCTCGATCTGACCTCGCCACGCACCGCGTCGCGACAGGCCCGGAATGAAGCTGAGCTGGAGACAGCCGACGATGCGGCCCGCGCTCTCAGCGATGAGCAACTGCTGATTCGGGTCAGATTCGATTGCCGCGAACGCATCGCGATAACACTGCGCGGGTTCTTCCTGGACAATCTCACGGGTTGCTCCCAGCGCGTCATCGGCGAGCATCGCGACAAGCGTGGTGAGATCGGAAGCTTTCGCCAAGCGGAACGACATCGATATCGGTTTCATATCAGCATTCAACCTTGTGGTGGCCTTCCGGAGTCCTGCTGGAAGACATTCATCGCTGGGCTCGATCGAAGCACAGCCGCGCCCTCAGACTGAACGACACTGTCGCGACGCGGAACACGGCGCAGCGTCCAAACCAGAGGAATGGAGGCCGACCGTGACCCGGTAATTCCCCCTTTCCGCGCACTGAGGATCATCCGCGCCCAGTGGGTGCGGAGAACCCCGCGCGCCGCTGTGGCGGGGGCGGGAGCGGCCGGTATCTGCGCCTACAGCCGCCATTCAGTCCCGATCAGGGGTCAGCAACAGCCGCTCCGCCGTGACCCCCTCGACGCGCTCCCGGGAATAGAAGACGGGGAAGACCCGGTCCTGCGCCCAGAGCTCGAACAGGTTCCGGTAGAACGGGCTGTCTGGATCGCCGGCCTGGCCCGGCGTGCTCATGCCCAGGGTGGCATCCCAGTCCCGGGTGTCCACGAAGATGCGGAAGGAGGCGCCGGAGGTCTGGTTGTTTCCGGAACCGGTGTTGCCCACGGTGTAGCTGTTGCCACCCCGCGGCGCCGGTCCCGCATCGAGTCTGGCCCGCAGCTCCTTTGACACCGCCGGCGAGAGGGGATGCCGCAGCAGGGCGTGCTTGTAGTCGGCCTGGCCGTATCGCCATGCCTCCACATCCGGCCCGAGGCGATCCGTAAGCTCGGCCACGGCGTCGGCCAGGGCGGCAAGAAGCACGTTGTCCCGACCTGCCACGGGATCCACAGCCGGCCCTGCCGGAGACGCCACCCCATCGCTGGCGACCCCTGTGAACTCAGCGGGCGGGGCCAGCAGGTAGTCGATGAGCCGCTTCATGCCCAAATCCAGATGGGGTCGCGCGACCTCAGGGATCAGGAGTTCGGCCCCACGGAGCAGGAGCCTGCGCTCCATGGCCACCCAGATCCCCGCCGCCACCGAGTCGGGTGCCAAGACGAAGTCCCAGTCCAGGAGCCGGCGCCGGGCGTTTTCCACCCGGGGATCGGCGGCGCTTAAGGGACGCAGCAGGGGCACCAGCGTGCGGGCCGGGATGGAGAGGTAGTCGTGCTGCAGCCCCACCATGTCCATCAGATTGAAGCGGCGCCCCGACGACAGGACCTCCCGGATCCGGGCCTGGCGAAACGGGTCGGCCCAGAGGTAGTAAATGGCCTCGTCCAGATGGGGATAGTCGAAGGGTGAGGTGAGGTTGGCGTTGGCTGTCGCGATGAAGCCCTCCGGCGGGTTCACCGCATGGGGGAGTGCCTCGATGGGAAGAAAGCCGTCCCACTCGTAGCGCCCGTCGCCGGGTACGGGCACCAGGCCGCTGAAGTTGCGCCGGATGGGAGCGATTCCCCCGGCCTGCCAGCCGATGTTGCCCTCCCGATCGGCCCAGACCATGTTCTCGGCGGGGATGTGGTTGTAGGTCACCGCCTCCCTGAACGCTTCCCAACTCCGGGCCTGGTTCATCCGCAGCGAGGACAGGTACGGTGCCCCGCCAACTTCACGCCAGGCCGCGCCCAGGGCGTAGGCTACGCGGGCCTCGGGATCCCGGTAGAGCACGGGGCCATGACGGGTGGTGGCCAGTTCCACCTCCACCGGGTCGGCGCCACGCACCTCGATGATGTCCCTCCTGACTTCCATGTCTTCCCACCCGTTCCGATAGCGGTAGCGGAAGGGATCGTCGGGGTGCGTCTCCAGCACGAACAGATCTTCGTGGTCCATACGGAAGATGGTGAGGCCCCACGCCCCCGTCCCGTTGTGGCCGATGGAGATGCCGGGGATCGCAGGCTCGCCACCGCCGATGACGTTCCAACCGGGACCGTGGAGGTGGACCCAGTAGCGCAGGGCCGGTGCCTGCTGCACCCGGTGCGGGTCGTTCACCATGAGCGGGTAGTCGTCCTGAGTCAGCGGACCCGACAACACCCAGTTGTTGCTCCCGAGATCGTCCCGCTCCCAGGCCTCCAGGATCCGCTGCTCCTCGGCGACCACAGCGGCCAGGTCGCGGTGCGTTTCGGCGTCGGCGCGGTGCTCCGGGACCACGTCCTCGGGTTGGAACGTGATGGCGCTCCGATACGCCCGGTAGAGCCGCAGAATGTCGTGCTCCAGGAGATGCTCACCATCGATCGCGGGGTCGAGAGTCAGCTCCGGTGGGTTCGGGTGGGGGTGGAAGTGTTGGCTGCGCCGCACTTGGTCCGGCCCGATCAGGTGCACGGCCCGTCCCAAGGCGAGCTGTGTGCTCACGTTTCCGAGCAGCCCCTGATGGCGGGAGACGACCACTTCCGGGGTCCAGAATCCGGGCTCCGTATCCAGGAGGCGGAACTCCAGAGGCAGAAGGCTCGGGCGCTCCCGAGTGGCCCGGATGTAGGCGTTGATCCCCTCCACGAAGGCCGGAATGATCTCGTCGCCCCGGGGATGGTAGTGGCGCATCTCGGCCTGCATGTCGCCCCGAAAGGCGAGGAGGCGGGCCCCGTGGTCCCGCTCGACCTCCCGCGGCCCGAGCAGCTCCGCCACCGTACCGGTGGCTTGTCGGCGCCAGATCTCGAGCTGGAAAAGACGGTCCCGCGCCGCATTCCAGCCCTGAGCGAAGAAGAGGTCCCGCTCGGTCTCGGCGTAGATGTGGGGAATGCCCCAGTGGTCGATGAGGATTTCCACCTGGGCGTCGATTCCGGTGACGGAGAAGCTGCCGGGTGCAGCTCCTTCTGACTCGGAAACCGTCGCGGCCGCAGCGATCAGCGCTGCGGCGCTGGTCGCGCTCGTGTTCGGGTCCGGACCAGCCGTCAGGGCCGGCAGCGGCATCAGCAACAAGACGAGCAGGCGCCAGGGCCGGCGAGGATGGACCAGGCAGGCGAGCAGACCGGAAACGCGTTTCATCACGAGGTTCATCTCCACAGCGCAGCGTCAGGTTAGCGGATTGTGGCGATGGGGCCTACGTCGCGACCGAGCGCGGCCATCGAGTCGCTTTCCTTGACCCACCGGAGCCATCCCTGATGGGCGTCATGGCGCTGATCCCGCAGATCGTTACTGCCAGCGCATGAACAACTCGCCGTTACCAGCAAGGTGGCGGATCACGTCCACCGCATCGATGATCAAGGCAATACCGGCAACGATGAGATAGAGATGAATGTACTTGCCGTAAACGGAAGCCAGGGGGTATCGCTTCCGCCTCAGGAAGACCCAGACGTAGACGGGTGTCCAGGCGATCAAATGCGCGAGGCCGAGCAGACGGACATAACCGATCCGATCGTACATCCAGCTCATGATGAAGGCAGCGATCAGGAAGCTCGCGATGATCGCGATGGGTTCGATGCGGATTCGCCAGCGTTGCTGTTCACGACCGACCAGGAAGAAGATGGCAGCGAGATGGACAAGCACCATCACCATCACCCAGGCCTGCAGCCACATGGGCTCCGTACCGATGGCGCCACCCAGCGTGGCCGGCAGTTGTGCCTCGTTCATTGCTAACCCACAACTCTATAGACAGCGCGCGAGGAATACCGCGCAGACGCAGTCTAGCGCCAAAGATACCGGCACACAGAGCAACGCCTTCGCTCGACGATCAGACTGTCGGACTCATCGCACGCTGACTGCCCGCACCGTGTACTGACTCATCGAGGGCCATGAGGAAAGCTCGTGATGCCGCATCAGCCGGGAGAAATGTCTCGATTCTGAGTTCCGCAACAGTGGCGTCCAACGGCAGATTGAAGGTGCTCATCATGGTGAACAATGAGACCTGCATGCCGTCCCGTTCGAGCTGCAGGCGCACGACTGGAAAATCGTCCGCCAGACTGGCGTCTCTGTCGGCCTTCGACGCCATCAGGGCTGTCTGGATGTCGTCGATGAGCGCAGCGATGCCTTGATGCGCGACCTCGCGGCGCAACTCGGTCTTGAGCTGCCCGAGAATGCCGCGCATGAATCCGTGCCAGTTACGAATAAAGGGCTTCAGTCCAGCATCATCCAGACAAATGCGGACCGCGTTGACGGCGTCGAGTGAGGGGTAGGCATCTCCTCCGCCTACGAACTGACTGAACAGGACGTTGGCTGTTTCGTTGAGCGCGAAGGTGTTCCAGGCGCGATCCACAAGCAGCGCCGGGAAGGGGCGATGGCTGGCAAGCACTTCGTGGACTGCGCCGAGGACGATCTCAAGGTGCTCGCTGGTCAATGGTTCCTGGGAGTACAAGGGCGCAAAACCAGCAGCATCGAGCAGCGCGTTGCGTTCGCGGACGGGTACGCCAAGGGTCTCGGCCAGCACCATCACCGTTTCCCGACTGGGGTTCGAACGCCCCGATTCCAGAAAGCTCAGGTGACGCTGCGAGTAACCCGAAGTCATGGCCACATCGAACTGGGTCAGGCCCCGCGCCTTGCGCCAATAGCGAAGCTGGGTTCCGAAACTGTTGCGGCGCTGCATGACTACCCTCCCTCAGTCATCCAATGGAAGGCTACCCAGCTTCCGCCAGCCCGCAATGACCTCACGGGTAATAAGCGCCCTGACCCGAACGACTGCAAGGCGAAGCGGAGTATCTTGGACGTAATTACGGCCGATGCGTCTCGGGATCAGCGTTGGCCCCATTCGACATTGTGCAAGGGGCTCGCAATGACCCTTCAATCCCTCACGGCGTCGACATCGCCGATTCCGGCGCCATCATGGCGGAGAAGATCGCACTGATGGAGGCGCTGTGGCGCAATGATATCGGCAGCTACCGCGGTGACTACGTCAGCATCGATCCGAGCTGGTCATGCCCGAGGCCGATTCAGCGCCCGCGACCACCCATCCAACTCGGTGCGCGCGCTGGATAACCACGCGACAACTCTTGCCAACTACCTGGACTGACTTCGCGGCCAGCCAACTTCGTCGTAAGCGGCATCGAGTCGTGCCATCTGCGCGGCCGCATCGATGGCGATCCACCCCGTGAGCTCGAGCCGGGTGTCCTGCAAGGCATCGACCACATCGTCGCGAGCGCTCCAGTCCGCAACCACCTGATCACGCTGCGCCAGCAGCGCCCTCACCTGCGGCCTGAACAGCACCATCAGGGCAGTGATCCAGCGATTGACGGGCCAGGAGGGCCAGGCGTGGTCGATGGAAAAGCGGCCAAGTAGTGCTTCGAGCTCCGTGGCGGGCAGCCAGCTCTCGCCAGTCACCCATTGGTTGGTGGCGAACATGCCCATGGGAAAACCCCAGGGGTCCATCGACACGCCGACCAGATGGACGAGATCACCGTCGTCCGGAACCCGGTCGGCGTCCGCGGCGACGGTATCGGCACCCTCCCGGAGCAGGCCACGCCCACGCAAAAACGTGTGGAAGTGACCATGCTCGAGTTCGATCCCCCTGTGGGCATGGTAGTAGTACTGACTACCCGTCTCACCATCGAAGACATCCCCGGTTGGATAGTGGTCGTCTTCGTAGAACGTGTCGTGACCGCGCAGCAGTTCGCCAACCACGTTCAAGCCGGCCTTGGTGAGCACCCGCTGACACTCCGCGACCTCCAGGGCCGCCTCGCGCATGGCGACGACTGCCTCGGGCGCAAGGCCCGCCAGCGTGACCTTTGGTTCACTCACTCCCACCGGCGCGACAGGCTGGAAACCTGCCTGACCGCTGCTGGGAGAGGGTGCTGCTTCCGTCACTTCAGACACTCAGCCGGCGGCGCGCTTGACGGGCATGGAATTCATGCCGCCCTGCGGGGCCGAAGCACTGGTGCCCGATACGCCGCATGCACCGCAGCCACTCCTCGGAGCGCATGGACCACAACCTCGGGGGGCGCAGGGTCCGCAGCCGCGCGGTGCGCAGGGGCCACAGCCACGCTTCGGCGCGCACGGTCCACACCCGCGCATCGGTCCGCAGGGACCGCAGCCTCCTGTCACCGGTGCACACGGGGGCTCGAAATCCTGCTGCAACGAGACGGTGTAGGCCGTCAGCGCCGCCAGTTGCCGGGAGTCCCAGGCCAGCGGCTCCGACTCCATGGGCACCACCATGCAGAACTGCACCATTTCGTCCGCGTGAACCTGGCTCACGCCCGCCATCTGTTTCGGCATGGCAACCTCGTGCGGATACGCCTTGGCGAAGGACGGATTCAGGTTGGCATTGTTCATGTGGCAGGACTGGCACGACAGGCCACTGCTGCCGATCGATGGGTCATTCCACAGCCGGGCGCCCTCCGAGCGCAGTTCGCGGCTGGGGCGGGCCGTTGGGCCGCAGTATCCTGACGGGCGCATGAATTCGCTGGCGGACACGTCCGCTGCTCCGCAGGGCCCGCAAGGACCACAGGGTCCACACCCACGCGGCCCGCAGGGGCCACAGCCGCGTCTCGGTGCACAGGGACCGCAGCCACGTGGTGCGCAGGTTCTTCTCGTGGCGCACGGATTGCGAGGTGCGCAGCCCTGGGCCTGCATGCTCGCTCCTGGCCGACAAGGAGAACACGCACGCTTGACCGCACATGGATTCGGCCCGCTGCAGGCCGCGCCCATGGCCATGAGCGAACCGACCATGGCCAGGGAGACATGGCGCTTGCGCAGGCGACGTTTCAGCAGATCTGTCGTTGAGTTCACGTACGCATCTGGTATTTGAGACTCATCGGTTAGCCGTGGCATGGGTGCAGTGCTCCTCGTGGCCGATTCGGATGTCAGAGCGACGCGTCGAGAGGATTACCTCAAGGCATCCATGCCGGCACCTATGGGCCGGTACACAGACGCTCAACGCGCATGACCTGACTTGCATTTCGACCCCATGGTGACGGATTGATCCCGCACAGTCCGCATCACGCGGCGCTCGGTAATCGGGTTGTCCGACAAGACGACACCATGCGCCAGGAGACAAGTGTCCAGCGCATCGTGGCCGTCATTAGAAGAAAGAGGATGTCCGACGAACTGATCTTCGTAGAGGCCCGCCAACGGGGGGGGGGGGGGGGGCGCTGAGTTATTCCAGGGAAGGGTGAATAAAAGACGAACCAAAAGACCATCGAAACTTGGAAAATATCATTAGACCATCCCCGA
>REEU01000004.1 GCA_007694905.1 Gammaproteobacteria bacterium | reverse complement strand
AGGTGCAACGCAGTGTCCGGGCCGCAGCCAAGCTCCCTTCGGGCGCGGCCTGTATTGTAGAGCGACAATTACGGTGACCGGTCAGCGACAACTACGGTGGCCGGTTCAGCGGCCACGCCAAGACCTCTGAAAGGCTGGCGTGGATGCTGGCCCGCGATGGGCGACACTCCCCAGCTTCGAGACCAATCGGAGCGGGGAATGCCAGGAAAACCCATCACGGACCAGCAGAGGCGACGTTACATGACCTATCGAAAACAGGAAGCCCAACAGACGGCGGCGGCGCGCGCCGGGATCAGCGAGCGCACGGCGCGACGGGTCGATCAGGGCGAGTCGACACGGTCGAGACGCCCGCGTGATTGGCTGACCCGGACAGATCCACTTGAGGCTGTCTGGGAGGTCGAACTCGAACCGCTGTTGAAGCGATCACCCGGGCTGAAAGCCGTCACACTGCTCGAGGAACTCGAGCGCCTCGATCCCGACGTGGACTGGCGGCGCCATCGCCGCACGCTGGAGCGCCGGGTGCGGATCTGGCGCGCCAAGCATGGCCCCGCTCAGGACGTTATTTTTCGCCAGGGCCATCCACCGGGCCGGCTCGGCTTGTCCGACTTCACCGATGCATCCGGCCTTGACGTCGGCATCGCCGGGGCGCCGTTCGCACACCGGCTCTACCACTTCACGCTGGCTTTTTCGCAGTGGCAGCATGCCGAGGTCATCGTCGGCGGAGAGAGCTATGTGGCCCTGGCAGAGGGCCTTCAGAACGCGCTGTGGGCCTTGGGAGGGGTGCCGGAGATCCACCGTACGGATTCACTGTCAGCGGCCTATCGCAACCTCGAGGTCGGCGTAGCGGAAGACCTGACGCAACGCTACGAGAGCTTGTGTGCGCATTACGGTATGAAGCCGAGCCGCAACAACCGCGGTGAAGCGCACGAGAACGGCAGTGTCGAGAGCCCCAACGGCCACTTGAAGACGGCGTTGGATCAGGCTCTGTTGTTGCGTGGTAGCCGCGAGTTCGAGGACCTTGCGGCCTACCGCCGCTTCGTCGCCGAGGTGGTCGGTCGGCGCAACGCCCGGCGACGGGAAGCCGTGAAAGCGGAGTCGGCCGCGCTGCGGCAGTTGCCATCGATGCGCACTGACGACTTCGAGGAGGCCATCGTCCAGGTCACCTCGTCGAGCGGGTTCACCCTGCGCCGGGTCTTCTACACGGTCCCTTCGCAGTTCCGCGGTCATCGCTTGAAGGTCCGCGTCTATGACGATCGGCTGGCTTGCTATTTGGGCACCACCCTTGTTCTGACGCTTTCGCGAGGGCGGCCGGTAGGCCGAAGCCGGCGCGGTCATGTGATCGATTATCGGCACGTGCTCCACAGCTTGAAACGCAAGCCGCAGGCATTGGCGAACCTGTCCTACCGCGACGCCCTGCTGCCAGGCGATGTCTGGCGACGCACTTGGGATGCGCTGCTGGCCGAACTCGATGTCGGCATGGCCTGCCGGACCATGGTGGGTCTGCTGTCCCTGGCCCACGAATCAGCCTGTGAGCGGGTCTTGACCGCGGTTCTCGATGAAGCCTTGGAGGCCCGCCGGTTACCCGATCTGGCGCGGCTTACCGAGCGCTTCGGTACCGTGCGTGAGCAGGCTCCGCCGACGGTCGAGGTGGTTCTGCCCAGTGCCGCCAGCTACGACACCCTGCTGTCCACGCAGGAGGGATGGGCATGAGTCGGACCGATGCTGCCCGGCTTCCGGAACTGCTGACGGCGTTGCGCTTGCCGACCATCAAGCGCTTATGGCCGGACTTCGCGGCCCAGGCCGACGCCGAGGGCTGGCCCGCTGATCGACTGCTGTCGACGTTGGCAGAGTTGGAGGTGGCCGACCGTGCGCAGCGCCGCATCGCACGGCACCTCGACGCCGCCAAACTCCCTGCCGGCAAGTCCTTCGATGCCTTCGACTTCGGCACCGTGCCCATGGTCAGCCGGGCGCATCTCGAGGCGCTGGCGACCGGGGACCGATGGTTGGCGAGTGGTCAGAACGTGCTGCTGTTCGGCCCACCAGGCGCCGGCAAGAGCCATCTCGCTGCAGCCCTGGGGCGCGCCCTGGTGGAGCACGGTTACCGCGTGCTGTTCACCCGGACCACCGACTTGGTGCAGCGCCTGCAGACAGCTCGACAGGAATTGAACCTGCCCGGCGCTCTCGAGCGACTGGACAAGTTCGATCTGTTGATCCTCGACGACCTGTCGTATGTCGAGAAGGACCAGGCGGAGACCAGTGTGCTGTTCGAGTTGATCTCGGCACGCTACGAGCGGCGATCCTTGCTGGTGACGGCGAATCAGCCCTTCGGTCAATGGGACCGGATCTTTCCCGACCCCGCCATGACTGTGGCTGCCATCGACCGGCTGGTTCATCACGCCGTGATCTTCGAGATGAACGTCGAAAGCTACCGTCGACGTAGCGCTGCAAAACGAACCATGGAACCGACCAAGGAGGTGCTCACCGACCCAGACAAGTGACCGGAACGCCCATCGCGGCACCGGCCAAGATAATTGTCGCTAACCGGCCAAGGTAGTTGACGCTTCACACTGTATGGCTTCTGGGCGGTGTTGCGCCCACTCGACGTGGAGCCCGCCACGCCTT
>REEU01000047.1 GCA_007694905.1 Gammaproteobacteria bacterium | reverse complement strand
GGCCGAAGGACAGCGAGGCTGTCGACTTCGACAGGTTCACCGTGACCCCGGGGGCTATCCGGATGCGGCGCCAGAAGCGGAAGGACATCCGTTCACTTCACCGACTTGTCGACAAACCCAAGTGTGGTTGCGTTCTCCACCAAGGTCCGAACCTTTGCTCGGTCGAGGCCACCAGGCACCTCCGCATCGATTTCGAGCTTGATAGAGACATCGGCACCCTGCAGCGTGGTGAGCTGCTCGATGATGGCTTCGACGACCTGATGAATATCGCGTGCTGGGCGTTCTGGCGAAATCATCACTGTCCCATGGAAACGGGTGGGCCGCTGCTCAGGCGGGGTTCCAACCGGCGCCCCCGGAGCGGGCGGAGTTGGCGCGCCTGGCCCTTGCGTAACAGAAGGTGCCGGACCCGCCGCCGGCAACGCTACCGTTTGCTTCTGCCGGTGCTGTTCCGCGACATCTGGCTTGATGATGACAGACTCACTGTCGATGACGACTTGAGCGCTCGAAGCCCCAGAAATCGCCAGACCCACATAGGTTTCTTTCGACCCGTCCCAACGCTCTGCGTAAGCGAAGGGGCCCGGAAGCATGCCGCTGACGGCTGCGTGCACCGCCTTCGAGAGAACGGATCTGTTCTTGACGCGGGGGAGGTAGGTGTACCGGTTCAGATACTCCCACAAGTCCTTGAGATGAAGGTGCGGCTTCCCGTTCCAGATGTATTTCTCGAGCTGCCGGTTCAAGTTGTCCGGGCCAAGCTCGGGCCAGATCCCCTGATCGCTGACCAGCTTCTTGCTGGCGCGAGCCAGCAGTCCGTCCTGCGCCGGAACCTTCGCTGACATCCATTCGACGTCGGACTGCGCACTCTCCTGAACCGGATAGATCAGATAGCACCATGCTTCCTTCATCCGCGTTTTCAGGGTCTCGGTTGCCTCTTTCAGTTTCGCTTCGGCCAGTGCGCTGTCGCTCTGGGTCAGGTTGAGCCGCTTCGTTTCCCGAACAATCTCGGCCCATGCCAGAGCTGCACGCTGGGCAGCTTTCAGATTGTCCAGCTGCCGTTGCTCGGCGGCGAGGCAGACCAGCATGTTGCGGTAGACGCGCGGGGTACTGCCGCGCTGCATCATGATGTCCTTTGCCTCCGCCAAGGCCTCTGATCCCTCCCGACCGGTGTGAGGATGTGCCACACCCAAAACCACCGCACGCACACCGCCAGGCTCGTCGGGGATATCGGCCGAGCTGCCAGGGGCGACCTGAACGGCGTCGAAGTGGCCGCGGTCTGCGAGGCCGTTAATGTAACTGCCCAGCGCCTTGTCGATTTCGTGGAGGACGAGCGCTTCTTCGAACTGAGCCGCGCGGTCCGCGGCCAGCCGATTGAGACTGGCGGACATCGAGTACCAGTATCGTCCAAGGTCGCTGTGCATGAACTTGGCCTGGTTCGCGAGACGGCGCAGCGCGTCGCCGAAGATGGCGGGGCGCTCGCCGGGCTGAACAACGCCGAGGTTGATCTGCTTGTCGTCGAGCCCTTTGTTCTCCTGACCGTGCGTCGGGGCCGTTCCCATGAAGACGGCGCGCGCCACGCGACGCGTCGCTGAATAGCGGTTCAGGTTCGGAGCCGACTGGTCGATCTTGTACGGCGTCGAGGTCACACCATCGACGTCGCCCGCGATGATCGATTGCCAGCTGGAGTCGAGATAGTGAAGCAGCTCGGGCTCGACGCGCGCCGAGCTGATCGCGACGCTCCCCGGCATGATCATCACCGACGGATCGTTGCCCATCCACAGTTCGTGGATCACCTGCGCCATCAGGCGGAGCACGCCGCGCGTGCGCTGGAATTTCTCCAGAGAGCCCCAGCTCGTGTAGAGCTGATCGAACAACTCCGGGTGGATCGGGTAAGCCTTTTCGAGTTTCCGTCGGTAATCCTCATCGGAGCAGCCGTTCGGGAAGTCGTTTGCGTTCTCCCGGTAAAGCTTGGCGAACTGCTTCAGCGTGTTGTCCCGGTGATGGAACTTGTCGCCCGGGATTTCCTTGAAGAGGCGGCGACGAACGATCTCGTAGCTTTCCTCCTGGCTGGCAGGGCGCCAGGATGACTCCACGCGGCTGAAGGTCTGCTTGAGCCTCGCCAGCGCCTCCTGACCGCCTTCGCCTCCGACCTCGATCTGCGAGGCCGGCAGCGAGGCCACCAGCAGCACGCCGGGGCTGGCCTTCACGGCCTCGGTCAGCGACTGGACAAAGGACAGGTTCGCGTCGAACGACCCGGACGGCAGGCCCTCGACCTTGTAGATCTGGCGCAGATAGGCGACCCACTCGTCGATCAGGATCAACGCTGGCGAGTACTTCTTGAACAGCGCCTCGAGCAGGTTCGATCCCGGTGCGATCCCGCGCTCGTCGTTCTCGGCCAACATGTCCAACGCCTCGGCGCCGCCCAGTTGCCACGCCAGCTCGCCCCAAGTGGTGCGGATCTTCCGCCCGCCCTCCAGCGAGATCACGTCCTGTGGGCCGCGCGAGGTGCCCACCAGCACGGCCCGGTTGATCTTCCCCGGCACCGTCAGCCCGCTCCGTCTCAGAAGCTGGTCGAGCCCCGGCAGATCCTCCACCGGCGTCCCGCTCACCATGTGGTAGAGCGCCAGCA